>JBMSIW010000074.1:0-10427 GCA_049418265.1 Vulcanococcus sp.
CAGCAGCTGCGCCAGGAGAGCCAGCAGGTAACCCAAGGGCCGGTTATCGGTCAGCAGCAAGACGGTGATCAGCAGCAGGCTGGCCACCTTCCAGTAGATCCCCAGCAAGCGGGTCAGGGCGCCCTCCTGCTTCCAGGCCGCCCAGATCAAGAGCACCAGGGGCAGGCCGATGGCGAAGACAGCCGCCAACCGGTAATCCAGCCAGACAAGAGTGCGATAGAGCAGCGGATCTGGCACGAAGCGGGGGCTCACCAGTGGCCATTATCTGCAGCCCTGGGCGGAAAAGGAGCGGCTGTAAGGTCCGCCGATGGCCTGGCACTCACGCCTCCTCTCGCTGTTGCCATCGCGGCGGACCTCCCGGCAGGCCCGTTGCTTCACCGCACTCAGCCATGCACCCTCCCTGGAAGAGGCTGTGGCAGAGCTCGCCCAGCAACTCAAACAAGCTGGACTGCGGCAGGCAGCAGACCTGGCCCTGGTGTTCTGCTCCAGCGCCTATGCCAGTGACCTGCAACGGGTGCTGCCCTTGCTGCGGGGGGCCATCAACAGCCACCACTGGATCGGTTGCTGCGGCGGTGGGGTCGTCGGCACCGATCCCCAGGGCCAAGCCCTCGAGCTGGAGCACCAACCGGGCATCAGCCTCACGCTGCTGCAACTGCCTGAGACGGAGCTCGAACTCTTCCAGCTGGAGACAGCGCAGCTGCCCGATCTCGATGGATCAAGCCAACAGTGGGCCGATTGGGCAGGGGCCCATCCCGAGGGCGGGCACTCGATGCTGCTCTTCATCGATCCGACCTGCACGGCGATCAACGACCTGATCAGTGGCCTCGACTACGCCTACCCCTTCGCTCAGAAGATCGGAGGCATCGCCGGGCAGCACAGCGCGAACCATGGCTCCTTGCTCTTCGGCGATGGGGTCGTTGATGGCGCCATCGGCTGCTTGATCAAAGGTGCCTGGCGCATCGATCCGGTGGTCGCCCAGGGCTGCAAGCCGATCGGTCCGGTGTACGAAATCGACCAGGCCGAACGCAACGTGCTCCTGCGGCTCAGCGCCAAAGAGCAGCAGGGCACCCCGGTGGCTTGTCTGCAACGCGTTCTGGAAACCCTCTCTCCGGCTGAGCGGGAGCTGGTGCGCCATTCCCTCTTCCTGGGGGTCGCCAAGAGCAACTTCCAATTGCCGGCCAGCGGCGACAGCGCCGAACCGGCCTTCCTGGTGCGCAACTTGATCGGGGTTGATCCCCGCACGGGTTCAGTGGCCGTGGCTGAGCGGCTACGGGTGGGCCAGCAGGTGCAGTTCCAACTGAGAGATGCCGAGGCGTCACGCCAGGAACAACAGCAGTTGCTCCGTCGCCAGTCCACCCGCCACAGCGAACCTCTTGCGGCGCTGCTCTTCGCCTGCCTGGGCCGCGGCGAGGGCCTCTACGGAACGGTCAATGGCGATGTGGATGGCTGCCGTGAGATCTTTCCTGGCCTGCCCATCGGCGGGGCCTTCTGCAATGGCGAGATCGGCCCTGTGGCCGGAGCCACCCATCTGCACGGCTACACCGCCAGCTGGGGCTTCCTGGTGCCGAACAACCCCTGAGTCGCGATGGTTCGCCAGCACGTCAATCCCCTCAGCCGCTTTTTCCAGCTACCGCTGGAGTTGCCCCCACCTGCAGCGCTGTTCGAGCAGGCCAGCCGGCCCATTCATCTCGATATCGGCTGCGCCCGTGGTCGCTTTCTGCTGGCCTTGGCCCAGCAGCAGCTGGAGGTCAACCACCTGGGCGTCGAGATTCGCCGCCCCTTGGTGAACGCAGCCGAAGCGGATCGACGCGGCCTGGGCCTCAGCAACCTGCACTACCTGTTCTGCAACGCCAATGTGAGTCTTGAGGCCTGGCTGGGTGCTCTGGCTCCGGGCCAGCTGGATCTGGTCTCGATCCAGTTCCCAGATCCCTGGTTCAAAAAGAAGCACCACAAGAGGCGGGTTTTGCAGCCGGCCCTGCTGCTCTCCATTGCTGAGGCGCTGCAACCCGGCAAGCGCTTGTTCCTGCAAAGCGATGTGCTGGCCGTGATCGAACCGATGGTCGCCGTCACCGAAGCGAGCGGCTGTTTCAGCCGTCCGAGTAGCGATGCAAGACCCTGGCGCAGCGCCAATCCCCTCCCTGTCCCCACCGAACGGGAGACGTACGTCATGGATCAGGGGCTACCCGTGTATCGGGTGCTCTACGAACGCAACGAAACGCCCCTGCCGAGCCTGGAGGCCCTGGAGCATGCGCTCGAAGCCGCCGATAATTCGGCCACATCTCCTGACCCCTCGGCATGAGCGCAGCATCAGCGCCGCCTACTCCCTGGTTGCTGCGTTGGCAGGGGGTGCTGAGCGGAGCTGCCAGCGGCCCCTTGGGCTCGCGTTTGAGCCTGATCTCCGGGATCGTGCTCTGCGCCTTGATGGCGGGCATGCCGGTGGTCACCCGGGGCGGCCTCAGCCTGTTGATCCTGGCGGCAGGGCTGCTCTGGTTGCTCTGGGCGCTGTGCCAACCGCCGGGCAGCATCCGGCCCATCAGCGGCTGGCTGCTGGCCATGCTCGGCGTCGCGATCCTCGCCACTGGCTTCTCGCCGGTGCCGGCAGCCGCGGCCAAGGGCCTGTTCAAGTTGATCAGCTACCTGGGCGTCTACGCCCTGATGCGCCAGCTGTTCGATCGCGCCCCGCAGTGGTGGGACCGGGTTGTGGCGGCCCTTCTGGCGGGTGAACTGCTGAGCAGCGTTCTCGCCATTCGCCAGCTCTATGGCGACACGACGGAGCTGGCGCGCTGGGCGGATCCCAACTCCGTCGCGGATGGAACAATCCGTGTCTACGGGCCGCTGGAGAACCCCAACCTGCTGGCGGGCTATCTGATCCCGATCCTTCCGATTGCCCTGATCGCATTGCTGCGCTGGCGCCGCTGGCCCCAGCGGCTGTTTGCCGCCAGCAGCGTGCTGCTTGGCAGCGTTGCTCTCTTCCTGAGCTACAGCCGAGGAGGTTGGCTGGGCATGGTGGCCGCGCTGGGCGTCGCCACGCTGCTGCTGGTGCTGCGCCAAACCCGCACCTGGCCTCCGCTCTGGCGGCGCCTATTCCCTGCGCTGCTGATCGGCGCCGGCGTCTGCGCCTTGCTGATCGCCGTCACGCAGATCGAACCCTTACGCATCCGCGTGCTCAGCCTGACGGCTGGCCGCGGAGACAGCTCCAACAACTTCCGCATCAACGTCTGGCTGGCAGCCATCGACATGATCCAGGCGAGGCCATGGCTTGGCATTGGACCGGGCAACACCGCCTTCAACCTGATCTATCCCCTGTATCAACAGCCGAAGTTCAACGCCCTGAGCGCCTACTCGGTCCCGCTGGAGCTCCTGGTGGAAGGGGGTGTCCCCAACTTGCTCGCGGGACTGGCTCTGCTGCTGGCGAGCATCCGTGCCGGGCTCCGGCAACTCAAAGGTGAATCCAGCTGGGCGCTACCCGCCCTGGCGGCCGTCGCGGCCATCATTGGCCTCTGCGTGCAAGGCGCGACCGACACCATTTTCTTCCGGCCGGAGGTACAGCTCAGTGGCTGGCTCTGCCTCGCCACCCTCTGCGTCAGTGATGGTTGAGTCACGCCTGATTGCAGGTTTTGACGCAGGGCAGACCCACACCAGCTGCCGCTTGGCCTGGCTGACTGACAGCGCCACGCTGGTGCCCTGCGGCGAAGGTCAGGGGCCCGGGGTCAGCCATCTCGGCGCACCTGGGGGGCCCGAGCGCTTTGAAGCAGCCCTCCTCCAAAGCCTGCAGGCCGCCGGCCTCCCCGCTGGCCGCAACTTGAGCGCAGCAGGCATCGGCGCCAGCGGCATCGAGGCGGGCAGCTCCGTTGAGCGGCAAGGCCAAGCGCTGGCGGCACGCTGTCTTCAGCTGCCTAGCGATCGCGTTTGGGTCAGTGGCGATGAGGTGGCAGCGCTAGGGGGCGCTTTGGGACTCGCCCCCGGGGTGCTTGTGATCAGCGGCACCGGTTGCATCGCCCTTGGACGCAACGGGGCAGGGCAAACCCACCGCTGCAGCGGCTGGGGCTGGCTGCTCGATGGAGCCGGCTCAGCCATGGACATCGGGCGCGACGGCCTGATGCTCAGCGTTCAGATGGCCGATGGCCGCCTGCCGGAATCAGCCCTGAGGACCCAGCTCTGGAGCGCCCTGGGCATCCAGAGCGCCCAGGAGCTCAAAGCCAAGGTGGTGGCAAGTGACTTTGGGCCCGCAGGCTTTGCGCAACTGGCACCCCTGGTGGATGGCCAAGCCGCTGCAGGCGATCCACGGGCCCAAGCGGTGATCGAGCGATCCGCCACCGCCCTCGCCCAGATGGTCAGCACCATTCAGCGCAAACTCCAGCTCCAAGAGCCGGCCATCTGCGGCGTTGGTGGAGCCTTGAGCCATCTGCGCACCCTGAGGCGAGCCTTTGAAACAGAGCTGCATCGCCTCTGCCCAGACGCCCACTGGCAGGAGCCCGCTGGTGATGCCTGCGACGGAGCTCTCCAACAAGCCGCTCAGGCGGCGTTGAGGTGCTGATCAGCCAGCTGCGCCAGATGTGAGCTCCAGTGCTCCACATCTGCCTGCTCAGCCGCCTCCACCATGACCCGCAGCAATGGTTCGGTGCCACTGGCCCGGACGAGCACCCGACCACGGCCAGCCATCGCAGCCTCAGCAGCCTGAACCGCAGCGCGCAGCGGTTCGCAGTCTTCCCAGCCGGTGCGCTTCGCGCGATCCGGCACGGTCACATTCACCAGTTTTTGGGGATAGGGCTGGAAGCTCTGGTCCATCCACTCCGCCAATGAGCCGCCCTGGGAGTGAATCAAGGTGGCCACCTGCAATGCCGTGAGTAGGCCATCGCCGCTCATGCCATGGCGCGCCGAAAGGATGTGACCCGACTGCTCACCACCCAGGGCCGCGCCGAGGGCCTCCATGGAGGCATGCACGTACTGATCGCCGACAGCGGTGCGCTCCAGCACGCCGCCGCGGTCCTGCCAGGCCCGTTCAAAGCCAAGGTTGCTCATCACCGTCGCGACGATGCGATTCGCGGGCAACGCACCCTCGGCCATGAGGGCCTGACCCCAGAGGTAGAGGATCTGATCGCCATCCACGATCCGCCCCTTGCCGTCAACGGCCAGCATCCGGTCCGCATCGCCATCAAAGGCGAACCCCATTGCCGCATCCTTCGCGATCACGGCGGACTGAAGAGCCTCGAGATGGGTGCTGCCGCAACCCTGGTTGATGCGGGTGCCATCGGGACTGCCATGGAGCACCGAGACCTCCGCGCCCAGATCCTGGAACACCTGCTCACCACAGCTCGTGGCTGAACCCCAGCAGAGGTCGAGGACGATGCGGCAACCATCCAAGCGATGGGCCCCGACGCTTGCCAGGAGACGCTGCGTGTAGTCGTGCAGCAGGTCATGGCGAGCTTGGTAACGCCCATTGGCGCTGAAGCCCTCGAGCACCGCTCCATCGCCATGCAACCCAGCCTCGATTTGGGCCTGCTGCTCTTTGGCGAGCTTGGCGCCGCAGGCACCGAAAACCTTGATGCCGTTGTCGTGGGGAGGGTTATGGCTGGCAGACACCATCAAGCCGCCACTGGCACCCAACTGACGAATGGCGCCAGGAACAGCGGGAGTCGGGCAGAGGCCGAGATCAAACACATCGCGGCCCGCAGCCGTGAGGCCAGCCGACAGCGCCGCCACCAGCATGGGGCCACTGCTGCGCGAGTCCATGCCCAGGACAATGGGACCGCCAGCGGGCAGCACCCGCCCGCACCAATAGCCCAGTTGCAGGGCCAGGGCCGGGGTGATCACCGGACCAACGCGGCCGCGGATGCCATCGGTGCCAAAACGCGCCGTCCCCTCGGGCAACGGGGTTCCCAGCGGGAAGGTTTCCAACGCGTGCGCGGCCCGATCGGCCATCAGAAGAGGACTGGCAAGGATGTGGCGGCAGGCTAGGCCGAGAAGGCAGCCAAACCCTTCAGAGCCGCCAAGAATGCAGGCAGCCAAGCCAGGCCGTTGCCCGCGCGTCCAGCTCCAGCGTCCCGCCCCTCCAGCCCGGCCCATCGATCCGGTGCGCTGCTCATTGCCATCTGCTGCCTTGGCAGTGGGGCGGCTTTAGCCGCGGGCCGGCAGCTTCTGCTCCAACTGGCACCACCTCTCAATCCGAGCAGCAGCTCCTCTGCGCTGCTGCAAGCCCGGAAGGTCAGCGTCGATCCGGAGCGGCGGCGCCAGGCCGCCCTGTTGCTGAGCTCCGCATCCGGCACGAGCGCGGCACAGCGGCGCCAATGGCTGCGCGGCCAGGGCTGGGGGCCCAGTCCATTGGCAGCAGCGAGCCTCAAACAAGCCGCCTTGGCCGCTGAAGCGACGGGCCATCCCCAGGAAGCCGCGGGGCTGTGGCAGAGCCTGCTGAGACGTTTTCCCAAGGCCGCCGCCAGCGCTGATGCGCTGTACGCCCTGGGACGGCAACAACCCGCTCTGCGGCAAACCCTGCTGCAACGCTTTGCCGCCCATCCCGCCGCCCTGGCGGCGGCGGTGGAGGGCAAGCAGGCCCTGCATCTGGCCCGCTGGGGAGCGCGCTGGCCCGGCGCCGAAACCCTGCTGCTGGAGGCCTGCAGCCCCTCCAACAGGCCCAGCGATGACGCTGATCGCCGCACGCTGGCTGCGGGGTTGAGCGAGCTGGGTCATGGCCTAGAGGCGCAAACCTGCCTGGCGAAGACCCCGGCAGATCGGGGCCTCCAGCTGCAAATCGCCCGCAGCCTGCTCAAAGGTTCAGCTGAGCAGCAGAGCCAGGGGGAAGAGCAACTGTTGGCTCTAGCCCTGGCCGCGCCCCACAGCCCAGAGGCCCGTGAAGCAACCCTGCTTCTGGCGGACTCGCCGGATGCCAAGTCTTTGGCACGCCTGCAACAGCTCCCGCCGAAGCTGCAGGACAGCGCCGCCGTTCAGGCGCGTCTGGCCCAAGCGGGCCTGAGCCCTGCGGAAGCCGTCCTGCGGCGTTGGCCCAGGGATCCCGCCAGCTGGCAACTGCAATGGGACAAAGCCCGAGATGCCTTGCTGAAGCGTCAATGGGCCGAGGCATCTCGCTGGCTCTCAGCGGTGCCGCCCAAAACCCTTCCGGCGCCACTGGCAGCGCGGCAACTGTTCTGGCAGGGATACAGCGCCGAGCAACGGGGACAGCAGAGGCAGGCAGCTGCCCTCTGGAAGCAAACCATCCAGGCCCAACCCCTGGGGTACTACAGCTGGCGCGCCCGGGTTCGCCTCGGCCTTGACCCCAGCAGCTGGCCAGCAGCCCCTGAAGGAAGGCAGGGCGAACCCTGGCACAACCTCAAGAGCGGTTACGCCGATCTCGATCTGCTCTGGTCAGCGGGCCAAGCTCTGGAGGCTTGGGAGACCTGGCGCGTCAGGCAGCAGGGCCGTCCCCCGCAAACCGCACAGGACCTGTTGATCGAAGGCCGGCTGCGCACGGCCATCGGCGATGACTGGACAGGCCTGGGGCAGCTGGAGCGGGCCAGCCTGCGGTTACCCCAGATCAACTGCCAACGCCAACTGCAACGGGAGCAGCAGTCGCACCCCCTCCGCTTTCAGGAGTCCTTGGCGAAAGCGGCCGCCGCAGCGACGGTGGATCCCAACCTGCTCCTGGCGGTGGCCAAACAGGAATCACGCTTCAGCCCAGCCGTGGCTTCCCCGGTCGGAGCCCTTGGCCTGATGCAGCTGATGCCCGAAACCGCGGCTGAACTGGCCGGAGGCCCCATCAGCCCTGCGCAACTCAAAGATCCCGAGCGCAATGCCGAACTGGGAGCCCGCTATCTGCAGCAACTCATGGCTGGAGCCTCCGCAGATCTCTTCCGCGTGGTGGCCAGCTACAACGCGGGACCCGGCGCCGTCGCCAGCTGGATCAAGCCTGAGGGCTTTGATCTAGAGCGCGAACCAGAGCTCTGGGCCGAGGCCATCCCATACCCCGAGACCCGGCTGTACACCAAGAAAGTGCTGGGGAACTACTGGAGCTACAAACTGCTCAACCAACCCGCGCATCGTCTCTGCAGGGCGTAGGGATTCAGCCCAGGTAGCCGCCCAAGCTGTGATGGAGGGCGCGGCCCAGCAGGATGCCGGCCAGCACCCAGGCACAGAGGGCCAGGGCCGCCAGCAACGGTGGGGGCACCAGGCGCAGACGGGTGAGGTCCAAGCGAGCCAGCAGCACCGCCGAGGCCAAGATCAGCACCTCAGAGAGCACCGCCAAGTGCAGCAAGTAGAGACCACCAGTGATCACCACCAGCAAGGTGACCACCAAGGTCAGTGCCTTGCTGGCAGCCATCAGCTCTGAGAGCTCGCGCAGCAGCAAATCAGGCATGGTGCACAGGAGCACCACCAACAGCGCCTGACCGCATTGGAGGGGCCAGAACCACGGCCCCGCGAACTGGTTCTGCAGTGGGGTCCCGGCCTGGTCGAGCAGTTGCGGAACCACATCAGCCCAGTGCAGGCCCATGTAGGCGCTCACCCCGAAGAGCACCAGCAACATCGGCGCTCGCAGGGGCAAGAGCAAGAAGCCGAAAACAGCAGAGACGAGACGCATCAGGAGGCAGCCACTGAAGAGGAATCCAGCACCAAAGCGATGGCCTCAAAAGGACACGAGGGAATGCACTGCTCGCAGACCAAGCAGCGCTGGGCATTGAACTCCAACCGACAGTCGGGCTCCGCAAACGTCAGGGCCCCACTGGGACAGAGGCTGCTGCAGATGCCGCAATCGACACACAGCTGCGGATCAATCTGAATCTGGCCGGCTGCACGGTTCAGACCCAGGCCTTGGCCCTCAAGCCACTGCTCCGCGGCATCGAGATCATCGATGTCCCCCGAGAGCTCCACCACCATGGTGCCGCTTTGATTGGGGGCGATCTGAGCCCGCAGGATCTTCGCGGCGATGTCGAACTCCACAGCCAGCCGATAGGTGATCGGCTGATGCACCGCCTCCCTGGGGAAATGGAGCGTGATGCGGCGCTTCACAAAACTGGCCGGCTCTGAGCCAGGCTAACGATGCTGCCAAAACTGGCAGCCAGAGCTGGCAGATTGGCTGTCCGTGCATGGCCTCTGACGTGAGCGCACCCTCGAGCGATCCCACCAGCTCCCCCTTGGGGCGGCGCGAGCGGATGGTGCTGGCCGCAGTGGCCGCTCTGCTGGCCCTTGGGCTGTTTCTGTTGCGCGGTGGCCTGCAGCCAGCGGCGCCACTGGAGAAATTGGCGCGGCAATCTCTCGAGCTGCCGGTCGCCCTCGCCAACGGCAAGCCGACCCTGGTGGAGTTCTACGCCGACTGGTGTGAGGCCTGCCAGGCCATGGCTCCAGCGATGGAGCGAATCGAGAGCCAACACCGCGATCAACTCGATGTCGTTCTGCTGAACGTCGACAACCCCCGTTGGCAACCAGAAGTGGATCGCTACGACGTGAACGGCATCCCGCAACTGGAACTGTTTGACGCCAGCGGCGATGCCGTCGGCCGCTCCCTCGGGGCCCGCAGCCAACCTGAACTGGAGGCCCTGAGCGCGGCCCTGATCGCGGCGACACCTCTACCCGCCATGGCCGGTGTGGCACCTCTGAGCCAGCTGCCAGCCACCCCATTGGGATCCAGCAGCACCATGGCCGGACCTCGCAGCCACAGCTGAGGCACCAAAAGCCAACTACCCTGCAGCCACCAGCCAGGCCCAGCCCGCCGCGACGGCCGTTGACATCCCCATGAACCGCTTCCGGGTCGAGCTCATCGCCGCCACACCCAATCCCCAACAGTGCATCTATGCGGGGATGCACCAGGACTACAGCGAGGGATTCGTCGCAGCCGATCGCGCCGACTGGCCTGATGAAACCCGTGCGGGGGAAATCTGCGTCAAGCGCCTACTCGCCGGCGAGCGCGGTCATTACGGTCCCTTGGAGCACGCCCAGATCGTGCTGAACGTGGGCTGGTTCCCCCACTCCGTGATGCAGCAGGCACGCACCCATCGGGTCGGCGTGAGCTTCGATGTTCAGTCGATGCGCTACACGGGTGATCGCATCTGCAAAGCAGCCAACGGCGAACTGGATCTGGAAGAGGTCTTCTACCTCCGCCCTGAAGGCCACTACAGCGACCGCCAAGGCAAGAAGTACGCCTACACCGCAGAACAACGGGCCAAGGATCTTGAGCTCTGCCGACTCGCCGCGGAGCGCTACCGCGACATGCTCGAGGCCGGCTTTGCCGAGGAGCACGCCCGCGGAATCCTTCCCTTCGATTACCGCCAGCACTTTGTCGTGAGCTTCTCGCTGCGGGCCTTTCTGCACTTCATGGATCTCAGGGCCAAGCTCGATGCCCAAGAGGAAATCCGGGTGCTCTGCGATTTGATGTGGCCCCATCTGCAGGCCTGGGCGCCCGAGATCGCCGCCTGGTACGAGAAGAGCCGTCTTCACAAAGC
>JBMSIW010000075.1:0-10145 GCA_049418265.1 Vulcanococcus sp.
TCAGCCTGCTGGGCAGTCGACTGTTTTGGCAGTACGCGCTCAGGCACTACACCTCGGCCAGCAGTTAACCCACCGGTTAGCCCCCCAGTAACCCACGGATTAGCTCAAGGATTAGCTCAAGGATTAACCGACAAAGCGCTTGTAGAGCCAGCGCACAAACGCACCTAGAACAGGCACTGGAGCAAAGGTGGGGCCAACAAAGTCGAAGTAGTCGCGGTGATCGACGATGCGGCCCTCGCCGTTCAGGCGTAACCGGGTCACGCCGGGGTAGATGAATTCAAGACCCTGGATTTTGAGTCCCATGGTCCATTCCACAAAGGCTGTGTCGCCTTGGATCAGGGCAGCGTGGGGCTCGAGATAGACGTCATCGCAGCGGCGCACCAACCCGTCCTGGGCCGCCAGGTAAGCCTGAAGACCATCCTTGGCCTGGGTTGGGTCTTCGAAATGAACGTTCTCGGCGTAGACCGAACGCCACTGCTCATGGCTGGGAGCCGGGGAGCCATAGGGCTTGGTAAACAGAAGCCGAAGGGACTGCTCTGTGAGGGGAAGTTGAAAGGCAGCGCCCATGGCTGATGCAGTGAACTCAGGGGACTAAGGAGCATCCTGACCGCCGGAGACCCTGGCCGGCGGTGCATGGCCTGGAAAGAGTTTCAGATAACGCTCCACCGGCAGTGGCTTGAGCTGCGCGTAGCCAACCGGAAGCCAGAGATCTCCTCGATCGGAGTTGTAGTGAATTTCCCAGTGATAGAGACCCACCAGAGCGCGCGGGTCCTCCCGCAGCAGGGAGGCGTAGAGCAGAACCGCCTCGCCGTAGTGGTCGCTGTTGTTGTAACCCCAAAGCCCGCGGCGAATGTTGCTGAGGCCACCGCGGCGCACCAGGTAGCGGGCAGCTGCCTGAATGGCGTCATGGGGATCACGAATATTCCCCTGGCCAATGCCGCGCTCAGCCCAGGTGCTCGGCAAAAACTGCATCGGCCCCTGAGCGTTCGCGACCGAGACACCATCGATGCGCCCCATCCCCGTTTCCACCAGATTCACCGCAGCCAGGACCTCCCAGTCGATCCCGGTTGCCTTGGCAGCCTTGCGGTAATGGGAGAGAAGCGTCTCCAGGGGCTGCGGCGGAATGATGCGCCAGGCCGGGACGGTGCTGGGACGCCGTTTGCTCATCGCCAAGAAGGCACGCCTGGCGGCCAGATGGCGCTGGGCCACGGAGCGCCATCGCTGCGGCAGCAGATCCAGCACCGCTGCACTGCGGCGGCGGTCCTCTGAAAGCACGCGGTAAATGACCTGCTGACGATGGCCAAGGTCGGGGAGTTGTGAAGACGGGGTCGCGGGGTCCCGCAGCGACGTCTCGAGCTTCGCCAGCAGAGCAGCCAGCCGTGCCGGCTCAGCAGGAACCGTGGGATACCGACGCGGGACGGCCACCGGAGCAAGCGCGAGCGTCTGCCGCTGCACCGGAGAGCAGGCCACAGCAGAAGCGGCCATCCCAGCGCTGAGCATGCTCAGCACCACAAGGGAGGCTGCAGAGCGCTTCACAGCGCGGGAGCGAAGGCCTGGCATGTCACAAGGATGCAGGCTGGCTCTTCAGACTGCAGGAACTTGCGAGAGGTCCTTGGCAGTTCTGGTTCTGGAGGAATCCCAGAGGCGCAAATGGGACGGGGCCGACGACCTGCTGTTTTACGCAGAGCCGCGCTTCGTCCATCACCTCGATGCCAGCTTTCGCCAGAGACTCTCTGAGCTCTATGCCGAGCAGATTCCCCCGGGGGCTGTGGTGCTGGACCTCATGTCCAGCTGGGTCTCCCACCTGCCCGAAAGCGGGCGCTACGAGCGGGTGATCGGCCACGGCCTCAATGAGAAAGAGCTTGCTGCCAATCCCAGGCTCGACAGCTACTGGCTTCAGAACCTGAACCTGAATCAGGAGATTCCGTTGCCGGACGGCAGCGTGGACGCCTGCCTGATCGTGGCGGGTTGGCAGTACCTGCAATACCCAGAGGCGGTGGCCTCAGAGCTGCTGCGGATCACCAGGCCAGGTGGCCAGGTCATCGTGGCCTTCAGCAATCGGATGTTCTTCACCAAAGCGCCACTGATCTGGACCGACAGCAGTGATCAGGAGCATCTCGACTACGTGGCCCAGGTCCTCGTGGCCCAGGGCTGGTCACAGCCCTCCTTGATCAGTGAAACCACGAAGGCACCTGGGGTGCTGGGACTACTGGGGCAAAGCGGAGATCCCTTTTTTGCGGTGATCAGCCGCAACGATCAAGCCGCCATGTCGTAGTCGACCTCAGGGCGAATGACGGCTGGGCGGCGGCCCAGCTCAGCGGCCATCAGGGGTTGCTCGCTCAGGCTCAACAGGGCACGCCGCGCCTGACGTTGCAAGCGACGCCGATGGATGCGAACCGACTGCAGCACAAGGACTCCAATGGTCAGATACAGCAGCAGCAGAGCTGCATTGGCTAGGGCAACCACCATCTCGTCAGGGCCGAAACGATGGTCCATCTCAGCCCGTAACCGTCAGGCTGACCACAAATTCCCAAAATCTGTGCTGATTTGCATCTGAAGCGATGGATCCAGCAGGAATCGTTCGCGGGGCGCAGGTCTTGCTCGCGTAGGTTGAAGGACGGAGCCCTCCTCGCTGCACCTGTGCTGCTGGCCAGGGCGTATTCCACAGCCGCGAGCCCGCCCATGTCTGACAGCCAAGGCCTCACCATCGGCGAGCTTGAGTCCAAATACTTCCTCTACCGCAAAGCTCTCAAGCAGCTCCTGCTGGAGGGCCGATCGACGGCCGGCATCGAAAAAACCCTCTGTTGGAGCCGCCTCGAGACGCTCCACAACTGCCTGCCCCGTCAGTACAAGTCCCCCGACCAGATCCGCTATCAATTGCAGAGAGAAATCCAACGCGAGATGAGCGCCAGCTGACCTCGCGATCGAGGCCATGACCACCAGGCGATGACAGATCCCGCGACGTGCAGCCCTGACAGCCAGGTCCTGGCTGTGGCCGAGGCCTTCCATGGACCTGGTGCGATTGAGGCCATTGATCCCCTGGGCAATGGCAACGTCAATGACACCTATCTGCTGAGGACCGGCGGCGCCTCCTATGTGCTGCAACGGCTGAACACAGCTGTCTTCTCCAAACCTGAGCAGGTCATGGAAAACCTGCGCGTGCTCGGGGAGCATGTCCAGCCAAAGCTCCAGGAAGAATCACGGCAACCGGGGAGCCGGCGCTGGGAGCTGCCTCAGGTGATCGGCCCAAGAGCTGGCACGGAGCTTTGGCACTGCTGCTCAGAGGGTGGGTTTTGGCGCTGCACCAGCTACATCGAGAATGCTTGCAGCATCGATCGGATCGAGCAGAGCCAGCAAGCCAAGCAAGTTGGGGCAGGCCTGGGGCGCTTCCACCGGTTGATCCATGACATCCCCTGTGATCAGCTCCAGGACACCCTGGAGGGGTTCCACGTCACACCGCTCTACCTCGAGCAGTACCACCAGGCCCTGGTGCGCACGACCGTGAAGCCTTCTGAAGCCACCGATGCCTGCATCGGCTTCATTCGGGAACGGGAGTCCTTCTGCGCCGTGCTCGAGCAGGCCAAAGCGCGGGGTGAATTGCTCGAGCGCCCGATCCACGGCGATCCCAAGTGCAACAACGTGATGTTGGACCTGAGCTCTGGGGAAGCCATCGCCTTGATCGACCTCGACACGGTGAAACCGGGGTTGATTCACTACGACATCGGCGATGGGTTGCGCTCGTGCTGCAATCCAGCGGGCGAGGAATGTGAGGACCTCGAGCAAGTCGTCTTTTCGTTGGATCTGGCCCGAGCGATGCTCGAGGGGTACCTGGCTGAAGCCCATGGCTTCATCACCCCGTGGGATCTGCACTACATCCCCGCCGCCGCGCGGCTGATCAGCTTTGAGCTCGGTCTGCGCTTCTTCACAGACCATCTCAATGGCAACGTCTACTTCAAGGCCGACCACCCCACTCACAACCTGCAACGGGCTCTGGTGCAGTTCCGGCTGACGGAATCCATCGAGCAGCAACTGATGGAGCTTGAGCAGTTGGTCGCTGAGCTCAGCACCGCTCGCGCTGGCAGCCCGTGCTGAAGCTCCAGCCCTTCCAGGCCGAGCCCTGGTTGACGGGCATCGAGCTCAGCAGCGCGCTGCAGTGGAACCAGGGGATCCTGGAACTGCGCTACCGGTTGCGTTGCCGCGAGGACCAACTGACACTGCCGCCTCCCAGCAACCAACGCGAACGCAGGGATGAACTCTGGATGTCGAGCTGCTTTGAGGCATTCATTGGTGTCCGCGGTGAGAAGAACTACTGGGAAATCAACCTTGCGAGCTCTGGCGACTGGAACGTCTACCGACTGAACGACTATCGCGATGGATTGGCGCAGGAACCTGCTGTTCAGCAGCTGAACATTCAGCAAGAGCGGCAACATCAAGGCGGCGATCTGCAACTTGATCTCGCTGTTGAGATCCCGATGGCTCCCTTGATTCCAGCCGGAACAGCGATCGAGGCCTCGATCACGGCCGTGCTGGATGGAGGCGCCTCAGGAATCAGCTACTGGGCGCTTGAGCACACTGGATCAGAAGCTGATTTTCATCGCCGCGACAGCTTCTGCCTTCGCGCTTGAGCTCTTTGAGTGCTCTCAACCGCCATGAGCCTGCGCAACAATGTGAAAGAGATTCCGCTGATTTCGGCACGATTGATTGGCATCTGTAGCGTGCGACACAGATCCATCGTTGTCCCTTCGTTTGCACGTCACCCACTGCGGAGATGAGCACCTCATCAGCCTGAGCAGCCTGGAGGCCTCAGCGCTGGTGGATGCCTGCGCTCTGCTGCTGCTGGCGTCCAACAGCACTCCGGGATGCCGCCTCAAGCCAGACATGGCAGGCGTTCTGCAGACGGTCTTCGAGCAGTTCAGCGGTCACGTCGTTTAGAAACGGCGCATGCATGCGCTGTCACTCCCCACCTGGTGGATCCACGTGGCATCGGTGGTGGAGTGGATCCTGGCCATGTGGGCCATTCAGAGCTGGGGAATCCAGCGCCGTGAGCGCGAGTGGCAGTGGCTGGCGCTGGCGATGCTGCCGGCCTTGATCAGCGCGATGGCCGCCTGCACCTGGCATCTCTTTGACAACAGCGCCGCCCTCAAAGGTCTGGTGGTGCTGCAAGCCGGCTGCACCGTGCTGGGAAACAGCACCATGGCCGTCGCTGCCTGGTGGATCTGGCGGGGCCGCGAACAGGAGCAGCCATGACCCTGCTCACCCAGCTGGGGGCCGTCGATCCGTCGGCCTTGTTTGTGCTCTCGTTGTTTCCCTATCTGGCCTTTCTGTGGTGGGCCTGGAAATCGAGGCGGATGCCCAAGCTCGCGCTCTGGGGCTTCAGTTTCACCCTGGTCTTTGTCTTCATCACGATCGTGGCAGCCATCGCCGCCGAGTTGCTCTATGGGAAACAGCTGGCCGATGTGGATCCCCTGCACGGCGGCGCGGAGGTCTTTCTGACCATCAGCAATCTGCTCGTGCTGCTGGGGTTCCGTTCAGCCGGGGTGAACAAGTCTTAAGCGTTGGTCGCCTGAGGCATTCTCCGCTCGGAAGATGAGGTGTCTCCCAAGATTTCGATGCTCGCTCCTCTGCTGGCTATCGCCCCCGCTTCCGTGGCCTGGTCTCCCAAGGTGGGCCTCGTGATGATCATCGCCAACGTGATCGCCATCGGAATTGGCAAGGCCACCATCAAGTACCCCAACGAAGGTGCTCAACTGCCCAACGCCGCCATGTTTGGTGGGATGAGCCACGCAGCCCTGCTGGCCACCACCTCCTTCGGCCACATCCTCGGCATGGGCGCCATCCTTGGCCTCGCCGCCCGCGGCGTGGTCTGAAACCATCCCTGGCCCAAGAGCCCTAAAGCCCCTCACCAGGGGCTTTTTTTGTGTTCAGCGCCAGCCAAGGAGATACGGGATCGCCTTGAGGCCATAGCGCTCAAAGCGGTACTCGAACAACAAGGCGGAGAGGGCCTCCGCAGAGGCTGACGCCTCAAGACCCGCCAACAGCCGCTGCAGACGTGCATCCGCCCGGCGACCGCGAAGCCCCAGCCAGGTGCGACGTGCCAGCCGACCGCTTAAGGACCATCGCCAGCCCAACTGGCGGCGCAAGAGGACTGGATAGCGAGCCAGGCCGCGGTCGTCCCCCTGCAAAGCCTGCTGCAGCAGGGGGGCCAGGACCGCGGCGCTAGCCAGGGCATGGCGAATGCCTTCCCCACCCAGCAGATTCGCGGTGCTGACGGCATCGCCCAAGGCCATCAGGCGGCCTCTCTGGTGGACCTCTCGCCGTTCGATGCTGCTGCGAATCAAGCCCCCATGACGGTCCAGGACCTCCAGGGGTTCAATCTCGAGGCGCGTCAGCAGGGACTGAAGCAAGCGATGCAGAGGTGGCTGCTGGCGGGAACTGTCTTTCAAACGGCACACCCCAACCTTGAGTTCACCAGGGCGCATCGGAAAAACCCAGCCATAACCCTGGGGAACCCAGCGACTGCCCAGGGCAAACGCCAAGCGGCTGGACCAGCGCTGCCAGACCTTCGGATCGACCCGCACCAACCACTCCACGCCAGCACCACTGACCAGGGGTTCTTCGGGATCTCCGATCAGGCAACGCGACTGCCCCGTGGCATCCACCACATAGCGGCTGCGAATCAGGCGCTGCGCCCCGGAGGGGCCCCGCAGCGTCGTCTCAATCCAGTCACTGGCTTCGCTGGAAGGGAGCTCGGCTCGCCATCCCAGGCCAAGCTCCACCCCTGCCGCCACAGCCCGGCGTGCCATCCAACAGCGCAGGGCACCGAAATCCAGGACCGCACCTAAGCAGGACTGGCCCTGCCAATGGCGACGACTCTGATCGGGACCGATCAACTCCCAGCGGTCCCAACGGGCCGCCACAACATGGTCTGGGAAGCCGTAGCGCTCAACCGCCGAGAGCGGCAGCGCCGCGCTACTGAAGGCATGGCGCTGAAGATCGGAGAGGGAATCGACCAGTAGGACCTTCGCCCCCGCCTTGCCCAGTTGCCAGGCCAGCTCAGAGCCAGCGGGGCCAGCACCTGCGATCAGAACATCCCAGATCTGGGCGTCAGACACGCACCGCTTGGCGCTGCAGCATTTGGAAGCGCTTCAGGATCGAGTCCATCATCTGAGTCGGTGTCAGACCCAGGGCTTGCTTGCTTTGGTCCGGAGTGGCGTGATCGACCAGCAGGTCAGGAATGCCGATGCGATGCACGGGAACGTGCACATCGTGATCGTTGAAGGTCTCCAGCACGGCAGCCCCGAAGCCGCCAGCCAGGCATCCCTCTTCCATGGTCACCACGCGGCCAATGCGCTGGGCCATGGGCAGGATCAGGGCTTCATCGAGAGGGCGCAGGAAGCGGGCATTGATCACGGCGGCCCGCACACCCTGCTCCTGCAACAGGCCTGCAGTCGCCATGGCTGGAGCCACCATGGATCCGTAAGCCACGATCAAGAGGTCGTCGCCGTCGGTGAGCAGCTCACCACGACCGATCTCAAGGGGCTCCCAGCCTTCCTCCATCAGCGGAGCGCCCTCCCCTTCACCGCGGGGAATGCGCAGGGCCGTCGGACCGTCGTGCTGCAAGCAGGTCACGAGCATGCGCTGCAACTCGGCCTCGTCCTTGGGGGCCATCACCGTGAAATTCGGGACGCAGCGCAGGTAGCTGATGTCGTATTGGCCCTGGTGCGTGGGGCCATCAGCGCCAACGATGCCGGCACGGTCCATCACGAACGTGACAGGCAGGTTCTGGATCCCGACGTCGTGGATCAGCTGGTCATAGGCCCGCTGCAAGAAGGTGCTGTAGATCGCGCAGACCGGACGGAGCCCCTCGCAGGCCATGCCCGCAGCCATGGTCACCGCATGCTGCTCAGCGATGCCAACGTCGAAGTACTGGTGGGGCCGGGCCTTCTCCAACAGATCCAGACCGGTTCCTGTGGCCATGGCGGCCGTGATCCCGACGACACGGGGGTTCTGCTCGCAGAGCTTCACCAAGGTCTGGCCAAAGACCTTGCTGTAGCTGGGAGGCTTCGGCTTGCTGGAGGGATAAGCCTTACCGGTGGCCAGATCGAAGGCGCTCTGGGCGTGGTAGCCAACCTGATCTTCTTCGGCATAGGCGTAACCCTTGCCCTTGGTGGTGGCCACATGGACGAGCACGGGCCCCTCATGGGCATGGGCCTGCTCGAACACCTTGATCATGCCGGCGATGTCATGGCCATCCACCGGGCCCATGTAGGTGAAGCCCAACTCTTCAAACACCGCTCCCAGCTTGGGAACGGCAAGGCGCTTCATGCTCTCTTTGAGGTTCTTCAGCTCGGTGGGCAACTCCCCGTGCATGAAGGGGAGGTGCTTGATCGCCTCCTCGGCGTTGTCCTGGAGGAACTGCAGCGGCCGGCTGTGGCGCATGCGGTTCAGGTGCGTACTCAACGCGCCGACAGGGGGGCTGATCGACATGTCGTTGTCGTTCAGCACCACCAGCAACCGGGTCTTCGGCAGGTGGCCGGCGTGGTTGATGGCCTCCAGAGCCATGCCCCCAGTCAGGGAGCCATCGCCAATCACCGCGACGCACTTGAAGTTCTCACCGCGCTGATCGCGCGCCAGGGCCATGCCCAGGGCCGCTGAAATGGAGGTGCTGGCGTGGCCGGCTCCGAAATGGTCAAAGGAGCTTTCACAGCGCTTCAAATACCCAGCCACGCCATCCTTCTGGCGCAGGGTGTGGAAGTCGTTGTAACGGCCGGTGATCAGCTTGTGGGGGTAGGCCTGGTGACCGACATCCCAGACCACACGGTCGTGGTCAAGATCCAGGGTCTGATAGAGCGCCAGGGTCAGCTCAACAACACCCAGGCCAGGACCCAGGTGCCCGCCACTGGTACTCACCACCTCCAGATGGCGCTCACGGATCTGGCGCGCAACCGCTTCGAGCTCAGCGAGGCTCAGGCCATGCAGCTGATTCGGATGAGTCAGCTCGCTGAGATGCATGCCAGGCCCCGAGATTGGGATTCAGCCTACGCGCAACAACTCTCGCGCTGGGGGCTTACCAAGCTCTAAGCGCGGCTCTGTCAGGGCCTTGCCACAGTGGACTTGTCAGACTGGTATTGAACCAAGCCCGGCCGATGCCCCCCCTGTCTGTGGAGAGCAAGGACAACACCACAGACATGCTGCAGCGGATCCTGCGCGCCAGGGTCTACGACGTGGCGATCGAGACGCCGCTCGACGCGGCGCCGAATCTCTCGAGGCGTCTGGAGAACAACGTGCTGCTGAAGCGCGAGGACCTGCAGCCGGTTTTCAGCTTCAAGTTGCGCGGGGCCTACAACAAGATGGCCGGCCTGAGTCCGGCGGAGCTCGAGCGGGGCGTCATCGCCGCCAGTGCGGGCAACCATGCCCAGGGTGTTGCGCTCGGCGCCCAGAGGCTCGGCTGCCGAGCCGTCATCGTGATGCCCGTCACGACCCCTGAGATGAAGGTGCGGGCAGTGGCAGCAAGGGGAGCAGAGGTCGTGCTCCACGGGGATACCTATGACGCCGCCTGCGCGGAGGCCTATCGGCTCGCGGAGGACCGGGGGCTGACCTTCATCCACCCCTTTGATGATCCCGAGGTGATCGCAGGCCAGGGCACGGTTGCCATGGAACTTCTGCGGCAGTGCCATGAACCACCGGATGCGGTCTATGTGGCGGTCGGTGGCGGCGGTCTGATCGCCGGCATCGGGGCCTACATCAAAAGCCTCTGGCCCCAGGTGGAGATCATCGGTGTGGAACCGGTGGACGCCGACGCCATGACCCGCTCCTTGGCTCTCGGGGAGAGGGTCAAGCTCGATCAGGTGGGCCTGTTTGCCGACGGAGTGGCCGTGCGGGAGGTGGGTGTTCGCACCTTTGCCATCGCCCGCCAGGTGGTGGACGCCATGGTGACCGTGGACAACGACGCCATCTGCGCGGCCATTAAGGACGTCTTTGAGGACACCCGCTCCATTCTCGAACCTGCAGGCGCCCTGGCCGTAGCCGGGATGAAGGCCGATGTGGCCCGGCGAGGACTGAAGGGTCGCAACCTGGTCGCTGTGGCCTGCGGGGCCAACATGAACTTCGATCGCCTGCGCTTCGTGGCCGAGCGCACCGAGATC
>JBMSIW010000076.1:0-10033 GCA_049418265.1 Vulcanococcus sp.
AAAAGCCGGCTAACGGATTTGAACCGATGGCCTTCGCTTTACAAAAGCGCTGCTCTACCACTGAGCTAAGCCGGCAGGAGAAGCGAGCTCCTGGCCAGAGCTTATCGCTCAGCCAGGGCCCAGACCGCCAGTTGGGTGCGGTTGCTGGAACCGGTTTTGGCCAGCAGATGGGAGATGTGGGTTTCAACGGTGCGCCGGCTGACGAGCAGTGCGCTGGCGATGCCCCCGTTGCTGTGGCCCTGCAGGAGCAGGGTCAGCACCCGCCGCTCGGCGGCGGTCGGATCCAGGCAGAGCGGTGTCATGGAGCAGGGGATCGAGGTCGTCCCCTGAGGGTTCCCCAGCCAAGAGACCGTGTTCAGCTGGCGACGGTTTCCTTCTCGGCTTCGCTGACAGGGGCGGTCTCTTCAGCCTCTTGGCTCACCTCGGGGCTTTCCGGCGCGTCGGTGCCGGCAGCCTGGGTCGGGAGCACCTTGGCGCGGCGGATCGGCAGGTTCGCCACCAGAGCCGTGACGCGGTCCTCGGTCTCAAGGCTCACATCCCCTTCACTCAGGTCGATTTCCACGTAGCGGCTCACCACCTCGAGGATCTCTTTGCGCATCTGCTCGAGCAGCTCTGGGTTGAGATCGCTGCGGTCATGGGCGAGCACCAGCTGCAGGCGTTCTTTCGCCGTGGTGGCGCTGGCGGGCTGGCGGCGCAGCAGTTTGTCGATGAAGTCGCGCAGGGTCATCGGATCAGAAAATCTTGGTTTGCATCAGACGGCTGAACTTGGCCCTCAGGCCCTGCTTCACCTTCGAGGGATCGATCAGGGGGACGTCTTCACCACAGATCCGCCGGGCGATGTTGCCGTAGGCCGTTGCAGCCGGTGAATTGCTGCCGTTGAGGGTCAGGGGTTCGCCGCGGTTGGTGCTGACGATGACCTGCTCGTCTTCCAGCACCAGGCCCAGCAACGGCAACGCCAGGATGTCGGTGACATCGTCGACGGCGAGCATTTCCTGGTTGGCCATCATCTTGGGCCGCACCCGGTTGAGCACCATTTGAATCGGCTTGATGCCGCGGGTGTTCAGCAGGCCGATCACCCGGTCGGCGTCACGGACGGCCGAGACCTCAGGCGTGGTGATCACGATCGCTTCTTGGGCGGCGGCAGCGGCGTTCTTGAAGCCGTCCTCGATGCCGGCCGGGCAGTCGATCAGGACGATGTCATGGATCTCGCCGAGCATGGCGGCGATCTTCTGCATGTCCTCGGGCTTCAGCCACTCGAGCATCCGGGGGTTGCCGGCAGGCAGCAGGGCCAGGTCCGGCTCCTGCTTGTGCTTCACCAGAGCCTGCTCGAGCCGGCAGGTCTCCGAGAGGACATCCTGGGCGGTGTAGACGATCCGGTTCTCCAGGCCAAGGAGCAGATCGAGGTTCCGCAGACCAAAGTCCGCGTCCAGGACAGCAGTGCGCATGCCTTGCCTGGCCAAGGCGATACCCAGGTTGGCGGTGAGGGTGGTTTTACCAACGCCTCCCTTGCCTGAGCAGATCAGGATGTAGCGGCAACCGGTGCTCGTCACAGCGCACAAAAACGTGCGGCAAGGCTAAGCCCATTTGCTTCGTTTCCCCTGGGTTAAGAGCTCTGGCCTGCTGCGCAAAACCCCTTTAGAAATCCGCTGTTCTTGCCTGCGGCCATGGACCCCAGTCCAGCCCCCGTCCAGCGCCTGCTGGTCATGCCCGATGACGGGGCTGCCGCCGTGGTTGCGCTCATTGATCAAGCCCAAGAGCAGCTTCTGCTCAAGCAGTTCAAGCTCCAGAGCGAGGCCGTGGAGCAGGCCCTGCGGCGGGCCCATGAGCGGGGTGTCGCGATCCGGGTGATGCTCAACCCGCACACCTCCGGCGGGGACCGTTGGAACGACGAGGCCTTCGCGCTACTGGAGGGTTGGGGCTTCGAGGTGGCCTGGACCAGCGAGAGCTTCCCGGTCACCCATGAGAAATCCATGGTGATCGATGGCCGTGCGGCGCTGATTGCCACCTTCAACCTCTCCGACAAGTACTTCACGGAAACCCGCGACTACGGGGTGGTGAGCCATGACCCCCAGGTCATCGCTGAGGTGACGGCTGGATTTGAAGCCGATTGGCAACGGCGCGCCTTTGATCCCCGCCTTGATGTGGGATTGGTCTGGAGCAATGTCCACAGTCGCGGCCAGATGGCCCGGGTGATCGACAGCGCCCAAGAGACCCTTTGGATCCAGCACCCCAAATATGTGGATGCCGTGATCCTGGAGCGGATCGTCGCCGCCAGGCAGCGGGGCGTGAAGGTCAGGGTGCTCTGCGGTGGCAAGCACGGCCTCAGTGACTGGGACGTCTACGACACGTTCAGTTCCCTGCGGGTGATGGAACTCTTTGGCGTCAAGATCCGGCGCCAGAAGGCTCTGAAGTTGCACGCCAAATTGATCCTGGTGGATGGTCGTGCCGCCATGACCGGCTCGATGAACATCGACCGCAGTGCCTTTGATGTGCGCCGGGAGCTTGGCATCGAGATCGATGCCCCTGACGTGATTGAGCGTCTGCGGGAGACCTTCGCCAGCGACTGGGAGGAGGCCAAGAAGTACAGCGCTCCAGATCCCCTCGATCCCGCCTTCCATGAGGTAGGCGAACTCCCCCCGGACCCTCACTTCGTCCACAACTGATGGCGGACCCCATCGCGCGGCCCACCCATTGGCAGTTGTTCTGGGGCATGCAGCAGGTGGCCCTCTCCTCCTTCGGCGGCGGTCTCTCCGCTTGGAGTGAGCGAATCGTGGTGGAGGAGAGGGGCTGGATGAGCAAGGAGGAGTTCGTCACGGGCCTGACCGTGGCGCGTCTGTTCCCCGGCCCCAATCAGATCAACATGGCGATCTACGTGGGCAGCCAGTTCAGGGGGTTCAGCGGCGCCATCGCAGCGATGGCCGGCATCTTGCTGGTGCCGTTCGCTCTGCTGATGGTGCTCGGGATGGCGTACTACGAGTTGCACACGTCGATGGCCGTGACGCGTCTGCTGGCCGGAGTGATCACGGCATCGGCAGGCATGGCGCTCTCGATGGGCTTCAAGATCGCCGGTGCCTACAGGGCCGATCCCGTCGCGCTGGGGCTGGCCGCCATCAGTTTCCTGGCCATGACGGTCCTGCATGTGCACTTGGTGCCGTTGGTGCTCGTGCTCGCTCCCTTGGCCATGGCCTGGTACTGGCCTCGTCAACCGGAGAGTCGGCCATGAGCGTGGCAACGGCGGCTTGTCATGCGGCCTCGCTGACGGACTGGCAAAACCTGCTGGCGGTGATCTGGGACTTTCTCAGCCTTTCGCTCTTCTCCCTGGGGGGCGGCAACACGCTGCTGAACGAGTACCACTACCTCGCGGTCGACAAGTACTGCTGGCTTAGCTCCCAGCAGTTCGCCGAGATCTATGCGATCGCCGAGGCAGCGCCTGGCCCCAGTTCGATGATCGTGGGACTTCTTGGGATGGGGGCGGCCTACCGGGAAGGCCCGCTCTGGGGTGTTCTCAGTGGGGTCTTGGCGGAGATCGCGATCCTGCTGCCCTCCACCAGCTTGATGGTGGTAGCGGCGCTGAGCTGGAATCGCTTCAAGGAATCCCCCTTCCGGCACGCCTTTGAACGGGCTCTGGGACCGATCACCCTCGGAGTGCTCTTTGCGGTCGGTCTGAAGATCCTGCGGATTTCGGATCACGACACCCCGGCCTATGCGGTCTCCCTGGTGGTCTGCGGGTTGATGCTGCGCACCAAGATTTCGCCCCTCTGGTTCATGGCCTTCGCGGCCCTGCTGGGTGGCCTGGGGCTGGTGAACCGCTAGGCGGACTGGAGCTCCTGGGGCCAGATGGGCTCGGCGGGGCGAATCGCGATCGCGCCCTTGAGCAGGAGGGCCTCCTCGCAGAACCCTGGCGGCGGCAGATCTTCCGGACCGCGGGCCACCGCTTCGGCGATCCGCAACTGCAGCGGCCTCAGCTGCATCGCGACGATCTTGGCGCCCTGATTGCCGCCCTTGCCGGCGTGGGCGACCCCCCGCAGCCGCCCCCAGACGCGGACATCTCCACCAGCGCTCACCCGGGCTCCTGGGTTCACATCTCCCAGCACCAGAACAGAGCCCGGCACTTGCAGGTGATCTCCGGAGCGGAGTGTGCCGCGATGAATGCAGAGTTCCTCCGGCTCTTCCCGGGAAACCTTGGCCGGCTCTGGCCTGCGCTTCAGGCTTGTTCGTAAGCCCAGGGCAGCAGCGGGCACAAGGCTGATGGCCAGGCTTGCTTCCACACCTTGCAGCGTGATGCCGGCGTCCTGCAGCAGAGAGACGATCTGCTGCAGTTCAGGGAGGCTGAGCGCTCGATCGCCGCTCTCCAGCACGGCCTCGCCAGAACCTTGGAGGCCCCCGAGTTGGTGGCGGATTTCTTCGAGAGGGGACGCTTGCGCCTGGCGTTCAGGTGCCAGCCGAAGGCGAAAGCAAGGGGCCTGCATGGCGGGCAACTTAGGGGCCTTCCGCTGTGCTGGCCAGCGCTTGGCGCAGCTCGGCGCTGATGTCAGGGGGATGGATTAGCCAGGCGGTCGTGGTGGGCTGCACCAGGCTCTGCACCAGGGCAGAGCGCTGCTCGAGGGCCCCCAGTTGCTGACCGTCCCAGAGGCGAAGGCCACCTTTGTAGGGGTAGTAGCCGTGATTGCTCTGCTGGTGCAGGCCGCAGCAGAGGTCGGGGCGGAGTCCTTTGGCCTCGCTCAGGGTCTGGGCTTTCGCCAGGAGGGCGAGGCGTTGGTCCTGGGGGAACTGGCTGAGATCAGCTGCCTTGAGCAGCTGGCGATTCAAGATGCGCCCGCACAAGTCCCTGAGGTGTTCGGGACCGTCCTCCTGCCAGCGCTGCAGGTGATAGCCGGTGCGCACATCGTCGTTGCCCAGAAAGCTGTCGAGATCCAGCTGCTCCGGGGCCCAGAGCCAGCGCGCCATCACGGCATCGGCCCAGACCTGCTTGGGCCCCAGCTCGCGGGCCAGGCTGATGCTGCGGTTCAGCAGCCAGTTGCAGACCACATTGAGGCGATGGTTGTAGACGCTCCGGTACATCAGGTTGCGAACGACCAGGTAGTGCTCAACGGCCATCAGTCCCTTGGGCTGCAGCGCGAGCGATCCATCGGGCGCCAGGGTCAGGCTCGCCAGGATGCGCTCGAGATCAAGAACCCCGTAGCTGGCGCCGGTGTTGTAGCTGTCTCGCAGCAGGTAATCGAGCCGGTCGCAATCGAGCTGGCTGCTCACCAGGGCCTTGATGGCCGGATTGCGGTATTGGCCGTGCTCCAGCAGATCAGCGACTTGATCAGCGCTGCCCGCCCCGAAGGCCTCCAGGGGGCCGCGCAGGTCGGGGTGCTCGCGGATCAGTCGGCTGGACCAGCTTTCGTGGTGCAGGCCATACATCTCCTCACCGGAATGGCTGAGCGGCCCATGGCCCACGTCATGGAGCAGGGCCGCGGCGTAGAGCACGCCGGCGTGTTGCCGGAGCTCCGGGCTCTGCAGGCTCAGATTGGCGAGAGCCTCGCGCGCCAGATGCAGAACGCCGAGGGAATGGGTGAAGCGGCTGGATTCCGCGCCATGAAAGGTCAGATAGGCCGGTCCTAACTGGCGGATGCGCCGCAACCGTTGAAAGGGGGCCGTATCGATCAGATCGATGGCGAGGGCTTCAGCGGGCTCTTCCCGCGACAGCCGAATCGCCCCGTGCAGGGGGTCGTGGTACGTCCGTCCGCTCATGCCGCAGCCAGGGGCTTGGCCGGTAGCTCGGCCAGTTGCTCCGCCAGTCGCTTGGTGGCGAGATCAAGCCAGCTGTCCTCCTCGCCTCCGGGGTTGAAGGGTTCCGGTTGAGGCAGCACTGCATCGGGGGCGATGCCCAGGTTTTGGATGTCCCGGCCACTGGGGGTGAGGTAGCGGGCCACCGTGACGGCCAGGCCGCTGCCATCGCCGCCGAGAGCAATCAGGGTCTGGATCAGCCCCTTGCCAAAGGTGCGGCTGCCCAGCAGCGCCGAGCGTTCGTCATCCTGCAGGGCCCCAGCCAGGATTTCGCTGGCGCTGGCGGTTCCGCCATTGACCAGGGTCAACATGGGGCCGGAATAGAGCTGACCGCGACCGGCCTGCTGGGCGTCACTGAAGCCGTCGCGGTTCTGGGTCTCGACGATCGGTCCGCCATCGAGCAGGGCATTGGCCACGGCTAGACCCGCGCTCACGAGGCCGCCCGAGTTGTTGCGCAGATCGAGCACCAGCCCCTCCATGCCTTGATCTTGGAGCTCCTTGAGGGCTTCAGCAACCTGCTGAGGCACGGGCTCGGAGAACTGGGTGATCCGCAGATAGCCCAGGCGATGACCATCCCGCTCGAGCAGCCTGTGGCGCACCGGTTGCAGGTTCACCCGCTGGCGCTTGAGATCCACTTCCCGCCTTTTCCCTTGGGGATCCTTGAGGCCCAGCAGCACGGAGGATCCCTCGGATCCCCGAAGCCGAGCCGCGGTGGCTTCCAGTCCCAGTTCAGCGGCGGAGAGCCCATCGACTGAGAGCAATTCGCTGCCGCTGTTGATGCCAGCCTTGGCGGCCGGTGAGCCCTCCAGTGGCGCGATCACCACGATGGCGGTGTCGTCCTGGCGAATTCCCAGCTGCAGGCCGACGCCGCTGACGCTTCCTTCTGTATTGGCCTTCAGGGAGCTGAAGTCCGCAGGCCTCAGCAGACGGGTGTAGGGATCGCCAATGGGGGCGAGCATCCCATCGATGGCGTCGTAGGCATCGAGGCTGGTCTGGATCGAGCGCTCCAGGGCCTTCTGCCGCAGCCGCTTCCAGTGGATCTCCTCGAAACGATCTGGATCGACGTAGCTCTGATTCACCAGGCGCCAGCTCTCCACCACGAGCTGCTGCCCGTCGTTGAGGGCCGCGGCAGGCTGGGCTGAAAAGGTCAGCAGGAAAACGGCAGCAAAAAGCAGTCGCAGCAGTCGATCTGCAGTGCGCTTGAGCGGGCCCGCGGTGGATTGTGGCGAGGTTGTCACAAGCGCAGCGAGGCTCACGGGCCGCTCGAGGTGATCGGTAGACTCTGCCAACCAAACCCTCTCGCTGCATGGCGAACTCCTCCCCCGCCGCCGGCGGAAAGTCATCGCCCGTCTACGACTGGTTCAACGAGCGCCTGGACATCCAGGACATCGTTGACGACGTCGCGTCGAAGTACGTGCCGCCCCACGTCAACATCTTCTATTGCCTGGGCGGCATCACGCTGGTCTGCTTCCTGGTGCAGTTCGCGACCGGCTTCGCGATGACCTTCTATTACAAGCCGACGGTGGCTGAGGCCTACGCCTCGGTGCAGTACCTGATGACCGACGTCAGCTTCGGTTGGCTGATTCGCTCCATCCACCGCTGGAGCGCCTCGATGATGGTGCTGATGCTGATCCTGCACGTCTTCCGCGTGTATCTGACCGGCGGTTTCAAGCGTCCCCGTGAGCTGACCTGGGTCACCGGCGTCACCATGGCCGTGATCACCGTCTCCTTCGGTGTGACCGGTTACTCCCTCCCCTGGGACCAGCTGGGCTACTGGGCCGTGAAGATCGTGTCCGGTGTTCCTGCTGCTGTGCCCGTGGTGGGTGACTTCATGGTCGAACTGCTCCGCGGCGGCGAGAGCGTCGGCCAGGCCACCCTCACTCGCTTCTACAGCCTGCACACCTTCGTGATGCCCTGGCTGCTGGCGGTCTTCATGCTCATGCACTTCCTGATGATCCGGAAGCAGGGCATCTCCGGTCCCTTGTGATCTGCGGGGGGATCCCCAATGTTGCGATCCCTCACTGCTTGAACCTTTCCGGCTCCGCCATCCCCAGGGCGGTTTCTAGCCTTCCAACACTGGGATACCCAACGACCAACCCACCGGTCACCTCTCATGCACGTCCTCAAGAAGCCTGATCTGAGCGATCCCAAGCTGCGGGCCAAGCTGGCCAAGGGCATGGGCCACAACTATTACGGCGAGCCTGCCTGGCCGAACGACCTGCTCTACATCTTCCCGGTGGTCATCCTGGGAACCCTGGCTTGCCTGGTGGGTCTGGCCGTTCTCGATCCCGCGATGCTGGGCGACAAGGCCGATCCGTTCGCGACTCCTCTCGAGATCCTTCCCGAGTGGTACCTCTACCCGGTGTTCCAGATCCTGCGCGTGGTGCCCAACAAGCTGCTGGGTATCGCCCTGCAGACCATGATTCCCCTGGGCCTGATGTTGGTGCCCTTCATCGAGAGCTTCAACAAGTTCCAGAACCCCTTCCGCCGTCCTGTGGCCATGGCCGTGTTCCTGTTCGGAACCGTCTTTGCCATCTACCTGGGTATTGGCGCTGCTCTGCCCATCGACAAGTCCCTGACCCTGGGTCTGTTCTGAATCCTGGGCTAAGGCTTTTCTCAACCCCGGCTTTCGAGCCGGGGTTTTTTTGTGCCTGGATCAGGCTGGGTTGATGTTGAGCATGGCCACGTCTTCAGGATTCACCCTGAGCAGGTGATGCAGCAGCAGGAAACCAACGATGGTCCAGGTCTGGTAGGTGCGTGCTTGCTGTCCCACCCAGGTGCCAGTGGGCCCGTCGAAATATTCCGCCCACTGCTGCCTGGGCAGTTGGTTGAGCTGCATCCAGTAACACTCCTCGAGCATGGCTCGCATCTGTCCCATCAACAGGACATCGGCCTGGGGATAGAGGCGCTCATGCAGGAGGACCGCACCGCCGAAGTACCAGAGCAAGCTCGGCCAATGGCCACCGTTGTGGTAGCTCCAAGGCCAGTTTTTGGGATCGGAACCCGTCTTCTCGCTCCATTCCTGCCCTTCAAGGGGTGGGTGGCAGATGCGCATGGGCATTTGGGCCATGAGCTCACCGCGGTTGTGCAGGACCAAGCGAAACAAGGCTCGTTGCTGGGGGGCCGTGATCAGCCCAAAGAGACAGCCCAGGGAATTACCCAGGCTGTAGAAGCGAAAGTCGGGCCGCCCGGTGCGCATGTTCCCGATCAGGTAGCCGCCGCGATTTTCAAGCCAGTCCTGCAGCCATGGCGGAATCACCTGGGGTTGCACGTTGAATTCATTGAGGGCCTGGGTGTCGCCGTATTGCTCGGTGGGACGACGCCTCAGCACCTGCATGGTTTTGCTCGTGACCCAGTAGTGCTTGAGCAGATAGCGGCGTAGGTCGTATTTCCATTGACGGGTCAAGATCAGGCGCTGCTCCAGCAGGCGACTGTTCTGGCTTTGTTGGGCCAGCTCCATGAGCTGATAGCAGCAGCCCAGGCAGCCGTAGAGCAGAACCTCGATTTCCAGCGGCGCACCCCAGACGTCCATGGGGCGATCGATCATGAAGGCGCAGTCCGGCACGAAGAGCACCGGAGTGCCTTCAAAGGTGGGGTGAAGCACCAGGTCCAGAAGGAGCTGAATCCCGCGTTGCACCTTCTGACTGGAGCCGAATTCGAAGTCCTTGCTGCGCTGCACGTAGAGCCAGCAGAGGACGGGCCACCAGAGGCTGGCGTCAACAGAGGTGATTCGACCAATGGAGCGCTGGCCGTAGTCCGCCACGAGCGCCTGGTTCTCCTCGACGAAGCTCGTGGGGAAGACGCCGCGGGTCTGGTAGGTACTGCTTTGCAGTTCCAGGCTGGTCTCGAGGAAGTTGCGAACGATCTCGAAGCGTCCTTTGACCAGCAGATAGAGCATCACCGGGACGTTGTCCCGCAGGAAGACCTCCCCGTAATTCAGGGCGTCTGAGCGTCCGCCGGGATGGCTGAGGGCTGCAACAGAGCCCACGAGGGCTCCGCGAACACGCACCAGGGTGCGCTCGAACTGCTCCTCGGCGGCTGCCACAACAGCCTCTTCCCTGGAGCTGGGCCGAACGCGAAGCCGCTCCTGGCTGAACTGTTTGGCCATCAGGGGCCTCCCGCTCGCGCCTGTTCCCTTGGCCGAACCCTAGAAATCATCAAGGGTTTCGTCATCCCCGAGGGGCTCTGCTAGCGCATGGGGCAGTGTTGGTGTTATGGTTATGAGCTGCGAGCGAACCGGAAGGTGGACTTGCAGGGGCCG
>JBMSIW010000077.1:0-9880 GCA_049418265.1 Vulcanococcus sp.
CAGATCGTGGCGTGTGGCACCCCAGAAGAGGTGGCGGAGCATCCCACGTCCCATACGGGGCGGTATCTCAAGCAGGTGCTGGAGCAGCATCCGCCGCAAGCGGTCGCTGCCTGAGCCTTCAGGTCAGAAGCGGTACAAGCTCCACCACGTTGTCGCTTCCCTTGAGTCCCAAGTGTTGGGAGTTGTGCTCTTGAGAAGCCAGCTCCTCGGCAGTCAGGCGTCTGCTGCGGCCATCGCTCAGTACAGCTGCCACGACAGCGCAGTGCCCTTCGCGCAGATCGATCAGCTGATCGCCCCGTTGCTCAAAGCGCAGACAGATCTGTCCGAGGTCACCCCGCTGGCAGCGGCGGATTTCTGTGGCAGGAAGCCTTTTGAGGAGACCCTGCTGGGTTGCGAGCAACACGCTGCCCTCCGCTTTCAGCGGTGCAGCACCCACCACGCGCTCACCAGGTAGGAGCCGCAACAGCACGGGACCTTGGGCATTGCGACCCATCACCGGCAGGTTCTCCTCGTTGACCGCGAGTTTCAGGAGCCGTCCAGCGCTGCTGCCCACCACCAGGTCATCACCTTCTTGACAGAGCACCACGCGCTGCAGGGTGACGCCTTCCTTGAGCTTCAGCACCGAGGCCGCGCGGCCCGAGAGGTCCTGGAATTCCTCGATCGGTAGGCGTTTGAAGCGTCCATCACTACTGAGCAGACCAATGCTCTTGCCGCTGGCCTCTGCAGGCAGGGAGAGCAATTGCACCACCCGTTCACCGCTCATGCCTTCCGGCAAGAACTTCTCAAGGGTGCCCGGCTGCTGTCCGGCGAATTCCCAACGCAGCAATGCCACGCGGCCGGCATCGGTGAAGGCCAGCAGTGCTGGTTTGCTCTGAATGGGCAGGATCAGCCGGGCAGGGGAGGGGTTGTCCCCCAGAGGTGCCGGTTCATCGAGGTGCAGGCGCCCCAGCAGCTGCGGACCCACCACCTTCACTTGGCCGTCAGCCTGGATGACCAGTCGGCCATCACCGGGCAAGCCTTCCCAGGCCCGTTGACGCAGCAGTTCGGTGTTGGGGCGTTGGGCGGCTGTGCGCTGGGCGACCAGTTCGTCGCCACCTTCCACCAGGCGGGTGCGGCGGGGGGTGGCAAAGCGCTTTTTCAGCGCCTTGAACTCGTTGACCATGGCCTCGAGCAAGGCCGGACGCTCATCGAGCAGGTGGCGCAACCGTGCCCTCTCTTGGCGCAGGTCCTCGGCCTCCTTGCGCAGGCTCTCTTGCTCCAGGCCGGTGAGACGTCTCAGCGGCATCGCCAATACGGCGTCGGCTTGCCGTTCGTTGATGTCGAGATGAACTTGCAGGCTGGCCTTCGCGCTGGAGGCATCGGGGGCGGCCGTGATCATCTCGATCACCCGCTGCAGGCTGTTGAGGGCTGTGATCAGGCCTTCCACCACCTCGAGCCGGTCTTCGGCGCGCTTGAGGGCGTGCCGCGTGCGCCGGATCAGGGTGAGTTCGCGGTAGTCAAGGAATTCCTGCAGCAGCTGGCGCAGGGTCAGCTGGATCGGTTTGCCGTTGACGAGGGCCAGCAGGATCGCCCCGTAGTTGCTCTGCAACGCCGTGCGCCGCTGCAGATCAGCCAGCACCTTTTCGGGGTTGGCGTCCCGGCGTAGTTCCACCACGACCCGCATGCCCTCGCGGTCGGATTCGTCGCGGATATCAGCGATGCCGCCGATCTTGCCTTCGTTGACCTGTTCGGCGAGCTTCTCGATCCAGCCGGCCTTGCTGAGCTGATAGGGCAGCTCGGTGATCACCACGGCACCGCGTTTGTGGCGGCCCTTGCCGGGTTGGATTTCTTCGATGTGGGCCACGCCCCGCATTGGGATGCTGCCGCGGCCGTAGAGGTAGGTGTCGCGAACACCGCTGCCGGTGAGCACTTCGCCGCCGGTCGGGAAATCGGGCCCGGGCACCAGCTCCAGCAGCTTCTCGTCGCTGAGATCCGGTTTGCGCACCAGGGCGATCAGGGCATCCACCACTTCCCCCAGGTTGTGGGGAGGGATGTTGGTCGCCATCCCTACGGCAATGCCGGTACAGCCGTTGAGGATCAGGAAAGGCAGCTGAGCCGGCAGCACGGTTGGCTCCTGCTGGGAGCCATCGAAGTTCGGGGCGAAATCAACTGTGTCGCTACCGATCTCATCGAGCATCGCCTCATTGGCGATCGGTGCCAGGCGCGTTTCCGTGTAACGCATGGCGGCCGGTGGGTCGTCGTCCACCGAGCCGAAGTTGCCGTGGCCATCCAGCAGCGGGTTGCGGCTGGCGAAGGTCTGCACCAGGCGCACCAGGGCGTCGTACACGGCCTGATCGCCGTGGGGGTGGTACTTGCCGAGCACGTCGCCCACCACGCGGGCGCACTTGCGGTAGGGACGATCAGGGGTCAGACCCAGCTCGTGCATCGCATAGAGGATGCGCCGCTGCACAGGCTTGAGGCCATCGCGGGCATCGGGCAGGGCCCGGCCCACGATCACGCTCATCGCGTACTCGAGGTACGAACGCTGCATTTCCTGATGCAGCTCGATGGGCTCAATGCGCCCTTGGTCGGATGGATCCGGCAGCGACGGTTCGGGGCGCGCCTTGGGCATCCGGGACTTAGGCCGAGGGGCTGAAGTTGGCGCTCAGCCTACTGATCCTGGCCGGCCTGGCTTTCGCCTTCGCTATCGGCATTGGCCTGGGCGCGTTCCACGTCGGCCTTGAGTGCACTGGCTTCCAGTAGGCGACTGGTGGCTGAGCGCAGGCGAGCGCCCCAGAGCTGTTCTTTCTGGTAGCTGTCCAGGACGTAGTTGGGTTCGCTGGCCAGGGCCTGATGGGCGAGTTCCAGGCTCTCGCTGTTGCCGGGCTTCTGCTGGTTCAAGGCCGCCGCCAACGCCAGCATCGGTTCAGCTGCGTTCGGCTTGATGCTCAGCACCCGCTTCCAGCGCTTGATGGCTTCGTTCTCGTTGCCCTGCTCGTAGATCACAAGGGCCTGGTTGTTGATCGCCTCCCAGAAGTCGTTGCGCAGGCTTGAGGCCTGTTCAAAGGCCTTGAGCGCTTTGCCCTGTTGGCCCAGCAGGATGTGGGCGTTGCCGAGATCGAAGTAGGAACCGGCGTTGCCCTTGTCGAGTTTCTGGCCCGCCTCAAGCAACTCCACCGCGTCCCCTGGGCGGTTGCCCTTCAGCGCTAACGAGCCCTGGGCAAAGAGGATGGCGGCGTTGCGCGGATCCAGGTCTCTGGCCTTGGCCAGGGAAACGGCAGCTTCTTTGTCCTCGCCACTACGCAGCTGCGCTTCCGCAAGCAACACCCAGCCGCGTGGGTCGCTGGGGATCAGCTGCACGGTTAAGGAGGCCAGGCTGGCAGCCTCTTCGGCCTGCCCCAGCCTCAACAGGCGTGCAGCGGCTTGGGCAATCCCCAGGCCTGCCGCCTCCAGGTTGGTGTTGCTGGGCAGCACGACGTAGGGCACCAGCGCTTTGGCGGGAGGGACCCAGAACGCGGCGCTCAGCATCACGGGGACTGCCGCCAGAGACTTCAACCAGCGCGCAGCCATCCACGAGCAGCAAGAGCAAGATCCACGTTAGGGAGAGAAAGCCGCCTTGCCTTGACGAGCGGAACGAATGTTTCGGCGCCACATCTGCGGTTTGATGCGCCTTAGGGCGGAGGCGCGCAACTTCTCATCCCAGGTGGCGTCGCTCCAGCTGAGGGCTTCTTCCGCCTGCAGATTCAGCCACCAGGACCTTGGCTGCAGGTCCGGGTCGGGGTTGCTGTGCAGCGGTTGCTGGTTCCAGGGGCAAACGTCCTGGCAGATGTCACAGCCCGCGACCCATCCCTCAAGCGATGCCGCGATCTCCTCAGGCAGCTCTTCAGCGCGGTTCTCAATGGTGTGAAAGGCGATGCATCGCCGGGCATCCACGACGAAGGGTTCGCTGATGGCTGCGGTTGGGCAGGCCTCGATGCAGGCCTGGCAGGCGCCGCAATCGCTCTGGGCAGGGGCATCCGCGGGTAGCTCCAGCGTCGTGAGCAGGTGACCAATCAGCAGCCAGGAGCCCCACTCCCGGTTGATCAGGTTGCTGTGTTTGCCAATCCAACCGAGCCCGGCCTCTTCGGCCCAGGCCTTATCCAGCATCGGCGCGCTGTCGACGCAGACCCGCCAGCCCACGCCCGGGTGCTGCTGCTCGAGCCACCGGCCGAGGGCCCGCAGGCGGCCATCGATCAGGCGGTGGTAGTCCCGCCCCCAGCCGTAGCGAGCCACCTTCAAGCTGCCAGGTTGTCGCTCGGCATCGACGTAGTAGTTCAGGCCGACGGCGATCACGCTCTGCACGCCAGGCAAAAGCTGTTGCAGATCGAGGCGGCGCGGATCCTGCATCCAGGCCATCTCCGCTTGATGACCCGCGGCTAACCAGCGCTGCAGGGCGGCGGTGCGCAGTTGAACCCTGGGACTGCCTTGGGCTGAGGCAATGCCCACCAGGTCAAATCCCAGGGCCAAGGCCTGCTCTTTGACGGCTTGTGCGAGTTGCTGCTGCATCTCTGAAGCGCCCCTACGATTGCGCGACTGCAAGGGTTTTCAACGTGACTACAGCTGCGGCCGGTCGTTTCTCCACTGTGCTGCGTTGGCTGGGCATCACCTTGGTGGTGCTGCTCTTGCTGCAGCTGTTGGCCGTGCTTTCGGTGAACGGCTGGGGGGATGAAAGCTTCCAGCAGTTGCTGACCTCCACCTTGATCACCCAGTCGCCGATGGCGCTGGTGGGGATGCTGCTGATGCTGCTCGGGGCCCGCCTCGATGATCCCCAGACTCGCCGTGATCCCCTCCACTGGGTGGTCTGCGTGGTCAGTGGTGTTTTGGCCCTTGCCCTGCTGCTCACCATCCCGGTGAACATCAGCGGCGAGCGCAGCCTCAACGAGCAGACCAACCAATCGCTCATGGCCCAGCGGGGCCAACTCGAGATGGCCCGGGCTCAGTTGGATAACCCCCAGGTGCTGGATCAGGTGATCGACCAGGGCATCCAGGCCGGTCAGATCCCCGAGAGCGCCACCGAGGAGCAACAGAAGCAGGCGGCGCGCTCCTTCATGGAACGGCAGCTCCAGCAGGCGGAAGCCCAGATCAAGCAGGCTGAAAGCCGCCGCGATCTGGCCGTCAATCAACGCCGCATCGGCGGAACGGGAACGGCCGTGGTGCTGGTGATTGCCTTTGCGCTCGTGGCCCTGGTGGCCGTTCTGTAACGGCGACTGGCTAAGTTGCGGGTTGGCGTTTGTCGACCGGAATCCCGGCCCGTCACGAGACCTGATTCTGTGGTGCAATCCAGTCCCAGACCTGAGCAGCCGCTGGGCGATCGCCTCCAGCAGGATCTCAAGAACGACCTGATTGCAGGGCTGTTGGTGGTCATCCCCCTGGCCACCACCATCTGGTTGGCCACGACGGTGAGCCGCTTTGTGCTGGCGTTCCTCACCTCGATCCCCAAGCAGCTCAATCCGTTCAACACCCTGAACCCGCTGCTTCAGGAGTTGATCAACCTGGGGCTGGGTCTGCTCGTGCCCCTTCTGGGCATCCTGTTAATCGGCCTGATGGCCCGCAACATCGTGGGTCGTTGGTTGCTGGAGTTCGGCGAGGGGACCCTGCAGCGGATACCCGTCGCCGGTTCCGTTTACAAGACCCTCAAGCAGCTGCTGGAGACCTTCCTGCGCGACAACTCCAGCCGCTTTCGGCGTGTGGTGTTGGTCGAGTACCCCCGTGAGGGCCTCTATGCCCTGGGCTTCGTGACGGGCGTGCTCGGGGCCACCCTCTCCGCGGGCTTTGAGAAGCCGATGTTGAGCGTCTTCATTCCCACGGCTCCGAACCCCACCACCGGTTGGTACGCGGTGGTTCCCGAAAGCTCTGTGCAGGACCTTGATCTCTCGGTCGAGGACGCTTTCCGCACGATCATTTCTGCTGGCATCGTCAATCCCGACGAGCGCGAAACCCCAGCGAGCCGCAGTTTCTCGAGCCTTCTGGCCCAGCTGCGGGCCCCCGCCTATTCCCCCCTGCCCTCCAACAAGGCCTGATGCAGAGCCGCTCCGTTTCCCGTGAACTGGCCCTGCTGATGCTTGGTCAGGTCAATGACCGCCAACCTGCGGCGGACACCTCTCTCGACACCCTGCTGCAGCAGGCGCTGGTCTCCTTGAGTCAGCACGTGCGCGAAGCGCTGGATCAGGCCGCCAGCGACCTCCAGGCCGCGCAGCAGCAGCTGCTCGATAGCGAATTGCAGGATCAAGGTGCCCTGGAGCAGCTCCCGCGTGTGCGTCAGCACCTTCAGGACGGTCTGGAGCATGCCGAGCAGGGTCTTAACCGGCTTTCGGCGTCCCTCGAGTTGCCTCGTCTGTTGATGCTGGCTGATCAGGAGGAGATTCGCCGCGGCGCCATCGATCGCGCCCGCGCTGTCTTGGCGGGTCGTGATGACCTGGATCAGCGCCTGGATGCGGTGATGGAGGGTTGGCGTCTGACCCGTTTGCCCCGCATTGACCGCGACATCCTGCGCCTGGCGGCCGTCGATATCGAGCAGTTCCGCACCCCCTCAGCGGTGGCTTGCAATGAAGCGGTGGAGCTGGCGAACCGCTACAGCGATGAGCAAGGACGCCGCATGATCAATGGCGTGCTGCGCCGCTTCACCAGCGCACCAGCGCAGAGCTGAGCGGCAGCCATGGTTTACGACTGGTTCAACCGCGGCGAAACCTCGCAACCGCCCGAGGAGCCTCAACAGCAGCCTGAATCCGCCGAGGCCGCCCAGCCTGCCCAGGCCGCCTCAGGGGATGTTGATCAGGACGCCCTCGAGTGGGCCCGTCAGGCCTATGCCCGCCTGAAAGCGCAGCAGGAAGCCGACAAGCAGGCCGCCGCGGCTCAAGCTGCTCCGCCAGAAGCTCCGACGCTGGAACTGACTCCGCCGCCTGAGCCTGAGCTCCAGCCTGAACCAGAGCCTGCGCCACCCGCAGGGCTATCGCTGCTGGAGCAGGCCGCGGCGCAGCGGGCGCAGCGGCAACAGGAGCAGCTGGAGCGAGCCATTGAAGCTCCTCCGAAACAGCCCGAGCCCGAAGCCGCGGCTGCGGCGCCAGAACCGGATGAGGCGGCTCCGAGCCTTGGAGCATTTGACGAGGACTTCACCTGGTCGGCCGAGGTGCTGGCGGCCCAGGGCCGTCAGCTGGATCAGATCTCCCTGGAAGAGATCGATTGGTTGGGGCGCCTGCGGCGCGGCATGGAGAAGACCCGCCAGGGTTTTGTCACCCAGCTGCTGGACACCCTCGGCGACGATCCCCTCACCCCCGAGGTCCTTGACGATCTCGAGAGCCTGTTGCTGCGCGCTGATGTGGGAGTGAAGGCCACCGATCAGGTGCTGGAAGCCCTGCGCAAGCGCTTGAACGAGGAGGTGGTGGACCCCGCCGAAGGCATCCGCTTCCTCAAGGAGCAGCTCAAAGGCCTGCTGGATGAGCCCATCCGCAGCAGCGGCACCAGCTTGTTGGCGCCCGAACGCGGGCGCCTCAACGTCTGGTTGATGGTGGGCGTCAATGGCGTGGGCAAGACGACCACCCTGGGCAAGCTGGCCAACCTGGCGATTCGCAGTGGTTACAGCTGCCTGATCGCTGCGGCCGACACGTTCCGCGCCGCAGCCGTCCAGCAGGTGCAGGTCTGGGGGGAGCGCAGCGGCGTCACGGTGGTCTCCAACCCCTCCGCCAACGCCGACCCGGCTGCCGTGGTGTACGACGCGATTGGTGCGGCCCAAGCCAAGGGCACCGATCTGGTGCTGGTGGATACCGCTGGCCGCCTGCAGACCAAGCACAACCTGATGGAGGAGCTCTCCAAGGTTCGCCGCATCGTCGACAAGCTGGCCCCTGATGCGGTGGTGCAGTCGCTACTGGTGCTCGATGCCAGCCAGGGGCAGAACGGCCTTAAGCAGGCCATGGCCTTTGCCCAGGCCGCAGGCCTCACTGGGGTGGTGCTCACCAAGCTCGACGGCAGTTCCCGCGGCGGCGTCGCCCTGGCGGTGTCCTCGGAGGCGGGTCTGCCGATTCGCTTCATCGGCGCGGGTGAGGGCATCCGCGATCTGCGCCCCTTCAACAGTTTCGAGTTTGTGGAGGCCCTGCTGGCCAAATAGGCCGCTATCTTTCGGGCACTTCGCGCGGCAGCTCGGTGAGCAGCAAGCCGCCACCACTGCAACAGTCCGCTCGAGCGGCGTCGCCGATGGCGTCGCTGCGTCAGCTGCTGGACAGCCTCAGCAAGGAGCAGAGACGCAACCAGGAACTGCTCGCGTCCTTGGCCTTTGCCCTGCGCAGTTTCACCAACCTGGGCCGCTTCCTGGAGTTGGTTCCCCTGGTGGCGACCCGCCTGGTGGATGCCGAAGGGGCGCTGCTGGTGGCGTTTCTCCCCGATGGGCGGCTCTGGCGTGAGCAGCTCCATGGCGGCCCTGCAGAGCTGCTGCGGCAGGTGGCCAGCCTGTCCGATGCGCAGTTCCAGCAGGCCTCCGGCGATGAGGCGGTCGCCTCCTTGCTCGATGCTCTGGTGCGCCGCCAGCTGGCCGATCGCCCCTTGGTGGCCACCTCCCTGACGGCCCGCAGCCGGATTCGCGGTCGCCTCTACGTCTATGGAGCCAAGACCGGTTTCAGCTGGAGCGAGAGCCACAGGCGCCACGTGCAGTTGGTGGCGGATCTGGCCGGGGTGGCCCTGGAGGGTGATGACCTGCTGCAGGAAGCTCGGCGGCATGAGCGGTTGGACCGGCAGCTCTCCACGGGCGCGGCGATTCAGGCGCAATTGCTGCCCGATCAGTGCCCGGTGATCGAGGGGGTGGAGCTGGCGGCCAGCTGCCGGGCCGCTTTTCAGGTGGGGGGCGACTACTACGACTTCATTCCCACCCGGCCGCAGTTGCTGGGCCGGATGCGTGAGCAGTCCCGCTGGGCCCTGGTGATTGGCGATGTGATGGGCAAGGGCGTGCCAGCAGGCCTGTTGATGACGCTGCTGCGGGGCATGCTCCGGGCCGAGGTGCTGAGCGGCCATCCGCCGGATCGGATCCTGCACGACCTGAACCAGCTGGCCCAGGAGGACCTCTCCCAGTCCCATCGCTTCGTGACGCTGTTTTATTCCGACTTCGATCCACGCACGCGGCTGCTGCGCTACGCGAATGCGGCCCACAACCCCCCCTTGATCTGGCGCAAGTTGCGTCACGCGGTGGAGCGACTGGATGCTCCGGGGCTCTTGATTGGTCTGCAGAGCGAGGCCGAGTACGGCTGTGAGCAGATCGTGCTGGATCCCGGCGATGTTCTGCTCTGCTACACCGATGGCGTCACGGAAGCCTCAGGCCTCAACGGGGAGCGCTTTGACGAGGAGCGTCTGGTGAAGGCCCTGGAGGCGGCCTGCCGTTCCGGGGTTGGTGCCCAGGGAATCTTGGATCAACTCTTTGCCCGCCTGGATCGCTTTGTGGGCTCCGATCGCCAGCTCGATGACGATGCCTCGATGGTGGTGCTGAAGGTGCGCGAGGAGGTGATGCTGCCCTCGCTGCCACACTGAGCTTCAGCAGCCCTTGCAGGCCCGATGGCCGTTGAGTCTTCGTCCTCCACCTGGAGCCAGCGCTTTGAGGAAGGCCTGCATCCGGCGATCGAACGCTTCAATGCCTCGATCGGCTTCGACATCAACCTGCTGCAGCAGGACCTCGATGGCTCGATTGCCCATGCGCGCATGCTCGCCAGTACGGGCGTGATCACGGCCCAGGAAGCCGAGCAACTGGTGGTGGGCCTCGAGCAGGTGCGCAGTGAGGCGGCTGCCGGCCAGTTCAACCCCGGCCTCGAAGACGAAGACGTGCACTTCGCGGTGGAGCGCCGCCTGATCGCGATCCTGGGCCCCCTCGGCAAAAAGCTGCACACCG
>JBMSIW010000078.1:0-9513 GCA_049418265.1 Vulcanococcus sp.
CTGCTCCAGGAATTTCCTGGCAGATCTCTGCAGCCATCTGACGCAGCTGAGGATTGGTGATGGCAGCAGCGGGAGTGATCGGCACGGCTGTCTCTCCGTGACATAACGATAGGCAAGGCACAGGCCTAGAGCACCGGCAACCGCAGCAACTGCGCCCAGAGCTCCGTGCCCGCCTCCAGGGGGCCGAGCTCCGCCGGAATCTCCAGCAGCAGATCGGCTCCCTGGAGGGAGCCAATGCGGGAAGACGCCTGCGTTCCCTCCACCCGAGCCCACAGTTCGCCATCGGGCGCCACCACCAACCGCGCCCGCGCCAATTCAGGCCGGCCGGCGCCACGGCGCAGGGCTGCCTCCAGGCGCACCTTCAACCGCGGCAACAGCTCAATCTCAGCCCCCTCCAGCCGTTGCAAAGCGGGCCAGAGCAGCTGCAACGCCGTGATCGCCGCGGCCACCGGATTGCCCGGCAGCCCGAAGAACGGCACTCCCGCCACCTCCCCCCAGGCAAACGGCCGACCGGGCTTGAGGAACAGCTTCCAGAAGCGCACTGCCCCCAGCTCCTCCACCAGAGGACGGATCCAATCGCTGTCGCCCGCGGAGACGCCGCCGGTGCTGACCACCACATCGCAAGCTGCGGCCAACTCCTGCAGAGCTGCGCGCAGCGGCTCCGGCTGATCGACCACCACCCGCTGCTGGGCCACGGCAAATCCCAACCGCTGCAACAGAGCACTGAGCAGAGCCGAATTGCTCTCCCAGATCTGGCCGGGCCCGCGCTCCTGCCCCGGCGGCAACAACTCATCGCCACTGATCAACAGGCCAATCCGAGGCCGGCGCATCACGACCAACTGCTGCACGCCGCAACTCGCCAGGCGACCCAGCTCCGCCACGCCCAACCGTTGACCAGCGGCCACGAGCTCCTGAGCCGGTGCGGCCTCCTCCTCGGGGTGTCGAATCCAGGGGTTGGCCCCGCAGACCTGCAACAGCTCCAACTGATCGCCATCGACAGCCATCAGCTCCTGGGGCAGGACCCGTTCACTGCCATCGGGAACCACAGCGCCGGTCAAAATCCGCACCGCCTCGCCCTCAGCCAGCGCTGCTGTGAAAGGTGCACCGGCCGCCGAAACGCCCACCAGACGCCAACGGGCACCGGGCTGGGGCAGTTCCCCTCCGGCAATGGCGTAGCCATCCATGATCGAAGCGCGGAAACCGGGCACGGCCGCTGACGCCAACACCGCTCTTGCGGTGGTGCGTCCAAGGGCCTGCGCCAACGGCACCGATTCCGCAAGCCCAAGCGGCTGCAGAGCCTCGAGGATCTGAGCGCGCGCCTGCTCCAGGGGGAGGCCTTCGCGGCCATACGGCTCAGTCATCGCGCTGCCAGTCGCCGTGGCGGCCGCCGCTCTTGTTGAGCAACCGCACACCCGTGATCGTCATCGCCGGGTCAGCGGACTTGAGCATGTCGTAGAGGGTGAGCAATCCCACCTGCACGGCCGTCAGCGCCTCCATCTCCACCCCGGTGCTGCCGGTGGTGCGAGCGCTGGCTTCCAGCCTCAGCCCCGTCGCCTCCGCGTTGGGTGCAATGACGACCTCAACGCCACTCAGCGCGATCGGATGACACAGGGGAATCAACTCCCAGGTGCGTTTCGCGGCCTGAATCGCGGCCACCCGTGCCACCGCCAGCACGTCTCCCTTCGGCGCTCGGCCATCGAGGACCAGGGCCAACACCTCAGGACGCAGTTCAAGACAGCCTTCGGCGCGCGCTTCTCGGCGGGTGGCCGGCCGATCGCCGACCTCCACCATGTGCACTTCCCCACTGGCATTGAGGTGAGTCAGGGATGGCGCAGGCAGGTCCGAGCCCATAACCACAACCCCGCAGCAACACAAAAGCGGAATGATTCTGATGCTCCTGGCGCTGAAGCCATGGCAGCACTACCTTTCGCCTCACCTGCAAGTGAAGGGGATGCTTGTCAAAGGCGGCACCGGCTCCTTTTCCATGGTGGGCGGTCTGGTGATGAGCGCTCCCCAACCCCAGAGTCACCACAGGCCCCAGCCCAACCCACTGGCGGCGCTCGTGCAGCGACTGTTGCGCCGTCAGAAATAAGCCCACACGGCCCCGTGGGATGGTGAAGCCAGTGCCGGGCCCAACCCCATGCGCTGGAGCCGCCCCTCCACCTCCCTCTGTGCCTTCGTCACCCTGCTGAATGACCGGCTGGGGGAAAGCATCGTCTTCCCCTTGCTTCCGTTTTTGCTGGCCAGCTTCACCAGCAACGGACGCACGCTGGGCCTGCTGGCGGGCAGCTATGCGATCGCCCAGTTCGCCTTCACACCGCTGATCGGTGCCCTGAGCGATCGCTACGGCCGTAAGCCCGTGATCGCCACCTGCGTCGCAGGCTCCGTGCTCGGACTAGGGCTCTTTGCCCTCACCGTGAGCATCGATTGGCAAACGATTCCCTGGGCAGCGGGCACAAGCCTGCCGTTGCTGCTGCTGTTTGCGGCCCGACTGATTGATGGGGTGAGCGGCGGAACGGCAGCCACCGCCGGAGCGGTGCTCGCTGACATCTCCACACCAGAGAACCGCGCCAAGGCGTTCGGCTTGATCGGGGTCGCCTTTGGCCTGGGCTTCATCCTGGGACCCGCCTTGGGCGGCGTGCTCTCGCAAGCCAACGTGAATCTGCCGGTGTGGAGTGCCGCAGGCTTCGCCCTGCTCAACCTGGTGTTGGTGCTGTGCCTCCTGCCCGAGACCCATCCCCCTGAAGCCCGTCGGGCCTTGCCCCGCAAGCGGGACCTGAACCCCCTGAGCGCTCTCCAAAAGGTCTTCAGCAACCCACAGGTACGGCGACTGTGCGGTGCTTTTTTCCTCTTCTTTTTGGCCTTCAACGGCTTTACCGCCGTGCTGGTTCTCTATTTCAAACAGGCCTTTGACTGGGGCCCATCGCTGGCCGCCACGGCCTTTCTGGTGGTGGGTGTCGTGGCCACGGTGGTGCAGGGCGGCTTGATCGGCCCCCTGGTCAAGCGCTTCGGTGAATGGCGCCTCACCTTGAGCGGCCTGGGGTTTGTGATTGCGGGCTGTCTGCTGATCCCCTTGGCCACCCCCGAGAACGCCAAGACCGTGGTGTTCTCGGCCGTCGCGATCTTGGCCCTCGGCACTGGCCTGGTGACGCCCTGCCTGCGGGCGCTGGTGTCACGGCGCCTCGATGACAACGGCCAAGGTGCGGCCCTCGGCAGCCTGCAAGGCCTGCAAAGCCTGGGGAGTTTCATCGGACCACCCCTGGCTGGCCTGGCCTACGACGTCGTCGGTCAGCGCAGTCCCTTTTGGCTGGGGATCACGGTTCTCGTTGGGGTGGCCTGGCTGGTGGCCGGCGGCCTCTCACGCCAGCCGAACTCAGCCCCACAAGGCTGAAAAACCCTTCTGATTGCTACGTTGTTGACAAGAAGGTTGCGGCCCAGGCATGGCTGATCCAGTGGTTGCACCCGAGCTCTACATCAACCGAGAGCTGAGCTGGATCGCCTTCAATCAGAGGGTGCTCTCCCAGGCCCTGAGCGAGCACACCCCGCTCCTGGAGCAGGCGAAATTCAGCGCCATCTTCAGCAACAACCTCGACGAATTTTTCATGGTTCGCGTGGCTTCTCTGAAGTCACAGGTGGAAGCGGGTGTTCAGAAACTGAGCGATGACGGCCTCACCCCCAGCCAACAGTTAGCGCTGGTGCGTGAGGGCCTGGCCCCGCTGCTGGAGCAGCAGCAGGCCCACTACCGGCACTACCTCAAACACCAACTGGCCGAGCAGGGCGTGCACCTGATCGACTACCGCAACCTCACTCCCAAGCAGAAGGACTGGGTCAACGACTACTTCCAACGCGCCATCTTCCCGGTCCTGACTCCCCTGGCCGTCGATCCGGCCCACCCCTTCCCCTTTATCAGCAACCTGAGCCTCAACATCGCGGCCTTGATCCGCGATCCAGAAAGCGGCCAGCAGCAATTTGCCCGGGTGAAGGTGCCCCAGAAAAACCTGCCGCGGTTTGTCGAACTGCCGGTGGAACTCTGCGAGACCGACCCAAGGCCGATCTATTCGGCAGTCCCGCTCGAGCAGGTCGTGGCCTTCAACCTGCAGTTGCTCTTCCCCGGCATGGAAGTGGAAGGGCACTACTTCTTCCGGGTCACCCGCGACGCAGACCTGGAACTGCGTGACCTGGAAGCGGACGACCTGATGGAAGCCCTGCAGCAGGGTCTGCGCAAACGGCGCATGGGCGGCGAAGTGGTGCGCCTGGAAGTCGCCGATGAGATGCCCGACTCCGTCGTCGAATTGCTCCTGGAGGGCACCGGCGTCGAACCCGAAGACCTCTACCGGATCGGGGGACCGCTGGGCCTGGACGACCTGATGAGCCTGCTGTCGGTGCCCCTACCCAAGCTGAAGGACCCGCCCCATCGCGGCCGCACTCCGGACTGCCTGGCCCGGGCCCAAAAAAGCTTGCTGGAGGACGGCTCCATCAAGGCGGAGGAATTTGAAAGCATCTTCTCGGTGCTGCGCCGAGGGGATGTACTCCTCCAGCACCCCTTTGATCTCTTCTCCACCACGGTGGAGGAATTCATCAACCAGGCCGCCGATGACAGCTCGGTACTGGCCATCAAGATGACCCTCTATCGGGTCTCCAAGGATTCACCGATCATTGCCGCCCTGATCCGGGCAGCCGAGAACGGCAAGCAGGTGATGGTGCTGGTGGAGCTCAAGGCACGCTTCGATGAGGACAACAACATCCAATGGGCCCGGCAACTGGAGCGGTCCGGCGTCCATGTGGTTTATGGGGTCATCGGCCTGAAGACCCACACCAAGATCACCCTGGTGGTGCGCAAGGAAAAGGAACGCCTGCGCAGCTACTGCCACATCGCCACCGGCAACTACAACTCCCGCACCGCCCAGCTGTACACGGACCTCGGGCTCCTCTCGGCCCGCCCGGAACTGGGCCAAGACCTGGCGGAGCTGTTCAACTACCTCACCGGTTTCTCCAAACAGCAGGAGTTTCGGCGGTTGCTCGTGGCGCCGGTGACCCTCAGGCGCCGGATGATGGAATTGATCCGCCGTGAGATCGAGCACGCCAGGGCGGGCCGGCCGGCCGGCATCAAGGCCAAGATGAATGCCCTGGTGGACCCCAGGATCATCGCCCTGCTCTACGAAGCCTCCCAGGCAGGTGTTCAGATCGACCTGGTGGTTCGCGGCATGTGCAGCCTCAGACCCGGCGTCGAGGGAGTCAGCGAAAACATCCGGGTCTCCAGCGTGATTGGTCGCTTTCTGGAGCACTCACGGCTCTTCTGGTTCGCCAATGGCGGCAAGGACGAGATGTATCTCGGCAGCGCCGATTGGATGGGCCGCAACCTGGATCGACGTGTTGAAGCGGTCGTTCCGATCGAAGATCCGGAGTTGCATCAACGCATGGTGCGACTGATCAACACCTATCTCGCCGACAACTGCACCGCCTGGGACATGCAGAGCGACGGGAGCTTCACACGACGCATTCCAGACGACGACAACATCGCGGTGCAAGCCGAATTGATGGAGCACTGGAGAAGAGGCCTGAGCCCTGCCGACAACAGGGAGTAGCCCTCGATACGAACAGGAAGAAAAGCTGACGGAATTAATGCAGCAAGTCTTCCAATTCGCTGCAATCTCGGCAGGCCATAAGTGCTAAATTCCGGCCAACTCAAGCTGCTTTCCGAACGTGAGTTCACCTCTGCAATCACCCAGAGGCATTCCAACCGTGAAAGCAACCACCGAAGCCCTCGCAACCGGTGCCATGCCTGCAAACAACCCCGCTGCTTCCGGGCCTTCAACCAACAAAACCCCGAGTCGAGCTTCGGCTTCCCGACAGGGAGGTCGCCTCAGTGCTGACTCGATTGGTTGGTACCTGAGCAATATCGGCCGTGTACCGCTACTGACCCCCGCCGAGGAAATCGAACTGGCGCACCATGTGCAGGCCATGAAGCGTCTGCAGGAACTACCCGAAGCTGAGCTCACCGCCCGTCAGAAACACCAGATCCGCATGGGCACCCGGGCCCGCGATCGCATGATGGCCGCCAACCTTCGCTTGGTGGTGAGCGTCGCCAAGAAATATCAGAACCAGGGCCTGGAGCTGCTGGATCTGGTGCAGGAGGGCGCCATCGGATTGGAGCGGGCCGTCGACAAATTTGACCCCGCCATGGGCTACAAGTTTTCGACCTACGCCTACTGGTGGATCCGCCAGGGCATGACCCGGGCAATCGATAACAGTGCACGCACCATTCGCCTGCCCATCCACGTGAGCGAGAAGCTCTCGAAGATGCGCCGCGTCACCCGGGAGCTCTCCCACCGCTTCGGTCGTCAACCCAACCGCCTCGAACTGGCCCATGCCCTGGGCATGACTCCTGAAGAGCTGGAAGAGCTGATCTCCCAGAGCGCACCCTGCGCCTCCCTGGATGCCCATGCCCGCGGCGACGACGACCGCAGCACCTTGGGTGAGCTGATCGCAGATCCCAACAGCAATGAGTCCATGGATTCCATGGACCGCAATCTGCAGAAAGAGCACCTGGGCACCTGGCTCTCACAGCTCAATGAGCGTGAGCGCAAGATCATCGAACTGCGCTTCGGCCTTGCCGGCCAAGAGCCCTTGACCCTGGCTGAGATCGGCCGCCAGATCAACGTCTCCCGTGAGCGCGTCCGCCAGCTGGAGTCCAAGGCGATCTTGAAGCTGCGCCTGATGACCAACTATCAACAGGCCGCCTGATCCCAGGCCCCTTGACGTTGAGCACAACCCCACAGCTCCTCGGCCTCGCCGTTGTCGTGCTCTGGCTCGCCGTCGTGGTGTTAACCGCTCTCGCCGTTCGCCATCGCTGGAGCAGCGAACGCGAGTGGAGCCGCAAGGTGGTGCACATCGGCACAGGTCCTGTGGTGCTGCTGGCCTGGCTCTTCGGGATCCAACGGGACCTGGCGATCCCAGCAGCAGCCCTGGTCACGGCAGCCACGGCCTTGAACCATCGCTTCCGCCTGCTGCCTGCCGTTGAGGACGTCGGGCGCCACAGCTACGGAACGGTTGCCTACGGCGCCTCCATCACGATTCTGCTGGCCCTGTTCTGGCCCCAACAACCGCTGACTGTGGCCGCTGGCGTCCTGGTGATGGCCCTGGGCGATGGCCTCGCGGGATTGGTGGGTGCTCAGCTGCGCTCCAGGCGTTGGAGCTTGCTGGGACAAAACAAGTCCGTGGCGGGCACCAGCTGCATGGCCGCGGTGAGCGCCTTGAGCTTGCTGAGCTTGCGCTCTCTCGCGCTCGCAACGGGTCAGGCAGCACCAGCCATCCCCGCGCTCGTGGCGATCGCACTGATCGCTACGGCCCTAGAGCAGTGCAGCTGGTTTGGCCTCGACAACCTCACCGTGCCGTTGACGAGCAGCCTGCTCTGGCAGAGCTGGGGCGGCACTTAGGCCGCCAGCATCGCCTCACAGCGCTGCTCCCAGTCCTGCTGGGTTCCGAGGCCAGTCACCAAACGGCAGTCCTCGGGCTCACAGCGCAGACGCTGCTGCCACTGATGAATCGCCTCAGCACGTTCCATCCAGGCCCGCATCACAGCCTGCTCCGTCAGCGCGCAGTCCCAATGGCGGCACCCCGCAGTCTCGAGCGCCCAGCTGAGCAGCCCATCGAGGCAGACAGGGCGAAAACCCGTAAAGGCAGGGCCGATCCCATCAGCGCCGCGCTGCTCCAGATAGAACAAACGAAGCGGGTCCGTGACGCCCAGAAACTGCAGCAGATAGGCCATGAATCGACCACCTTGCGCGTGCTGGGCACAAATTAATCAGCCAACAGAAGAGGTCTGCTCAGGGCAAACAGTTTGCAAAAGAAAGGCCAATTAGCACTCTCAATCCTGGAGTGCTAATTCACCACTCGATCCATCAAACAGCAACGGGCGCAGTGGATTGCGTCTGAGCCGCTGCGACGGCGTCTGCCAGCTGCGCCAACACATCTCGGGTGGCCCCCAGGTCAATGCAGGCATCGGTAATGCTTTGCCCGTAGGTGAGCTGGGAGAGATCCGCCGGGATCTTCTGGTTGCCAGCCACCAGATGGCTTTCGATCATCACGCCCATCACGTGGCGCGAGCCGGCGCGCAGCTGCTCTGCCACCGCTGCGGCCACCTCGCTTTGACGGCGGTAGTCCTTGTTGGAGTTGCCGTGACTGCAGTCCACCATCACCCGCGCAGGCAGACCGTCCTTCGCCAATGCCGCCGCGGCCGTCTCAATCGCTTCAGCGTGGAAGTTCGTGCCCTGCTTGCCGCCCCGCAGCACCAGGTGGCCATCGGGGTTGCCAGTGGTGGTGACGATGGCGGCGCTGCCATCGTTATTAATGCCCAAGAAATGGTGGGGGCGTGCAGCCGCCTCCATGGCGTTGATGGCCGTGCTGGCACTGCCATCGGTGCCGTTCTTGAAACCGATCGGCATCGACAGCCCCGAAGCCATCTCCCGGTGGGTCTGGCTTTCGGTGGTGCGCGCACCAATGGCGGTCCAACTGATCAGATCGGCGATGTACTGCGGCACCACCGGATCGAGCAGCTCGGTGGCTGCCGGCAAGCCCATCTCCGCCAGATGCAGCAGCAGGCCACGGGCGATCTTGAGACCCGTGTTGATGTCGTAGCTGCCGTCGAGGTGGGGGTCATTGATCAACCCCTTCCAGCCCACGGTGGTGCGGGGCTTCTCGAAGTAGACCCGCATCACCACCTCGAGCTGGTCGCGGTGACGCTGGTGTTCCTCGGCAATCGCCGCCGCGTATTCCTTGGCCGCCTCCACGTCATGCACGGAGCAGGGGCCAACGATCACCAGCAGCCGTTGGTCATCTCCCCGCAAAATCGCCTTGATCCGCTCGCGGGCCTCACGCACGGTGGAGGCCGCCGCATCACCCAACGGCAGCTCGCGGTGCAGCAGCGCCGGCGCCACCAGGGGCCTGGTTTCCACCACATGGAGATCGGAGGTGGGAATCATGCCGGCAACCGTGCGTGGGCTGGGGATAGACCACCCTAAAAGCCCAGTTGCAACGACGGTCACAACAGGGGCGACGGGTGGCAAAGAACAATGGACGAACGAACACCGTTTTGAGGCCCTCGGGACCCAGCGCCGATGTCTGCCAGCAGCTTCCTTGCCGATTACCGCGCCGCCGCCGCGGAGCGTGAAGCTCTGGGGATTCCAGCCCTGCCGCTGAGTGCCGCTGAAACCCAGGCCCTCACTGAACTGCTGCAGGCACCGCCCGCCGGCGAAGAGGCCTTCCTGCTGCATCTGCTCTCAGAGCGGATTCCCCCCGGTGTGGATGAGGCGGCCTACGTCAAAGCTGGCTGGCTGAGCGCCGTGGCCCAGGGCAAGAGCAGCAGCCCGCTGGTGAGCCCCGTGGAAGCGGTCCAGCTGCTCGCCACGATGATCGGCGGCTACAACGTCGGCGCGCTGATCGAGCTGCTGTCGAGCAGCGATACCGCCATCGCCGAGGCCGCCGCCACGGGCCTCAGCCGCACCCTGCTCGTTT
>JBMSIW010000079.1:0-9028 GCA_049418265.1 Vulcanococcus sp.
GGCAACCGCTACTGCATCGCTGACTTCTACACCGATCTCGCTGGCGGTGAACCCACTGACGTGCTGCCGATGCAGGCCGTGACCATGGGTGAGAAGGCCACGGCCTTTGCCCAGGAGCTCTTCAAAGGAGATCAATACAGCGATTACCTCTACTTCCACGGCCTGGGGGTGCAGATGGCCGAGGCCCTGGCGGAATGGACCCACGCCCGCATTCGCGCCGAACTTGGCTTCGCCGATCCCAAGGACATGCCCCTGCGTGATGTGCTGGCGCAGCGTTACCGGGGTAGCCGCTATTCCTTCGGCTACCCGGCCTGCCCCAACGTGGCTGATTCACGCCAGCAGCTCGCCTGGCTCGGCAGTGAGCGCATCGGCCTGTCCATGGATGAGAGCGATCAACTGGAGCCCGAGCAGAGCACCACGGCCCTGGTGGCCCTGCACAGCCAGGCCCGTTACTTCTCGGCCTGATCGAGGCAAGGACCCCCTTAGCCTCGAGGGGCCTTTTCCCCTCTCCCCGCATGGCCATTGCCGGACCCGGCGGTGTCGATGACGCCATCGCCGCAGGCCTTGACCTCGACGGCACGCCCATCCCGTCTGAGATGTTGAGCCTCTACAACGAGGTGATGGATCTTGAGAGCCAGCGCGCCCGCAGCGGCGTGAAAAAGTCGATGCGCAACCGCATCGTCAAGACCGGCTCAAAGCACTTCGATCAGCAAACCCTCGATGCGCGCCTCAAGGCCGCCGGTTGGGAGGGTCTCAAAGATAAGGAGATCGCCTTCTTCTACGGCTCCTGATCAGCCGCAGATGTCCTCGAGGGTTTCGATCACTTCCTGTTGAAACTCCTCCAGATCGGTGGAGTCGGAGAGATCGATGCCCTCACCGGCGGCGTTCTGGGCCAGCTCCTGGAAGTGGAAGGCACCTTCACCGTTGGCCAGAAACTCGATCGCCGAGCTCTCGCCGCTTTCCTTGAAGGCATCGCACAGGGCCAGGAAGGCGCCGTCTTCGGTGAAGTCCCAGCTCATGAAGGGGGGTTTGCTGAATGACCTTTAACGCCTCACCCCCCAATTTCGTCAACCATCCGGCAACTTTTGTTCCACTCCTTCGTCAGACTCGGCCGGCAGAGACCTCCACAGACTGTCGCCCCATGACGTCGTCGCAATCGATGGCAGCCAGCTCGGATGCACCCCTGAACGTCTTGGGAGAGCCCTTGCAGCTGTGTGGATGCGAGCCCATGACCGGTTGGTATCGCGACGGCAGCTGCCGCACGGATCCCTCCGATCTGGGACGTCACACGGTCTGCTGCGTGGTCGACGAGGGGTTCCTCTCCTACAGCCGCGCCCAGGGCAACGACCTGAGCACTCCGGCCCCCCAGTACGGCTTCCCTGGACTGAAACCAGGCGACCACTGGTGCGTCTGCGCAGGCCGCTGGTTGGAGGCTTACGAAGACGGGATGGCCCCTCCGGTGCGCCTTGAAGCCTGCGAACGCAGTGCCCTGGAGGTCATCCCCTTAGAGCTGCTCCAGGGCCACTCCGCAGCTGGCGCATGATGGCCCCATGAGCCTCTGCGTCAGTGTCATCGGCCTCGGGGCCTGGGGATCAACCTTGGCGTCCTTGCTGGCACGCCAGGGACACCGGATCCAGGGCTGGAGCCGCAGTCAAGGCGGTGCTCCGAGAGACGCCTTGGCTGGCGCTGATCTGGCCCTGGTGGCCACATCCCTCCAGGGAGCGGCGCAGCTGGCACCGCAGCTGGCACCCCTCTGGCCTGGGCAGCTGCCCTTGATCAGCTGCAGCAAGGGTCTCGATCTGCAGGGCTGCTCCACCGCCAGTCAGATCTGGTGCCGCGAGGGGCCGCAGATCCCGCTGCTGGTGCTCAGCGGTCCCAACCTGGCGCGGGAGCTTGAGCAGGGCCTGCCCGCCGCCAGCGTTCTGGCGAGTTCCGATCTGTCTTTGGCCCGTCACTGGCAGCGGCAGCTCAGTGGGGATCAGTTGCGCCTCTACGCGAACGCTGATCCGATTGGCACCGAAGTGGTCGGTGCGCTCAAAAATGTGATGGCCATCGCCGCCGGTATCTGCGACGGTCTGGCCCTCGGTGCCAATGCGAAGGCCTCGTTGCTCTGCCGGGGCCTGGCCGAGATGGGTGTCGTGATTGAGGCGCTGGGGGGCGATGGTCGCAGCCTCTATGGTCTCGCCGGTCTTGGTGATCTGCTCGCCACCGCCAACAGCCATCTGAGCCGTAACTACCGCTATGGCCTGGCCCTGGCGGAGGGCCTCAGCGCTGAGCAGGCTCAAGCAAGGGTCGGAGCGACGGTGGAAGGTGCCAGCACCGTCAAGGCCGTCACCAGCATGGCCAGGCAGCGTCAATGGCATCTGCCGATCTGTCAGCAGGTGCTGGCCGTGATGGAGGGCCGTGTTGCCCCGCCCATGGCGGTGCAGGCGCTGATGCAGCGAGATCTCAAGGACGAGCAGGGCCAACCATGACAACCACCTGCCGCGCTCTGCTCGTTGAGGCGTTCAGCGCAGGGCCCCTGGGGGGCAACGGCGCCGCCGTGGTGCTCCTTGAGCAGCCCGCCAGCGCCCGTTGGATGCAGTCGCTGGCCGCGAGCCTGAAACAGTCCGAGACCGCGTTTCTCTGGCAGACGAGCGAGGGCCAGTGGTCCCTGCGCTGGTTCACACCCAGCTGCGAAGTGGCCCTTTGCGGCCACGCGACCTTGGCCTCCACCCTGGCCTTGTCCCACTGGGGCTTGCTGGCCCCTGGCACCTCGCTGGCCTTTGCAAGCCGCAGCGGCCCATTGGCGGTGGGTCTGTGCCACGAGCGGAGCGGCATGGCGTCGATTGAACTGCCATCGGAACCGTTGCAGCCGCTGGGCTGCCCCGAGTCCCTTGCCGTGTTGCTGGGCAGCGAGCCGCTGGCCTACTGGGGCTCAGAGCTGGGCTATCGGGTGGTTCTGGTGAATCCGGGCCTGGATCTAACAGCGCTCCCCAACCCGTCCGATCAGCTGATGGGGGCGGATCGTCAGGGATTGGTCGTCATGCAGGCCATGGCGACCACGTCCAACCAGACGCTGCTGGGACGTCGCTGCGATTACCAGCTGCGTTTCTTTGCGCCAGGCCTGGGACTCCGCGAGGACCCCGTCACGGGATCGGCCCACGCCCTGGTGGCCCCCTGGTGGTCCCGGCAACTCGGGCGCTCCAGCGTGGTCGGCTGGCAGCCGTCCGCGAGAAGTGGTGGAATGCTCTGTGAGGTTTTGACGCCCACTTCGGTCCGTCTCACCGGTACAGGCCACTGTTTATGGGACGGCACGATCGACGCTGGCGCCAGTGGATGCGACCCCTCGGGCTGGCAGGTCTGCAAGCGCGGCTAGGGGTCCCGCTGCTGCTGTTCCCTGTGGCCTTGGGCGTGGGTTACGCCGGCCAGCAGTTGCTCTCACCAGCGAGCCAAGCCGACGAGCCCCTGCTTGAGGCGCTGCTCAACAATCCGCCGCCAGAGACGGCGGCAGAGACAGCGGCAGCGGCCACGCAGCAGCCCAAAGCCGCATTGGCGGTCCCGGCCGCTGCGCCAGCACTGCAGCTGAGTATTCGCGTGCATCTCGGTGAGGCCCCCCAGCCGGAGCTGAGCAGTGATGGCGCTTGGCGACTCGTGGATCAGCGGGGGGCTCTGCTGGCCCATGGCAGTGGCGGAGAGGCCATCCCCCTTTCTGCCCTGGCTGCAGGATCCAGGCAGCTCTGGCTAGAGCCCCAGTCCCAAGCCCCTCTGCGCTACCAGGGCCGCTCCTATGCCGGCCGCCTGGCGTTGGTCCCGTCCGGCACAGGCTGGATGGTGATCAACCACCTCGACCTCGAGGACTATCTCGCCTCGGTCGTGGGGGCTGAGATGCCGAGCAGTTGGTCCTTTGAGGCCCTCAAGGCCCAGGCGGTCGCGGCACGCTCCTACGCCCTTGCCCATTTGGCGCGGCCCGCCAGCCAGCACTGGAATCTGGGCAACACGACCCGCTGGCAGGCCTACGGAGGTCTCGGCACCAGCAGTGAGCGCAGCCAGCGGGCTGCACGGGAGACCGCCGGTTTGATCCTCAGCTACAAGGGCGGCATCGTGGAGAGTCTCTATGCCGCGAATGCCCAGATCAGCTGGGAGGCCCATCGCGAGCTCGGTGCCTCGATGAGTCAGGAGGGCGCCCAGAAGCTTGCCGGGCGCGGCTGGCTGTTCAACCAGATCCTGGCCCACTACTACCCAGGTGCCAGCTTGGCTCGGTTGCAGGGGGGCTAAGGCGTGGGGGCCTATGAGCAGGCGGCGCTCCGCCAGAGCGATCACGCGGAGGCTTCAGGTGCTCTGGTGCCCCTCCAGACCGAACTGGAATCCGAGGGGACACTGGCCCCCTTCCTGCTGCGTCGTCTGATCTCGGCGACCCCAAAGCACCTGCGCCGCGAAGGACCCAAGCCCAACCCCTTCTTGCCCTGGGATGGGGATCTGGAGGTCGAGCGTCTGGGCCAATCCCATCTGCTGCTCCTCAACAAGTACCCGGTGCAGCGCGGCCACCTGCTCCTGATCACGCAGCAGTGGGAACCGCAGCGCGGTTGGCTGACGGCACTGGATTGGCAGGCCCTGGCCCATGTCGACCAGGACAGCCCTGGGTTGTGGTTTTTCAACAGCTGCGCCGAGGCGGGCGCGAGCCAACCGCACCGCCATCTGCAGCTACTGCCTCGCGCGAGGGGCGAGGAGCCCTGTCCGCTGCACGCCGCCTTCGAGACGCAACTCCAAAGCGAAGCCTCCGCGTGGCCATGGCGCTATTGCTTGAGCCGCAGGCAGCAGGGCGGGAAGCCAGGAGCCGCTGAGGAGCTTCAACAGCTCTATCGCCAGCACTGCCAGGAGCTGGGGCTTGGAACAGCGGACGAAGCAAGTCAGCCCAGAGCTCCCTACAACCTGCTGCTGAGCTCCGATTGGGTGTTGACGGTGCGCCGGGAGCAGGAGCACTGGGCTGGTTTCAGCATCAACGCCCTGGGCTTTGCGGGGTATCTGCTGCGCACCGACTCCTCTGATCTGAGCTGGCTGCGGCAGAACGGTCCCTGGGCACTCCTGCAGGCCGTGGCGACCCCCCATCCGTGAGTTCACGGATGCCTTGAAGCGCCCAGGAGGGATTGGCTGAAAGACCCGATCTCCTCTTCATGGCAGCGCTTCGAGGCCAGCACCACCGCGAGCATGACGCTCTGCTGCGCACCCATTGGCGATGGATTCAGGTGCTCGCTCGCCGCACAGCGGCAGGGCGGGGATCCTGCCTGGAGGATCTGCAGCAGGTCGGCCAACTCGGCCTGCTCAAGGCCGCGGAGCGCTACAGGCCAGCCCTGGGTGTGCCGTTCACGGCCTTCGCCCGACGACACATCCGCGGTGCCATGCAGCACTACCTGCGGGATCAGTGGCCCCTGATTCGGATCCCGCGGCTCCAGCAGGAACGCCTGCAGGCCCTAGCCCGCTCGCAGAACTTGCAATTGAGCGACGAACAGTGGCAGCAGCTGCGTCAGGCACGCCAGAGCTCCTGGCCGCTGGCCCTTGATCCTGCTGATCTCGATCGCTGCGCTGCCAGCAGCGTTGAGGTGGACGTCGCCGGCCAGGGCGAAGCCCAGCGCTGGTTGGCGTGGCTGGAACCAGGCCAGGCCAGGGTCCTTCAGCTGGTTGTGCTGGAAGGAATGAGCCTGCGCCAAACCGCCAAGCTGATGCAGAGCAATGCCTCAGCGGTCCGGCGTCAGCTCAAGGCGGGGCTTGCCGAACTCAGGACTCGGCTGAGTCCTGCATCTGACGTTGCAGGGTGCTGATGGAGGCGTTGATCGCGGCCAGTTGGCGCTCAATGCCGTCGCGCCAGAAGATCAGCATCTGCAGTTTGCGCTCCTGATGCCGGCGGCGGTACTGGCCTGCCTGCTGGGGATCACTGCAGGCAAAGAAGGGCGGGATCATGGACAATGGCGCTCAGCTGACGTTTTAGCGATCGGAACCCGGTGGCCGCGGGTCACCATGGACAGCAGGTCCGGCTGAAATCGATCAGCGGGAGATAAAACAATTCGGAGCATCCTCCGCACCCCATCCCAGTTACGTCGCACGTTGAGATCAGTTGGTCCCATAGGTCCCATGAGGCCGTTTGCGATTGCTCTTCTGGGCAGTGTCCTGGTCGCTCCGCTCCCTGCAGAGGCCTATGTGGCCCTGATGGCAGGGCAGCAAGCCAAGCCCTTGCAGGGCAGCTTCAACAACGTGCCGGTGCTGCACTCCAACCAGCCCGAGGAAGTCCACGGGCCCGGGATCTTGGTGAGCACCACACCAGGAAGTGCGATCGCCGCGGAAACCGGTGAGCCGTTGGCCAATGCCGGATACACCTTCAACGGTGCCTTCGGTCTCCACGTGCATCACAAGTACTACCCGAATGACCGCAGCCGGATGGGCAGCGGTCGTGGCAGGCGTGGTGAGCTGACCCTGGCGACGCTCCTGATCAACCCTGGCTCACGCCCGGTTCACATTCGTTTTGAACGCGGGGCTGTGCGGAACAGCTTCGAGGCTCCCTACCTGGCCAACAACCTGATGGGGGTGAAGCCCCTCGGTGTGCGCCCCTGGAACACCGGCCCTGGCGATGCCACGGCGGTGCAGATGTTGCGGGGCCAACTGGATCGGAAACTTCAGGACGAGATCACGATTCCTGCCTACAGCCGCATCGTTCTGTTCAGCACGCAGCTTCCGGCGAAAGGCATCGCCAATGGTCTGCTGAAGGGCAAAAGCGATGGACCCTTCCAGATGGCCGTGGTTGCCGCTGAAGATCCCCAGAGCGACGCTGATCTGTTCTCGGTGCTCGACCAGGGACGACTTGCGCCCGGTCGCATCTATTTGAGCCGCCTGCGCCAAATCGAAAACGGGACCGTCTTCTCACGCGTCGCTGGGGTTGCGCTGGGGGACACCTACGAGGCGAGCGTCAGCCACGACCTTGAGCAGGGCGCACTGCACGTGCCCCTGACGAGCACCAATCGCCACAACTTTGGGACCGGTGAGGTTCAGGTCAATGCCTTGGCCTCCCGCATGGTCGACTCGTCGCTGAACAACGTCGGCACCTATGGCGTGCGCTTTGACGTGACGATGAACTTGCGGGGCGCGGGTCCCCACCAGCTGGTCTTCAGCCATCCGACCGCGAACGGACGCTCACGCTTCACCGCCTTCCGCGGCTCCATTCGGATCGAAACCGTGGATGGCTACGAAGACGTGCATGTGGGCATGAAGTCAGGTGAGAGCCTGCCGCTCTCAAGCCTGAACCTGCGCCCCGGCCAGAACAACCCTGTCAAGGTCAGCCTGGTCTATCCAGCCGACGCCACCCCTGGTCATCTGCTGAGCGTGGTCCCCGATCAGCAACTCGCCGAGCTGCGCCGGCGTGAAGAACTCCTCGCTGCAGCCCAGGCCGCGAAGAAGATCCCAAGCAAGACGGCCACCGTGGCGCCCGCCCCGCCGCCAGTGGCTGTTGAGATTGAGCCCATCACCATGGCGCGGCCCATGCCCCAAGTCACGCCACCCCCGCAGTGGATCCAGCCGCCGCCGGCCCTGCCGACCATTCAAGGCATGACACCGGCGGTCATCAGTCCGACGCGCATGAGCCAGAGCTTGCTGGAGCGTTACCAGCAGGCCGTTCAGGCACAACAGAAGCTGATGGATTCGCTGATGGGCCGATAACCTCTGTGGCAGTGATTGGGTCAGATTGAGCCAGCGGGACTCCGACAAACGTCGCATCTCGCTCGAGCTCAGCGAGGAGATGCTCGCCTGGCTCGATGAGCTGAAGGCGCAGATGCGCTTTCGCAGCCGTGGCCGCGTCGTTGAGCATCTGCTCAATGAGCTCCAGGGTCAGGAATTCGAGGACACCTCGGAGGCTGCTGAGCCCTTCGGTGATGGAGCGTCTCCTGCTGAACCAGACCAACGTCCTGCGCGGGGACAGCTCGACGACGACGTGGCCATTGTGCTCGTCAGTAGCGGCCTTGTCGCAACCCGAGACCAGGCCCGCGTCTCAACTGGGACCGGCGAGGGGAATGCTTCTGCGCCTGCGCCGGCACCCAGTGGGATCCAGTTACCTGGTTTCGTGCGCAATCAGGCCAAGCGCGTCAAGCAAAGCCTTCAGGCCCAACCCACTGAGCTCGAATTCAACGCATCCCTTGGCTTGATCAGCCAGGGTGATCTGGCTCTCGCGATCGAGCGCGCCACCACCCACTGGAATGAGGTCTACGGCCAGGCCCCAACAGAGGCTGTTGTCGAAGCCGCCATGGTCTGGCTGGCCCGTGATGTCTGGCCCCAGGCTGGAGACAGCGAAGGACGTCCCTTTGCCTGGAATCTCCTGCAGCAGGTCGTCTTCACCTATGCGCCTGATTGGGACGAAGGCCCCCCAAGCCTGGAGCGCATCATGGCGGCGGCCGGCATCCTGGAGGATCCCTTCAGCGGATCATCGCTGCCGGTCCGGATACCCTCTCTGATCGCGCGCTTTGTGCAGCGTCATCGCAGCCGCCAGAAGCGCACCACCTCCTTTGAGGCCATCGACAACAACATGACCGTGCACAGCGCCCTGCGTCTGCTGCAACTCGCCACCGTTGCCGATCGTCCGTACACCTTGCGCGAAATCCGTGAGGCCTATCGCTCGCAAGCTGTCAACCATCACCCTGATGCCGGCGGATCGGCGGATTCGATGCGCCGTCTCAACGAGGCCTATCAATTCCTCAAGGACCGCTACAGACAGGCCGCCTAGCTCCACTCACGCGTCTCACTCGGGACACCTGGTGGGTCTCATGACGATGTCCGGCCAAGACAATAAAGCAGTCACGCTTAGATCTTGATAGATAGTGATTTCTGAATGATTCTGCTTGTTCAAGGCATGCATCTCTCGCGCCCGGGTCCTCCGTCGTCGAATCATTTGTCCATGCCTGGTCCTGGTCCATGGCCACAGCAGCTCTGGTACCGCAGAGACGTTGCCCAGCCTTGATTCTTAAAGAGGCGTACCTGCTGTAGACACAGGTACGCAAGTGAATCCACCTGG
>JBMSIW010000080.1:0-8671 GCA_049418265.1 Vulcanococcus sp.
ACCCCCAGGTCGACATCATCCACTCCGCCTTCGCGATCCATCACCTCAGTGAGCAGGAGAAGCAGCAGTGCCTGGAGGCTCTGCGCGGTCGCATCGCCCCGGGAGGACTGTTCATCTGGGTGGATGTCTTCCGCAACCCCGGAGAAAGCCGGGAGGCCTACCTGCAGCGCTATCAAGCGCGCATCGCCTCCAGCTGGCCCCAGCTCTCAGAGCAACAGAAAGAGCAGGTGAGCAGCCACCTGGCCGCCTGCGACCATCCCGCCGATCGCCTGGCCATCGCCGAACTGGCTGAAGCCACTGGCTGGCGGTGGCGCTGGGCCTGGAGCGGCCGCCACCAGGCCGAGGCCATGGCGGTACTCACAACGGCCTAGCTGTGCTCCCGCAAAAAGCTGATGGAGCCCTCCAGCTCCTCAGCGAAGCGATCGATCTCCTGGACGGTGGTGGTGAAGCTCAAGCTGGCGCGGGCTGAGCCGCTGAGGCCGTAGTGCCGATGCAGCGGCTGGGTGCAATGGTGGCCGCTGCGGATGCAGATGCCCGAGGAATCCAGCAGAGCGGCAATGTCATTGGCGTGCACCCCCTCGACATGGAAGGCGGCCAGAGCAGCCCGATCAGGCTGCTGCTGGGGGGTGGGGCCAAGGATGGTCAAGCCATCGATGCTCTGCAGACGATCAAAGAGATGGGTGGTGAGCTGCTGCTCCCAGGCATGGATCCGGTCCATGCCGATGGCCTGGAGATAGTCCAGGGCAGCGCCCATACCGATGGCCTCGCCGATCGCCGGCGTGCCGGCTTCGAACTTGTGGGGTAGCCCCGCCCAACTGCTGTGATCCAGGTAGACGTCCTGAATCATTTCGCCGCCACCCAGGAAAGGGGGCATCGCCTCCAGGAGCGCCTCGCGCCCCCAGAGGAAACCCATGCCGGTCGGGCCGCAGAGCTTGTGGGAACTGCCCACCAGGAAATCAGCCCCGAGCTCCTTCACGTTCACCGGTAGGTGCGGCAGGCTCTGGCAGGCATCCACCAGCACCAGAGCACCGGCTGCATGGGCCAGGGCCGAGACCTCAGCGATCGGGTTGAGGCAGCCCAGGGTGTTGCTCACCTGAACCAGGCTCACCAGACGCGTGCGCTCGTTGAGCTTGCTGCGCAGATCGGCCAGATCAAGTTCACCGGTCTCGGTGAGGCCGGCGTGGCGCAGCACGCATCCGGTGCGATCCGCCAACAGCTGCCAAGGCACCAGGTTGCTGTGGTGCTCCATGACGGTCAGCAGGACCTCATCTCCTGGGCGCAGATTCGCCTCACCCCAGCTGCGAGCCACCAAGTTGATGGCCTCGCTGGCATTGCGCGTGAAGACGATCTCGTTGGGGTTCGCCGCCCCCACAAAGGCTGCGGCCTTGGCGCGGGCCCCCTCAAAACCTTCCGTGGCGCGGGCGCTCAGCTGATGGGCGCCGCGATGCACGTTCGCGTTGTCGTGGTCGTAGTAGTGCTGGAGCGCCTCCAGCACCTGCCTTGGCTTCTGGCTGGTGGCGGCGTGATCGAGATAGATCAGGGGCTGTCCCAGGCAAGCCGTCTGGGCGAGCAGCGGAAAGTCAGAGCGGGTCTGGGCCGCCAGATCAACAACGGCTACCGGTGAGGCGCTGCTCATGCCTGCTCCAACTGCCACTGCTCAAGCGGGCACCAGCCGCGGGCGACCGCAGGCAGCTCCCGAAGCACCTCCTCACAGAACGCACGCTTCAACAATCCGGCCGCCTGATCAGCATCGATGCCGCGGCTCTGGAGATAGAAGAGCTCATCGGTCTGCAGGCTGCTGACCGTGGCACCGTGGGCGCACTTGACGTCATCGGCCACGATTTCAAGCTCTGGCTTGGTGTCGATGCGGGCGCGATCCGACAGCAGCAGGTTGCGGCTGAGCTGGGCGGCATTGGTGCGCTGCGCTGCGCGGGGAACCTGCACCGCACCGTTGAAGACGCTGCGACCCTGACCCGCGGCGACGGCCTTATGGAGTTGATCCAACTGCCCTTCAGGCCCCGCAAAGTGCACGTGGCTGTGGGTGTCGGCGATCTGCTTGCCGCCCACCAACTGCAGCCCCCGCAGAGTGGAGGTGGCCTGACCATCAACCTGCACCAGACGGGGTTCCAGGCGAGCCAGGCCCCAACCGGCCGTGACCGTCGTCAAGGCGACCTGACTCTCTGGCTCCTGCTCGATCGCGAGATGCCCCAACAGGGCCGCATCCACGGAGCCCAGGGCCACCAGGTTGTGCTGGAGGGAGGCACTTCTGGCCAAATGGGCTTCCACCAGCAAGCTCGTGAGCCCAGTGGATTGAGCCTCCAGCCTGTGGCTGAGCTCCAGCTCGGCCTTCTCCTCAAGGATCAACAACAGACGCAGGGGCATCAGCCCGGCCGAGGCTGCCGAGTGCAGCTCCAACTTCAGCTTGGAACGACTGGTCAGCCGCAGGGCCAGAACCTGTGAGGCCACGGCATGGTTGAGCTCCACGGGCCAGTGGTCCTGACAGCCGGTGGCCGCCAGGGTGTGCCCAAGCCCCTGAACCAGCTCGGCGTCCGAGAGGACCTGCAGGCCAGCGGGCAGGGTGACTCCAGCGAACGGATCGGAGCTGCCATCAAGCTGCAGCCGCAGCACCTCCGAATCGAGGCCTGTGCCCAAGGGAGCCGCTGCAGGGGCAGCCGGAGCCAATGGCAACTCCTGCAGCAAGGAGAGATCCGTAAAGCGCCACTCCTCAAGCCGCGAAGACGGCACAGGCTGCTGGGCCAAGGCCTGACGACCACGCTCTTGCACCGCAGCCAAGGGGCCACTCGGTGCGGGCAGCTCGCGAAGCCAGCTCTCCAGCCAGGCCGAACGGCCGGTGGGGGCGCTCAGGCTGGCGGTCATCAGGCCACCTCCCCTGCCAGGGCCGCCAATTCCTGATCGACCCAGTCGTAGCCGCGCTCTTCAAGTTCAAGCGCCAGTTCTTTGCCACCGGTGCGCAGGATCCGACCTGCGGCCATCACGTGTACGTAATCAGGCGTGATGGCATCCAGCAGACGCTGGTAGTGGGTGATCAGCAGGGTGGCGTTATCGGCGTTAGCCAGCTGATTGACGCCACTGGCCACAATGCGCAGCGCATCGATGTCGAGACCGGAGTCCGTCTCATCGAGGATCGCCACGAGGGGATCCAGCAGGGCCATCTGCAGGATCTCGTTGCGCTTCTTCTCCCCGCCGCTGAAGCCCTCGTTCACCGAGCGATCCAGGAAAGCAGGATCCATCTGCACGACCTTCAGGCGATCTCGCACGAGATCTTCAAAGGCAAAGGTGTCGAGCTCCTCCTCACCCTTTTGGGCGCGGCGCGCGTTGGTGGCCACCCGCAGGAATTCCAGGTTGCTGACACCCGGGATCTCCACCGGGTACTGGAAACCCAGAAAGACACCGATACGGGCCCTTTGCTCGGGATCGAGCTCGAGCAGGTTCTCGCCCCGGTACAGAACGCTGCCGCCGGTCACGGTGTACGAGGGATGACCGGCCAGCACTTTGGAGAGGGTGCTCTTGCCGCTGCCATTGCGCCCCATCACCGCATGCACCTCCCCGGCGCGGATCGTGAGGTTCACGCCCTTGAGGATCTCCTTGGCCTCCACCCGAGCATGGAGATCACGGATCTCGAGCAGCACGGGGGCGTCGGGGCGAATCACGTTGGGAGAAAGAAAGGAGGAAGAACAGGAAGCAAACAGGCGGAGGAAACGACGGCGTTAACCGACGGATCCTTCCAACTTCAGCGCCAGGAGCTTGTCCGCTTCGGCGGCGAACTCCATGGGGAGCTGATTAAAGACATCGCGGCAGAAGCCGCTCACCATCATCGAGACCGCCTCTTCAAAGCCGATGCCCCGGCTCTGGAGGTAAAAGAGCTGATCCTCAGAGATGCGACAGGTGCTGGCCTCATGCTCCACAGCCGCCTGGGGCTGCTGGGAGCGGATGTAGGGATAGGTATTCGCGGCCGCCTGATCCCCGATCAGCATGGAATCGCACTGGCTGTAGTTCTTGGCACCCACAGCTTTGGGGCCGATCTGCACCAGGCCGCGATAGCTGTTGGCGGATCGCCCCGCGCTGATGCCCTTACTGACGATGGTGGAGCGGCTGCGGGGCCCCACGTGGATCATCTTTGTGCCCGTATCCGCCTGCTGGCAGTTGTTGGTGAGGGCGACGGAATAGAACTCGCCCACCGAATCAGCACCCTGAAGAACGCAGCTGGGGTACTTCCAGGTGATGGCTGATCCGGTTTCCACCTGAGTCCAGCTGATCTTGCTGCGATCGCCACGGCATTGGCCGCGCTTGGTCACGAAGTTGTAGATGCCACCCACGCCGTTCTCATCACCGGCGTACCAGTTCTGAACCGTGGAATATTTAATCGAGGCATCATCAAGAGCCACCAGTTCCACCACCGCAGCGTGGAGCTGATTGGTATCAAACATCGGTGCGGTGCATCCCTCCAGATAACTGACCGAGGCACCCTCCTCGGCCACGATCAAGGTGCGCTCGAACTGACCGGTGTCACCGGAGTTGATGCGGAAATAGGTGGAGAGCTCCATCGGGCACTCCACACCTTTGGGAATGAAGACAAAGGATCCGTCGCTGAAGACGGCGGAGTTCAACGCCGAGAAATAGTTGTCATTGCTCGGGACAACTGTGCCGAGATAGCGCTCAATCAGCTCGGGGTGCTCTTTGACCGCCTCACTAATGGAGCAAAAGATGACGCCGTGTTCGGCCAGCTTCTCTTTGTAGGTCGTGGCAATGGAGACACTGTCAAAGACCGCATCCACAGCAACGTTGGAGAGCCGCTTTTGCTCGCTGAGAGGGATCCCTAACTTGTCAAAGGTCTCGAGAAGCTTGGGATCGACCTCATCAAGACTGGCCTTTTTCTCCTGTTGCTTAGGAGCGGCGTAGTAGATGATGTCCTGGTAATCGATCTGCGGATACCCCAGGCGAGCCCAGTCAGGCTCTTCCATCTGCAGCCACTGCCGATAGGCGCGCAGGCGGAAATCCAACAGAAAGGAGGGCTCATCCTTTTTGCTGGAAATCAGACGCACCACGTCCTCACTGAGGCCCTTGGCGATCTTTTCGGTTTCGATATCAGTAACGAAGCCGTACTTGTACGGCTGACTGACCAGATCACCAACGGCCTGCGAGTTACTCATCAGCGGGCCTCAAGCGGCTGTGTGGGCTTTGACCTCTTCCATCGAGATGGTCTGGCTCTCGCCGCGGAAGGGGTTGTCTTCGGTCAGGAACAGCATGCAGTGGCACTCCTTGCGCTCGCGCATGGGCACGCAGGGGCAGTTCCAGAAGGCCTGAGCCACCTCGGCTTCCTTGTCTTCGTAGTGACGGCAAGGGCACAGAGCGCCGCCGAGCTCATCCTTGTGACGCGCCAGGCCCTCGAGCACCACAGCGGTGACGCTCGGATCGCTGCAGAAGTAGGTGCCGGTGCGCTGGGCGTAGGTCTCTGCGAACTTGCGGATCACCTCAAGGCTGTCGCTGGCTGGCGTGGCGGGAGCTGCAGACATGGGCGCAAGACGGGGGCGCAGAGGGGTTTCGAGGCGTGGCGGCTGAGATCACCCGCGGGATCCATCAGCAGCAACTTACGAAACTCACTCGTTTCGTAAAGCAACGATAGGCCAGGTGGCCGCCAACCTTGAACGGCCATTGTTGCGCGTTGACTGCGCGACCGGGTGAGCCAACGCTGATGGCCCGGCCACAGAAGTCGTCAGGGTCCTTTCAGGCGTGGCATGGTGTGAATGACACGGATCGGACATGAGCGTCTCCGCCCAGGCCCCAACCCGCGAAGCCGCTCTCAGCCTGATGCTGCGCCAGGGGGAGATCACCGCTGCGCAACTCGCCGAGAGCCTGCAGGTTTCCGTGCAAGTGATGCGTCGCCACCTGCGCTCCCTGGAAGAGGAGGGCCTTGTGGAGGCCAGCCCCAGCAGCGAAGGGCAGGGGCGCCCCAGCAACCGTTGGCGTCTGACCGATTCCGGCCGGGCACGCTTCCCCAATGGCAGCGAACATTTCGCCCTGGGATTGCTCAGCTCCATGACCAGCAGCCTCCCCAAAGGCACCATGGAGCAACTGCTCGAACGCCAGGCCTCCGAGAAGGCCTGTGACTATCGCGATCTGATCGGGACCGGCACCGTTCCAGAACGCCTCGAGCGCCTGGTGGAACTGCGCCGCCGCGAGGGCTACGTGGCCGAGTTCAACGCTGACCCCGAGCACAACAGCTGGGTCCTCAGCGAGTTCCACTGCTCGGTCATGTCCATCGCCCAGCAGTTCCCCTGCGTCTGTGATCAAGAGCTGGCTCTGATCCGCCAAACCTTCCCCGACTGCCAGGTGGATCGGGTGCACTGGCTGCTCAACGGAAACCAGGCCTGCGGCTTCCGGCTCACGCCGTGCTGAGTCAGGACGATCTGAGCGTGCTGGAGGGCACGGTATTGCCCGCCCTGGAGCGGCATCATCTGCGGCTCCTGGCCCACAGCCTGCGCTGCCTGCAACAGGCATCAGGGGATCTCGGCAGTACGCCCGCGACCGAACAACTCACGGCCTGGGCTCAACTCCAGCCGAACCTCGCCGTGGATCCGACCTTCATTCCCGTGCTGGTGGAGCAGCTGGGCAAGGCGGCCGTACAACTGGAAGCCATCGGCGCTGAACTCAGCAAACCGCCGCTGCAGTTGGACCTCGCGGACCTGGTGCGCTGGGGGCAACAGCAAGCCGATCTGCGGCTCCAAGACGCCGGCAGCGGCGACCTCAGAACACCACCCAACTAACCCCGAGCAGGGCCAGCACCGCTGCCGCCATGCCCTGCCAACCCGGCCGGTCACCCTCAAGGGCCGATAAGGGCAAGGCCATCACAGGTGCCGTCGCCAACAGGGCTACCGCCAACGCCCCGGGTAGACGCTGAAGGGCGGTTTGCTGCAAAGCGATGCCTGCAGTGGTCCCCAAAAGTGTGGCCGCCGTGGCCAAGGGCCAGCGGACCTGGGCAGGCCGAGGGCCCCAGGAACGCCGCCAGAGCCCTGGCAACAGGGGAAGCAGAACCAGACTGGCCGCGAGAAGGCGCCAAGCCGCGGCCGTGAGCGGCTCGATCCCTGAGTCCCTCAGGGCCGCGCGAGCCAGCAGCGCTCCGCCGCTGCCACAGAGCAGGGCTGCCAGGGCCAGAGCCACGCCCCAACGATCCTGCCGGCCCTCGGGCGAGCGCTGAACGGCCACCAGCCAGAGGGCTGCGCTGATCAGAGCAATCCCGAACCACTGCCGGACGCTCGGCACCTCGCTTAAGGCAACAAGACCCAGCAGGGCCGTGACCGCCGGGCCACCCGCATCGAGGGTGAGCGTTCGGCGCGTGCCAAGACGCCGAAGAGCCGCGAAGTAAAGGCTGTCGCCGGCGGCAATCCCCAGCATTCCGCTCAGGCCCAGCAACAGCACCGCCTTGATCTCGCTGACGGGCAGGGCCAGCAACCAGGGCGAGAGGGTGGCAAGGGCCAACAGGTTTTTCAGCAGGTTCAGCTGAGGCGCGGAGAGGGCTGTGGGCAGGCGCCGCCAGAGGCTGCTGGCCAAGGTCCAACAGAGCGCGCCGCCCAGGGCCGCCAGAGCTCCGCTCAGCACAACGCCATCCGGCCGCAACGGCTTGCGATCATCGCTGCATCTGCCGTGGCGCCGTGACCCTCCAACTGAACGATGCCTTGAGCTTTTTTCAGTTGAGCTGCGGCCGCTGGCGCTCCCAGCGCAGCGTGCATCACCTGCTGCACCGGCGCGCGGAAGCCGGCGGTTCGTTGATCGTGGTGGAGGAACTACCCGCCAACGACCAACGACTGCTCGAGCTGGCCGCTCTGCATGGCCAGGACCCCTCCGGCCTGGTGGGCGGCTGCTGGGTCCGCTGGAGTGCCTCGATGGCCTGGGACAAAGCGGGCGAAGACCACACCGGCGAGAGCGTCATCGGCTTGATCCCGACCGATGAACGCGGGCGGGCCGGAATCCTGCTGAGAGATCTGGGCTACGCCGAGAAAGCCCCCGCCAGCTCTCTGTTCTCCATGGACGAGCGCGATGGCCTGCTGCTCAGCACCGAGTACGAAACGATGAGCGTCTGGGAGCGCTTCGCCTTCGCCGGCCCCGATGTGCGGGTGCGCAGCAGCACCGTCGAGGGGCTCTCCAACAACGCCTCCTTCTGCATCGAAACCCGTTGCGACGCCGGGACCTCCGAGCGACCCGGCGCCTCAACGCACGAATCGGGCGCGGGATCCGCCGGCGGCGAGGGACAGCCAGCCCTGTCGCTGCTGGGTTGGTAAGCGCAAGCGGTGTTGAACGTTACGGACTGTGAGTCCTGACGGAGCGGCGCGAATCCTGCCCTGACCGCACTTCTACGATCCCCTCTGACGGATGCCGAAGTTCGAGTGGCCCTTCCTCTCCTGAAGTACGCGCCCACCACGCAGAACTCGCGTGTGGACCCCCTTCGCGTGGGTTCGGATGAGGATCCGAAAGCCGTGTCCATGGATAAGGCCATGGACCGCGAAGACCAGAACTTCGTGATCGAAGCGGCTTATCGCCAGATCTTCTTCCACGCTTTCAAGGTGGATCGCGACCGCACCCTGGAGTGCCAGTTGCGCGACGGCCAGATCACCGTGCGCGACTTCATTCGCTCCCTGTGCCTGTCGGACACCTT
>JBMSIW010000081.1:0-8637 GCA_049418265.1 Vulcanococcus sp.
GCGATCACGACCACGGCCATTGCGAACACGAGCATGCTCATGAACACAGCCATGCGCATGAACACGGCCATGCTCATGAACACAGCCATGCCGATCATCTGGCGATCGAAGGGTTCACCTCGCTGTCCTTCAGCAGCGACGGTCCTTTCTCGTTGAGGAAGTTTCAGAACTTCCTCGATAACCAGTTACCGGCTGGGGTCTTCCGCGCCAAAGGAATCCTGTGGTTCAACGAGAGCAGCAAGCGGCACGTGTTTCACCTGGCGGGCAAGCGCTTCTCGATCGATGACAGCGAGTGGAGCAAGCCGTCAGAGCGCAAGAACCAGCTCGTGGTGATTGGCAAGGACCTCGATCACGCCAAGATCCGCAAGCAACTGCAGGCCTGTGTGGCGAAGGATTCCGGCAGGGGATTCTCCTGACGCCATAATCCAGACAGCGGTTTCCTGGACCCAGCCCAGGAAGGCAACGAGGAAAGTCCGGTGCCGAGCCTTGCGCTCCCACTCCGGCGCTGTCCCGCAGCTGTGATGGGGCCGGCTGATCGCCCGCCCCTCAGTCAGAACGCTCGCCGCAGTCGCTCAGCCTTTCTCTTCAGCCCCGGCGCGGACCGGACCTGCCCATGACCTCCAAACTGACCCGTTCCCTGCTGGCCAGCTCAGCTGCCGGCCTGGCCTTGAGCCTGCTCTCCCTGCTGCCGGCGCAGGCCCACGGTGGAGCCGATCACGGCGTCATGGGCGGAGCTCTGCATCCGCTGATGGGCCTCGATCACCTCGCCCTGCTGCTGGGCGTTGGCCTCTGCGCCGCCCAACTGGGCCGCAGCGTGCTCTGGGCCGCCCTCAGCGGAGCCCTGGTGGGTGGCCTCTTCGGCGGCTTTGGCGGATCCCTGCCCGGCGCCGAGGTGCTGGCAGCGCTTGGCGTTGCCGCTCTGGGCACCGCCCTGTTCCTGAGCCTGCGCGGCACGGGCAGTCGCTCCCTGGTGACCCTCACCAGCGCTGCGGCGGTGGGCGTGCACGCCATGCTCCACGGCCTGGAAGCCAGCGGCACCGCCTACTGGTGGCTGGGGTCCCTGCTGAGCTCGGCCGCCGTGGTGGCCGCCAGCGCCTGGATCTGCCAGCGCCTCAATCGCCAGCTGGCCCTGGCTGCTGCTGCCGTTCTGGCTGCTGCCGGTGCCCTGTTGGCTCTGGCGCCCCTCTGAAGCTGCATCAACCGAGACAGCAGGGCTTGCGAGCGCCGCTAAGTTGTGTCGACCCGCATCGCCGTGATGTCTGAGCTGGTTGCACTCACAGCTGTCCTCGGCGTACTGGGTCTGATCTTCTGGCTGGCCAGCAATTCGGACGACGACAATGGCGGCGGCGGCCTGATGGAGCCGGCTCTCGTTCCCGTTCGCGTCCGCCGCTACTGAGTTCCGGACTTACTCAACCAGGCTGCGCTGCTCCTTCTCGGCACACTGCGGACACAGGGCCCGGACGTTCAACACACAGTTGAGCAACCTGAAACCGTGGTGCTGCGCCGCCCGCTCTCCGGCCTCAAGTACCGGAAGGCTCTCGAATTCTTCCGTTTGGCCGCAGCGCACGCAGACCAGGTGGTGGTGGTCTCGATGGGCCTCATCACTGGCTAGCTCAAAGCGCCGCCCACCCTCAGGGAGCTCCAGCTCCGTCAGCAACTCCATCGAGCTCAGCAGGCGCAGGGTCCGATAGACCGTGGCCAACGAGACCCGCTCCTGGGCTTTGAGCAACCGCTGATGGACCTCCTCAGCGCTCAGGTGACTGCCTTCGCCGAGGCGCTCAAACAGAGCCAGGACGCGCTGACGCTGGGGCGTGAGCCGCTGGCCTCGTCCATGGAGGGAACTGCGGAGGGCGTCGGCCTGCAGTTGCGCCGCTGGAGTGGCAGGCACCAGGCCCCCTCAACTGTTCTCAACAATAACGGCTGTTGCGAAGCCTTGCCAGATCGGCGCGCGCCGAGGCCGCAGCCACCAGGTCCGCCAGGGAAACCACCACCCGGTAACTCAGGGCCAGGGCCAACAGTGGCGCCTCTGGCACGGTGCCTGCCAGCCGCAGCACCAAGACCGTCTCAAAGACCCCCAGGCCGCCGGGTGCCGCCGGCACCACCAATCCGGCCGTCCAGGCCAGGGCAAATCCCGCCATCCAGGCGCCCCAGCCCAGGTGAAAGGCCAGCTCAAAGGCCTGCACGCAGCAGGCGAATCCCGCAAAGCGCAGCAGCACAAACGCCAACTCCGCCAGCAGGGGCTGCCAGGGGTAGCCGGCCAGTTGAAGGCTGCCTGGGGCTGCACTGACCCCGCCCCCCTCCAGCAACTGCTGGGCCTTGCTGCGCTCCAGCCGCTCCATCAAGGGATTGAGCAGCCGCGGCAGCAACAGCACCAGCGGCAACAGGCAGAGCAAGGCGAGACCGCCCTGCCAGCCCCCCCAGGGCACCAACGACAAGGCCGCCACCGCCATCAAGACCGGATCGAGCAGTACCGCCAGCAGGGCCTGGGGCCCAGAGAGCGGATGGGACTGGCGCTGCAGGGCCCGCAAACGCTGATGCAGATGCCAGATGCCGCCGGGGAGATACTTGCGCAGATTCGAGCTCAGGAAGAGCAACATCACCGCCAGCCACTGGGGCCTGTGCCCCAGCCAGCGCAGCACCACCCCCCAGGCCAGGCCGTTGACCATCAAGCTCAGCAGGCTGATGCCAAGGCCCAGCAGCAACCAGAACCAGCCCTGCAGATCCAGGCTGAGCTGGGCCATCTGCCGCCCATTGCTCAGCAGGGAGGCCAGCAGAAAACCCGCGCTGGCCAGGCTCACCCAGAGCCGCACACTGCCAAAGCGCTTCACGACTCCTCCTCCTGCTCCAACCAGGCCACCATGCGCTGACGCAGCTCGGCTGGGGGCATCTTGACCTGCGCCGCCAGGGCCGCCAAATCGTCCAGCTCCGGCTTCCAGAGAATCGAGCCATCGGGGCGGATGGAGCGCTTGACCCCCACAACTCCCCAGGGGGTTTGCCGGCGCTGCACCGATCTGGGCAGCGCCCAGCGCGTCATCGTCTGCTCGCGCACCCCCAGGCTGCTGCCAAAGCGCCACCAGATCTGCCGCAGGGCCTCGGCCTGCTCCGGCCAGGCAATCACCGTGATCTGACTGGCCAGACGTCCCTTCTTCATCACGATCGGCTGACTGAAGACCTCCAGCGCCCCCGCCTGCCGAAGCTGCTCCTGCAGGAACGCCAGGTCCTCCGCCGTCGCGTCATCGATCTGGGCCTGCTGCTGCAACACCGTCTCCAGTTGCTCCCCCAAGGACCCCGAACTGGTGGGTTCCGCAGTGGACTCCCCAGTGGATTCCGCCAGGATCAGCCGCAGCAGGTTGGGGCGATCCAGGGAGCGGGAACCCAACCCAACCCCCACCGCTCGGGGGCACAAGGCCGGCGCCGGGGAAAAGCGCTCAGCCCAGGCCGCCATCAGCGCTAAGCCCGTCGGCGTGGTGAGCTCACCGCGGGGGAACCCTTCGCTGCTGGCCAGCGGAACCCCATGGCGGCGAGCCAGCTCCAAGACAGCCGGTGCGGGCAGAGGCAACAGCCCATGGGCCGTCGTCACCTGACCGTGGCCGGCCGGGGGTGGGGTGCAGATCAGCTGCTTGACCCCAAAGGCCAAGAGACCGGCGCAGACGCCCACCACATCCACCAGGGCATCGATGGCGCCCACCTCATGGAAATGGACCTGCTCGGGGGCATGGCCGTGGACGCTGGCCTCGGCCTCGGCCAACAGGCCAAACACCTGAAGGACGCGCTCCTTCAAGGCAGGTTCCAGGGCCGCTGACGCGATCTGCTCGCGCAACGTTCCCCAGTGGCGGTGGTGGGGTTGCTCCTCCAGGAGCGCCACCGCCAGATGGAGTCCCCGCAAGCCGCCGCTGCGCCGCTCCTCCAGCTCCAGCCGGTAGGCATCCGCCAGGCCCAGCGCAGCCAGGGGCTCCTGGACCACCGCCTGAGGCAGTCCCGCATCCAAGAGGGCAGCCAGCAGCATGTTGCCCGCCAAGCCGGTGGGGCAGTCGATCACCGCCAGGGGCGATGCCGGCTCCATCACAGCTCCTGCAGCAGCTCTTCTGCGCTGGCTTCCAGGCGATCGCGATGGCGCGTCAGCCACTGATCCACTTCCCGCCGTGCCCGGCGCTGTTCGTTCTGCGCCGTCATCACGTCATGCCCGGAGAGACCCCAGAGGCGGCCCAGCAGGGCGCGGTCATCGGCGCCGCCCCGAGAACCGCCATAGACCAGACATTCCGCCGCCATGCCCGCCAGCAGCACGCGGCTCCAGCGGCGCAGATCCTCCAGCGGCATCTTCACCCGGGGCGGAGGCTCCAACTCTGTGCTGCCGTTCACCCGTAAACCATGGCGCAAACAGGCGCGGCTGCCCACCAACACGCGCTTCACCGGCAGCGCGTTGTCGGCAGCCAGCAGCAGGTGACCGGCCTCGTGGATCGCGATGCGCCGCAGACGGGAGCGCCCAAAACCGAACGGGAGCGCTTCCGCCAGCAGGTGTCCGCCCAGGCCACCGAATTGAGCCGCATCCAGGGTGAGGGCGGCCAGACCACCGCCGGCGGCCCCGGCAATCAACCAGGGGGACACCCCCAACAGCGGACCCACCACGGCCCCAGCACTGACCCCGGCCACCACCAAACCAGCCGTCAGGGCCGCCGTGGAGCCCTGATCGGAGCTGGCAGGCCGCCCCGGTTCCGTCATCGTCAGCGGCGGCCGCGGGGACCTTTGCCTTTGCCAGCGCGCTGGGGCACCGGAGCAATCACCTCGTGGTTCTCGACCTGCAGGCTCTGCCCCTGGCGCCGCAGGTCCAGGGAGACAAAGTGCCGCAGATGGGCCGGATCCACCTGGCCTTTCAGCTGCAGCTTGAAGGGGGTGGGGCGACTGCCATCGGCCCGGGGCTGCTGGCGGATTTTGACCACCAGTTCACCATCGTCCGGGCGGGTGTAGATGAGCTCACCGCGGACGGAGAAATAGCCATCTCCCTCGGGCAGGTCATCGCTGCTGCCGGGTTCATCGGGCGAGAGCGTGCTGGGTTCCCAGACACCCACCAACTGGAGGTGCAGCTGATCGGGATCGCGGAAGCGGGGATAGGCCACCCAGAGATGGGGCTTGCTCAGATCCAGGTGGCGACGCATCAGGGTCAGCACCCGGCCCAGCACCACCGCATCCAGGCTGCTGCCGTCCTCGGTCTGGATCACCCCGCGGGTCAGCTGCTCGGGATCCGCCGGCACGTAGGTCCCCCGCACCACGCCGATGGCCCGGTACTGCATCGGCTCTGTGACCGGGGAAATGGGGTGTTGACGCATCGTGGCTGAAACCCTCTGGGCGCTCGTAAAAACCTTGGCCCCGGGCCAATGTACCCAGCCTGGGAAAAGGGCCCAGACTGGGGCGCATTCCTGTCATCTCCCATGGCCCGCGCTGGCGTGCTGCTCTCGATCGGAGCCGTAGCTCTGGTGTCGGGCTCCCTGGCCACTGGATGGTGGCTGGGCCAGCGCAACGCCCCCCGCAGCAGCGGCGCCGAAGCCTCCGCCCAGCGCCAGATCGCCCTGCTGCAGGAGCGTCTCGCCTCAGGCACCGCCAGCAGCGGCGACCAACAGCAGTTGCTGCAGCTGCTCTTGGCCTCTGGCAATCAAGGAGAGGCCACCCTGGTGCTGGAGCGACTGGCCGATCAAGAGCCGGAGCGTTGGCAGGTCCGACTGCTCCTGGCGGAGTTGCGGCGCAACAACAACAACCGCAGCGGCGCGGAGCGGGAGTTGCGCCAGATCCTCAACCTGCAGCCGGATCGCATCGAGGCCCTGCAACTGTTGACCGTCCTGCAGCTGGAGCAGGGCCGTGGTTCGGAGGCCCAAACCCAGCTCAAGGCCCTGATGGAGCGCTACTCCAAACCAAGCCCCAAGCCCCAGGTCCTGCCCATCGGTCTGCTGCTGGCTGATCTGCAGCAACAACAGGGTCAACAACAACAGGCGGTAGCCACCTACAGCAAATTGGCGGGCGACTTCCCCCGCGATCCCAGACCCCTGCTGGCGCTGGCCCTGCTCAAGCAGGAGCAAGGGGATACCAAGGGCGCCCAGGAGACCATGGCCCAGGCGCGCTCCCGCCAACCGGAAAACAAAGATCCCAGGCTCGATCGCGTCGCCGCGAACTGGGGAATGGCCAGCCTGGAGAGCTCTAAGGAGCCGTCACCAAAGGCTTCGACGAAACCGGCGCAGGCGGCTCCAACTCCTTAAGGGCCGCATCAATCGCATCACCGGGATCGGTGGCGTCATCCATGGCCGTGCTGCGGCGCAGCTTGTTCATTAGATCGATCGGATTGGCGCTGTCGAAGATCGATCCGCTCTTCCCGGTGCCGGTGCCATTGGCACCCGAGGGCCCGTAGTCGTAAAGCCGCTGCTCCTGGGTGGAGAGACCGCTGTTGTAGTCCGCCCAGGCCGCCTGGGCACCCACCAACCCCACGCCCAGCAGAGAGGCGCCGACAGCAGCAACAGAAGCAGCAGCGATGCGACAGGACATGGGGCGGACGCGCGTCTGGCTGGTGGGAATGCTAGGAGCACCCCCCTAGAGGTATCGCTCCACCATGCGCATCGCCAGCTGGAACGTGAATTCCGTGCGCACCCGGCTGGATCAGGTCATCGCCTGGCTGCAGCAGGAACAGCCCGATGTGCTCTGCCTGCAGGAGACGAAGGTTGCCGATGACCTCTTTCCCCACCAGGCCTTTGAGCAGATTGGCTACCGCTGCGCCATCAGCGGGCAGAAGGCCTACAACGGTGTGGCTCTGATCAGCCGGCTCCCCCTGGAGGACGTGCAGGTGGGCTTTTCAGCCCTGCTGCCAGAGGACCAGGAGGCAACGGAACTGAGCGAGCAGAAACGCGTCATCAGCGCTCTGGTGGAGGGGGTGCGCGTGCTCAACCTGTATGTGCCCAATGGCAGCGGCCTGAGCAGCGAGAAGTACCCCTACAAACTGGCCTGGCTGGCCTGCCTGAAGCGCTATCTGAGCGTCCAGGAGGAGCAGGGGGATCCCCTCTGCATGGTGGGGGATTTCAACATCGGCCTGGAGGACAGGGACCTGCCGGATCCCCAGCGCCTCACCGGCACGATCATGGCCAGCGAACCCGAGCGTTCAGCCCTGCGCCAGGCCCTCGGTGATCGCCTCAGCGATGTCTTCCGCGTCTTTGAACCAGGCAGCGGCCACTGGAGCTGGTGGGACTACCGCAGTGGGGCCTGGGACCGCGACCTGGGCTGGCGGATCGACCACATCTATCTCTCTGAGGAGCTGCTGGAGTGCGCCACCGGCTGCGTCATCCACAAGCAGACCCGCGGCAACCAGCAACCCAGCGATCACGCACCGGTCCTGGTGAACCTGGCCTGGCCCCCCGAGGAGAGCTCCGACGAGGACGAGGACAGCTGGCCCTAGACCACCTGCACCTCGGCGGGGAGCACCTGGCCTTCCGCTTTCAGCTCCACCAGGCGGCGCGCCGACTCGGAGCAGGTTTTGGGCGTCGGGAAAATCTTGCCGGGATTCGCCAGACCATCGGGGTCAAAGGCATGGCGAACCAACTTCATGGTGTCCAGATCATCCGGGCTGAACATCCAGTCCATGTAGCAGCGCTTGTCGCTGCCCACCCCGTGTTCCCCGCTGATGCTGCCGCCGACCTCCAGGCAGAGGCGCAGGATCGCAGCGCCCAGGGCCGTGACTCGCTCCTGCACACCGGGCTCATCGGAGCGATACAGGATCAGCGGGTGCAAGTTGCCATCACCGGCGTGGAAGACGTTGGCCACCGCCAGTCCGTGCTCCTCGCTGAGGCGCTCGATCGCCGCCAGCACCCGCGGCAGAGCGGTGCGGGGCACCACGCCGTCCTGCAGGTAATAGCTGGGAAATTGGCGGCCCAGCGCTGAAATGGCGCTCTTGCGGCCCTTCCAAAGACGCTCACGCTCCTCGGGCGTCCAGGCCTCCCGGACGCCGCCGGCACCGGCCTGTCGGCAAAGCTCCTGGGCCAGTTGCACCGACTCCTTCACCTCCAGGGGATGGCCGTCGAGCTCCACCAGCAGCACCGCCGCCGCGGCCCGGGGATATTCATCCACCCCAAAGAAGTCGTTCACCGCGCAGATGCAGCGGTTGTCCATGATTTCCATCCCGGCCGGCAGCACGCCGGCGCCGGTGATCAGGCGCACCGCCTCACCGGCGGCTTCCATGGATGCGAAGTCCGCCAGCAGCACCGCCACGCTGGCGGGGGCCCGCAGCAGGCGCAGCGTGATGGCCGTGGCGATGCCCAGGGTGCCCTCACTGCCGATGAAGACGCCGCGCAGATCCAGGGCATCCATCTCCGGCAGGTTGCCCCCCAGGGTCGTGATCGAACCATCGGGCAGGACCACCTCCATCGCCAGCACGTGATTGCTGGTGACGCCGTACTTCAGACAGTGGACACCGCCGGAGTTCTCGGCGACGTTCCCGCCGATGCTGCAGGCCACCTGGCTGGAGGGATCCGGGGCGTAATAGAAGCCATCGCCCGCCACGGCACGGGTCACCCAGCTGTTGATCACCCCCGGCTCCACGGTGATCCGCTCGTTCTCCAGATCCACCTCCAGCACCCGGCGCATGCGGCTGGTGGCGATCACCAGGGC
>JBMSIW010000082.1:0-8572 GCA_049418265.1 Vulcanococcus sp.
GATGGCTGAAACAGCAGGCCACCATACGGTCCGCGCCCTCAGCGCTTCAGTCAGCCCTCCTTGGGACCTGCCTCGAACTGATCGGTGAGCAAGCGCCGCTGGTATTCGGCCGCCAGGGCGTTGAGGTGCTCCCCCGCCGCCGCCTCCATGTCCTCATCAATCTGATCAAAGGCGCGGCCCTCGGGCACCGTGATCCCCAGCACCAACGCCAGCGCATCAAACAGACGCACCTGATCGTTCTGCCAGGCCTGGTAATCCCCCGCCAGCTCAATCAGGACGTCCTGCTCCACATCCCCGCGATCCACTTCGGGACGCATGGTTTGAATCTGGGCAAGGCGCGCCGAGCTCACCACCGCGTGGGCCGCCCCCAGGGCCGCCAAGGCATCACTGGCCTCGCGCTTCAGCACATTGAGGTCGCGGCTGCGCACCGCCTTATCAATGGAGAGGGGAGCGCGCAGTCCGGGCATCTGGCTCATGGCCGCCCGCTTCCGGGGCCTGGCTGCAGCAGGCTCCGCGCTGATGGGCTGCGGTTCTGGAGCCGGCTTCAGGGCGTGGGCCCAGCGCAGCAGGGTGTCAGCCAAACGAACCCGAAAACTCCTCCTCGCCATCACACCTCCCAACTGCTGCTCTCAATCTGACCGGTCACGGGAGCGCTTGGGCCAAAGCCAACAGACCAAAGACCAAAAAGAGTCCACCGCTGAGGCGATAAATCAGGCGCTCATCGAGCCAGCGGCCGATCCACTTGCCGGCGCCCACCGCCACCCCGGTGACCAGGGCGTGCCCCAGCAAGGTTCCAGCCAGAAGCCCCGCAAAGCCGAACACCTCCAGCGGCGCCGCCGCCAAAAAGATGGTGGTGAACTGGGTCCGGTCCCCCAGCTCCGCCACAAACACCAAGGCAAAGGCCTCCCAGATCACACCCCAGGGATTCAGGGCGACCCGCGACTGCTCAGCCGCATCCACCACCTGCTGCGCTTCCTCCTGCTCAGCGCGCGCGGCATCTCGGCCCAGACCCTGGGCATCGATCAGCAACTTCAGACCGAAGCCCAGAAACAGCGCCGCCGCGATCCAGGGCACCCAGGTTTGGGGGAGCAACTGCCGCAGGCCGTAGCCCAGACCCAGCGAGATCAACGTGACCGCCGCCAGGGCGGCGAAGGCCCCCAGAAAGACCCAGCGGGCCCTGTGGCGCACCGCCAGGATCAGGGCCATAAAGAAGGTCTTGTCCCCCAGCTCCGCCAGGGTGATCGCACTCAGGCTGGAGCCAAAGGCCGCGAGATTGGGATCGGAGGGAACGGGAATGGCTCTGGAGGTGCCTTGCTCGATCCTGCCTCAACAACGAGGCCCAGGTCGGCCACTTTTAGAATCCCCGCATGGGAGCCCACAGCACGCAGCAACACGCCATTGCACCGGCAACGGTGTTGCGCGGACCCGGTGCCTGGCATGACTCCATCGCCCTGGTGCAGGGCCTCTGCCAGCGCCCCCTGATCCTGGGGCGAAGCCCAGCCACCCGAGCCCTGCGCCTGCAGCTGCGCACCGACCTTGAGCAGCAGGGCCTCCAGCCCGAAGCCGCCGAACTGGAATTTGATTGCTGCGAAGAGGACCTCGGGCGCATCAGCGCCGAGATCACGTCCCTGGGCTGCGATGCGGTGCTCGCGGCCGGCGGTGGCAAGGTGCTCGATGCCGGCAAGCTGCTGGCCCACCGCTTGAAGTTGCCCTGCATCACGGTGCCCACCAGCGCGGCCACCTGCGCCGGCTGGACGGCCCTGGCCAACCTCTACAGCCCCCAAGGCGCCTTCCAAGGGGATGTGGCCCTCGATCACTGCCCCGAGCTGCTGATCTTTGACCACGAGCTCGTGGCCTCAGCCCCCGCCCGCACCCTCGCCAGCGGCATCGCCGATGCCATGGCCAAGTGGTACGAGGCCTCGGTGAGCAGTGGGGCCAGCAGCGATGGCCTGGTGCAGCAGGCCGTGCAGCAGGCGCGCGTCCTGCGCGATCAACTGCTGCTGGAAGCCGAAGCAGCCCTCGCGGAACCCGGCAGCGACGCCTGGATCCGCGTTGCAGAAGCCAGCGGCCTGACCGCAGGACTGATCGGCGGCGTGGGCGGCGCCCGCTGCCGCACCGTGGCGGCCCATGCGGTGCACAACGGCCTCACCCAACTGGAAGCCAGCCATGGCCAGCTCCATGGCGAGAAGGTCGGCTTTGGAATCCTGGTGCAACTGCGCCTGGAGGAGACCGTGGGCGGCAGCCAACTGGCGGCCCAGGCCCGGCGCCAACTGCTGCCCTTCTTCCAGAGCCTGAAGCTGCCGGTGAGCTTGGCGGATCTGGGGCTGGCCCAGGCCAGCCTGCAGGAGCTCCAGGAGGTGGCGACCTTCGCCTGCCGGCCGGGCTCCGATCTGCATCACCTGCCCTTTGCCGTTGAGCCGGCGGATGTGCTGGCCGCCCTGGTGAGCACCACGACCGCCTGCCCTGCCCTGAGCAGCCTGGATGGCTGAACGGCAAGTGCTGGAGCAGGCGGCCGCCCGCCTGCTGGACCCCCAGGCCCGAACAATCGCCGCCGCCGTGCAGTGGTGGGACCTGCCAGGCCTGGGCGGCGGCCCCTGGCCCGTGGCGGTTCTTGGGCAGGGAGATCCCGTGCTGCTGCTGCACGGTTTTGACAGCTCCCATCTGGAATTTCGGCGCCTGGCGCCCCTGCTGGCCCCCCAGGCCCAGCTGTTCATTCCCGATCTCTATGGCTTTGGCTTTTGCCCAAGGCCCGCCGGCGGCAACTACAGCCCAGATGGGGTGCTGGATCACCTGGAGGCTCTGCTGGATGCGGTGCTGGCGCGCAGCGGTGCCGAGCAGGTGGGCTTGATGGGCGCGTCGATGGGGGGCTCCGCGGCGGTGGAGCTGGCCCGCCGGCGGCCCGATCAGATCTCACGGCTGCTGCTGCTGGCCCCCGCGGGCCTGACCGGCAAACCGATGCCGGTACCTCCGGTGCTCAATCAGTTGGGGGCTCGTTTTCTGGCCCTCCCGGCCATCCGCCGCGGACTCTGCCGCAGCGCCTTTGCCCAGCCCGATCGCGATGTGGGCCCCGCAGAGCTGGAGATCGCCTCGGTGCATCTGGCCTGCCCCAACTGGGCTCCGGCTCTGGCGGCATTTGCCGGCAGCGGCGGCTTTGGCGGCTGCGGACTGCCCCTGCCCAGCCAACCGCTCTCCGTGCTCTGGGGCGCCAACGATCGCATCCTGCGCGGGGCGCCCCGGCGCGAGGCCCAGGCACTGCTGGGGGATTGCATCGAGGAGCTCAGCGACTGCGGCCATCTCCCCCACATCGATCAACCCCAGCGGGTGGCGGAGGTGTGGCTTGGCTGATCCGATCCTCCAGCTGCTCTCGAGCGGCCTGCAGTTCTGGATCCGCCAGCAGTGCCAATCGGTGGAGCAGCTCGAGCTGCAGCTGCATGGCTCCAGCCTGGGGTTGCTGCGGGGCCGACTGGAGGGCGTGAGCCTGATGGCCCGTCAAGCGATCTTCAGCGATCTGGAGCTCGAGCGGGTGGAGCTGCGCAGCGGCGCCATCGCCGTACAGATGGGCACCTTGCTCAAGCAGCAGACCTTGCAGCTGGAGCAGCCCTTCAGCGTCAGCGGGCGCGTCAGCTTCAGCGGTCCGGGCCTGAATCGATCGCTGGCCACCAGCCATTGGCGCGGGCTGGCCGATCAGATCAGTGAGGCCCTACTGGGCATCACGCCCCTGCAACAGGTGCGCATCGAGGCGGATCAGCTGATCTTCAGTGCCGCGGGGCTGGACTGCAGCACCCGGCCCGAGGTGGAGGACGGCTGCCTGGCCCTGCGCGCCGCGACAGCTGAGCAGCGCTATGTGCTGCCGGGTGATCCCAACATCAGCATCGAGCAAGCGAGCCTGGGGGCGGGTCTGCTGGAGCTCAGCGGCAGCGCCAAGGTGACTCCATAACCAGTCACCCCTTAACCAGTGACCCCTTAAGCGCTAAGCCCTCAGCTCAAGACAGGGAGCAGCAGCTTCACCAGGGCGAAGAAGACGGCGGGCGTGAAGAGATAGCTGTCGATGCGATCGAGGATGCCCCCATGGCCGGGCAGGAAATCCCCCGAGTCCTTGACGCCGGCATCGCGCTTCATCATCGACTCGGTGAGATCGCCCACCAGGGCAAAGACGGTGACGACGGCCCCCAGCAGCGCGCCGACGGCCCAGCCCCAGTGCCAGCCCAGCAGGGTGCCAAAGGCGGCCCCCAGCAGCATCGAGCAGAGCAGCCCGCCCATGGCCCCCTCAACGGTTTTGCCCGGGGAGATGGGGGAGAGGGGGGTTTTGCCGTAGCGCCGGCCGATCATGTAGCTGCCGATGTCGGTGGCGACGATCTGCAGGCAGGCCATCAGCATCAGGACCATGCCGGAGCTGAGGGGCGGCCAACCGCTGGGCCAGTGGATCAGGTTGGGGGCCAGCAGGGGATCGGTGAGATCGCGCAGGCGGATCCAGTAGCTGGGCAGAAAGCCCAGATAGAAGAGCGCAAAGATCGAGGAGGCGATATCGGCGATGCTGCCGGTGATGGGCTGCAGCAGCAGCCAGCAGCAGATCGAGGCACCGGCCAGGGGCAGCACCGCTGAGGCCAGATCCAGGGAGTAGCCGCCCCCCTGGGCCCACTGGGTGGTGATCAAGAGCAGCTGCACCAGCACCAAGGTGGTCTTGCTGGCGGGCCGCATGCCCTTGGCCTGGGCCATGCGGAAGTACTCCAGCAGCCCCAGATGCACCATGACCCCCAGGGCCGCGGTGAACCACCAGCCCCCCAGGCCCACCACCAACAGGCCGAAGGCTCCAGCGGCGTAGCCGCTCAGCAGGCGCTGAGGGGAGGTGCGGGTCCGCGGCGCAGGGATCAAGGGCGTTCAGCAGCGATCAGGAAGAGGGGTTCCGCCGCCGCCAGCCGGGCCTGACTGCCGCGGCGCTGCATGCGGTGCACGGTGGCCTGCACCACCTGCAGATCGACGGCCGCGAGCTGACCCAAGGTGTCGGTGGCATCCACCAGCCCCTCCAGGCTGGCGGTGCTGATCACCAGGCGGCCTTGGGGCACCAGGGCCTCCCAGACCTGATGCAGCACCTGCTTGAGGGGACGTCCCACCTCCAGCAGCACCCGATCCGGGCGCGGGGGGAGCTGCGCCAGACCCTCGGGGGCATCCCCTTCGTGGATGTGCAGGTTCGTGATGCCAAAGCGGCGGCGGTTGCGCTCGAGCAGCTCCAGGGCATCGGGATCGCGCTCGAGGGTATGAACGGCGCCCGCGGGCATCAGCCGGGCGATCTCCAGGGCCAGGGCGCCTGTCCCGCCGCCCACATCCCACACGAGCGAATCGGAGCGGGGGCGCAGGTGCGAGAGCAGCATCACCCGCTGCTCCATCGGCGTGGGGCTGAAGCCGGGGGCATCGGCAAAGGCGGCATCCGGCAGGCCGGGGGTGACGAAATCCCACTGGAAGGAGCCATCGCCTGCCGCCGGCATCCTCCCTGCCTCACTCAACCGCAACCTTCACCGTATCAGCGATCTGATCGGGCCACAGCTGGCACTGCTCCTGCAGCCACTGGGCCCGCGCCGAATCGATGCGCTCCCCTGGAATCAGCAACGGGATCCCGGGGGGATAGGGGCAGAGGGGTTCAGCCGCCAGCCGGCCGGCGGCCGCAGCCAACGGGACCACCTCTGGGGTGGCGCGCCAGGCCTCGGCCAGCGGCCGCTCCGGCGAGGCCACCAGCGGCAAGGGCGGCCGGCTGAAGCGCAAGGCAGCCCCAGAGCCCAGGGCCCCGCGGCAGCGGCGCAGGGCCTCCGGCAAGCGGCGCAGCAGCCCGCGGGGAGGCCGGCTGCCCAGGCAGAAGCTCAGGCAGCCCGGCTCCGGCAGCTCGGCAATCACCCCGCGCTCCAGCAACCAGTCATCGGCCTCCAGGCCGCTGATCCCATCGGCGGCGCAGATCCAGCTGAGGCGCAGCGGATCCTGGTTCTCCAGCAGGACAAAACCCTCGGCGCGCAGACGCGCCCGCAGCGCCTCTGCGAGATCGAGCGCCCGGCTCAATTGGGCGCGGCCCCGCCCGCTGGCGAGCTGCTGCAGGGAGGCCTCACAGGAGGCCAGCAGCAGGGCACTGGGGCTGGAGGTTTGCAGCCAGAGCAACCCCCGCTCGATCGAGGCGGCAGGCAGGTCCGAACCAGGCCCCTGCAGCAGCAGCGCGCTCTGGGCCAGGCCGCCGGCGGCTTTCTGCAGGGACTGCACCACCAGATCGGCGCCGCAGCTCAGGCCCGAGGGGGGCAGGCGCCCATCGCAGCCCAGGTGGGCGCCATGGGCCTCATCCAGCAGCACCGGCAGCTGCTGACCGTGCGCAACGGCGATCAGGCCCGCCAGATCCCCCACCAAGCCCTGATAACTGGGGGAGACCAGCACCACGGCGGCTAAAGGGCCATCGGCGAGGGCCGCCTGGATCACGGCCTGCAGATGCTGTGGGCTCGGCGGCAGCCAGAGGCCCGAGCTGGGATCAAAGGGCAGATCAAAGAGGACGGGCTCCAGCTGCCCCAAGAGGCAGCCATGCAGCAAGGAGCGATGCAGGTTGCGGGGCAGCAGCACCCGATCGCCTGGTGCGGCCAGGGCCAGCAGCGCGGCCTGCAGCAGGCCACTGGCGCCATTGACGCCATACCAAAGCTGCCTGGCGCCCAGGCGCTCGGCCCAGAGCCGCTGGCTTTCGGCCACCGCACCGCTGCTCTCCAGGGGACCACCGATCTGGGGCAGCTCCGGCAGATCCCAGGCGCCAGGGCTCAGCCGCAGCAGCCGCGCCAGCTCAGGCGCCAGGCCGCGCCCTCGCCCATGGGCCGGCAGATGCAGGGGCAACGCGGGCCGGCGGCCCTGCAGCAGCTGCTTGAGCAACACCATTCCTAGAGTTTGCAACCTGCTGGCAGGTTTGATGAGCACCTACGACCCGGGGCGCGACCTGCGCTGGCTGCTGCTGCGGCCCTGGCTGCTGATCGGACGGCTGGTGGTGGTGCTCAGCTCGCTGCTGAGCCTGGCGTTGGTGCTGCTGTTCCAGGCCAACAACCCGGACCCCAAGGTGCAGCAGCGCCTTGGGCAGAAGATTTTCACGACCCTGACCGGCCTGGGTCCCTGTTTCATCAAGGTGGGCCAGGCCCTCTCGACGCGGCCGGATCTGGTGCGGCGGGACTGGCTCGATCAGCTGACCCAACTGCAGGACAACCTGCCGGCCTTCCCCCACGCCATCGCCCTGCAGACGGTTGAGGCGGACCTGGGGGCACCGGTCACGCAGCTGTTCGAGGAGTTCCCGGACTACCCCGTGGCGGCGGCCAGCCTGGGGCAGGTCTACAAGGCCAAACCCGTCGGCGGGCCCTGGGTGGCGGTGAAGGTGCAACGCCCCCAACTCGAGCAGCAGCTGCGGCGGGATCTGGTGTTGATCCGGCTTCTGGGGGTGCTGGCGGCGCCGCTGCTGCCGCTCAACCTGGGCTTTGGCCTGGGCGAAATCATCGATGAATTCGGCCGATCCCTCTTTGAAGAGATCGACTACCGCAAGGAGGCCGATAACGCCGAGCGCTTTGCGCGCCTGTTTGAGGGCAATGCGGCGGTGATCGTGCCGCGGGTGGACCGCAGCCTTTCGGGCCAGCGCGTACTGACCACCAGCTGGATCAACGGCACCAAGCTGCAGCAACGCCAGGAGCTCGAGGCCCAGCGGCTTGATCCCGCCTCCCTGATCCGCACGGGTGTCATTTCAGGGCTGCAGCAGCTGCTGGAGTTCGGCTACTTCCACGCCGATCCCCACCCCGGCAACCTGTTCGCCCTGCCAGGCAAGACCGGAGCCCTGGGCCATGTGGCCTACGTGGACTTCGGAATGATGGATTCGATCAGCAACAGCGATCGCCTCACCCTGACCGGGGCGGTGGTGCACCTGATCAATCGCGATTTCGAGGGCCTGGCTCGGGACTTCGTCGATCTGGGTTTCCTGAACGCCAAAACGGACCTCACCCCGATCATTCCGGCCCTCGAGGAGGTGCTCGGCGGAGCACTCGGTGAAAACGTGGGTTCCTTCAACTTCAAGGCGATCACCGATCGCTTCTCGGAGTTGATGTACGCCTACCCCTTCCGCGTACCGGCCCGCTTTGCGCTGATCATCCGCGCGGTGGTGAGCCAGGAGGGCCTGGCGATGCGCCTGGATCCGAGCTTCCGGATCATCAACGTGGCCTACCCCTACGTGGCTCGTCGCCTGCTGGCGGGGGACACCGCTGAGATGCGCGAAAAGCTGCTGGAAGTGCTGTTTGATCGTGACGGGCGCCTGCAACTGGAGCGCCTGGAGAACCTGCTGGCGGTGGTGGAGAACGACACCGGCGGCAGCGGCAGCGACCTGATTCCCGTGGCTGGCGCGGGCCTGAAGCTGCTGCTGGGGGAGGAAGGCCGAAGCCTGCGCAACCGTCTGCTGTTGACCCTGGTGCGCGACAACCGCCTCAACACCGAGGACATCAAGGGGCTGATGCGCCTGCTGGGCCGCACGTTTGCGCCCCAGCGGATCGCGGGGCGCTTCCTGACTCGCCTGAACCCGCTGGCGGCTTAG
>JBMSIW010000083.1:0-8551 GCA_049418265.1 Vulcanococcus sp.
AGAGGTAATCGCCGAGCTCCAGGCCATAGATCAGGAAATCGGTCTCGATGTTGTGGAGACGCGGGGCAATCCCCAGATCGCTCGTATAGACAAACGGGCGCAGGTAGACCGGGCAGCTGGGTTTGTTGGCCTGCAGGAATTGGTGAATCGCGCTGTGAATGGTCTCCTCGCTGAGATCCGTCAACAGCAGTCGTGCGCTCTGACTCAGCCGGCGAGCGTGGCGATCGGCGCGAAACAGCAAGATTTCATTGGCATCCGCGGGGTTCGGAATCGCCCGCATCCCGCCGAAGGCGCCTGTGCCGTAGTGCAGCGCATGGGTGGCCACCGACAGGGTTGCCTCAGCGAACGGGACGCACTTGCCACCGAACCAGGCGTAAGGCAGGAACTGATGCATGGGGTCGGTGTGGCGGCCACAGCTGCAGGTGATCTTCTCACTGCCGGTGCCCCAACCGCGAAAGACCACCCATCACAATGCTGGGATGCACCGTCTAGCGGCTGTCCCAGGGAGCAACAGCCCGAGCGATGGGGTCGTCTTTGTGGAGCAGCCCCCGGCTGAGGCGGTGCTGCTCACCAGCGCTGACACCGACCTGGCCACCCTGGCGGCCCTGCTGGATCAAGAGCCTGAACCCTTGGGCACTGGCCTTCGGATCCAAGGGCTGAATCTTGCAGCCCTCCAGCATCCGGCGGTGCTGGATCACTACCTGCAGAACTGCCTGCAGATGAGCCAGCTGGTGATCGTGCGCCTGCTGGGGGGCCGAGGCCATTGGAGCTATGGGCTGGAGCAACTTCAGCTCTGGGCTCAAACGCGTGGCGCCCGGCAACTCGTGGTGCTGGCGGGCACAGCAGAGGACGACCTTGCCCTGGCAGAGCTCGGCACCGTGCCAGTCGAGCTGGCTCTGGCCTGCAGTCAATGCCTACGGGAGGGGGGAACCCAGAACCTGGCGGCCGTTCTGCAAGCGCTGCGGGACTATCGGCCCGGCGCACCGCCATCGCTGCCGCGAAGCCAGGGCTTTCTCGATCCGCAGCCCCATGACTGGCAGGCCGATCCGGGGCCCTGCGTCGGAGTGGTGCTCTATCGCGCCCTCTGGCAATCGGGCGATCTCGCCCTGGCGGACGCACTGATCGCCGCCCTGCGGCAACAGGGGCTATGCCCGAGGGCGCTTTGGGTCAGCAGTCTGCGGGATGCCGCGGTTCAACAGGGCGTGGGCGACCTCCTGAGCCGTGAGCGGGTGGCAGCGGTCCTCTGCACCACCTCGTTTGCTTCCGTCCAGTTTGAGGAGGCAGGCCTGGGAGCTCCGCTCTGGGAGCGGCTGCAGGTGCCGGTGCTTCAGGTGCTCTGCAGCACCCAAGCCAAAGCGGCCTGGCAAAACAACAGTGTGGGCCTTTCCCCCCTGGATCTGACGCTGCAGATCGCCCTGCCGGAGCTCGATGGCCGCATCACCACACGCGTTGGGGCGTTTAAGGAGGTCAGCGGCGCTGATCCTCGCCTTCAAACCGCCTTGCACCGCTATGTGCCTGAGCCCGAACGCCTCGATTGGATCGCGCAGCTGACGCGGCGCTGGTGCGAGCTCCGGCAAACCCCGATACCAGAGCGGCGCCTGGCCCTGGTGCTGGCCAACTACCCCACCCGCAACAGCCGTCTGGCCAATGGTGTGGGCCTCGACACCCCGGCCAGCACCGCCTCGATGTTGCAGTGGCTCCAAAGCCAGGGCTATGGGCTTGGAGCCGCTCTGCCCGCGGACGGAGATGCGCTGATTCAGCAGCTGCTCGCGGGCCGCAGCAACGACCCTGAGAGTCAGCACCGAACTCCGCTCGATCACCTGCCCCTGCAGCCCTACGAGGCCTGGTTTGCAGCGTTGCCGGACGTGGCGCGCCAGGGACTGCTGGAGCGCTGGGGGCAACCCAGTGACGACCCCTCCTTAGAGAGCGGCGGTTTCCCGATCCATGGACTGCGCTTTGGTCAGGTCTGGGTGCTGATCCAGCCGCCCCGGGGCTACGAACGGGATCCAAGCCTGAGTTATCACTCACCCGATCTGGTTCCAACCCACCACTACCTGGCCCACTACCTCTGGTTGCGCCAGCAGGGGGTGCAACTGATCTGCCATGTGGGTAAGCACGGCAACCTCGAATGGCTGCCCGGTAAAGGCCTGGGCCTCTCCAATGCCTGTTACCCGGATCTCGCCCTGGGGCCAATGCCCCATCTCTATCCGTTCATCGTCAATGACCCGGGGGAGGGCTCCCAGGCCAAACGTCGTGCCCAGGCGGTCATCCTCGATCACCTGACGCCCCCCCTCGCTCGAGCGGGTCTGCACGGCGATCTTCGCTCCCTCGAAGCGTTGATCGATGAGTACTGGGAGGCCGTGCAGCTCGGAAGTGAGCGTGCTTCCGCCCTGCGCGATGCAGCTTTGCGCCAACTGGCGGCACTGGACTTACCGGATCTGTTGACCGCTGCCGCTGAAGATCCGCTCGACGCCGCTGAGGGGTATCTCTGCGAGCTCAAGGAAGCGCAGGTACGAACAGGCCTGCATCGCTATGGCCAGTTGCCCGACCAGCCTCAGCTTGCGGAGCTGTTGGCCTGCCTGGCTCGACCACCCCAGCAGGAGGGTCTTGGCCTGACCCAGGCCCTCGCCCGCGACCTGGGTTTGCGTCTCGATCCGTGGGCCGATCCGGAAGAGGCGCCGCTTGAGCAGGAGGACCAGGTGCTGCTGAGGGCCCTTGGTCTCCAGCAGCCGCGTCGTTTGGGTGATGCGGTCGACTGGTTGGAGCAGCAAGCCCTGGAGATCTGCTCGGAGCTCTTGGCTGACGGGACGCCAACGGCTCCAGGTCCAGCCAGTGAGGCGGTGATCGCCAGGGTGCGTTCTGGGCTGCTGGTGAATCTCTTGCGTTGCGGAGACGCGGAGCGCGAGGCCTTCCTCAGCGGCGTTGGTGGCGGCCGGATTGCAGCCGGTCCATCGGGAGCGCCGACCCGGGGCAGACCGGATCTGCTGCCCACAGGCCGCAACTTTTACAGCGTGGATCTGCGGGCCCTGCCCACAGAGGCGGCCTGGGATCTGGGCCGCCGCAGTGCTGAGCTGTTGCTCGATCAACACTGGATGGAGGAGGGGGAACCGCTGCGGCAGCTGGCGCTGTCGGTTTGGGGCACCAGCACGATGCGCAACGGTGGCGAAGACATCGCCCAGGCACTGGCTCTGCTGGGGGTCAGGCCCATCTGGGATGGGCCCAGCCGCCGGCTGATCGATCTGGAGCTGATTCCCTTGAGCCACCTGGGGCGGCCACGGGTTGATGTGACCCTGCGCATCTCCGGTTTGTTCCGGGATGCCTTTCCTCAGCTGGTTGGCTGGTTCAACCGCGCCACTGCCATGGTCGCAGCGGCGGCGGAGCCTCCGGAGCAGAACCCACTGGCTGCAGCGGCGGCCGCTGATGGCCATGCTTGGCGGGTCTATGGCTCAGCTCCAGGGGCCTACGGAGCCGGTTTGCAGGGCCTGATTGACAGTGGCGAGTGGGAGGAACGCGCTGATCTCGGCCGGGCCTTCTTGAACTGGAGCAGTTGGCGCTACGAGGGCCACTCCGGGATCACGGCGACGGCAGATCGTGCGGGACTGGAACGGCGCTTGATGGACGTTCAGGTGGTCCTCCATAACCAGGACAACCGCGAACATGACCTACTGGATTCGGATGACTACTACCAATTCCAAGGAGGGTTGAGCGCGGCGGTTGAGGCCGTGCGCGGTGAAGCTCCCGCCCTCTGGTTTGGTGATCATTCGCGCCACCAACGGCCACGGATGCATCGGCTGGAACGGGAGCTCGACAAGGTGATTCGCTCACGGGTTCTCAATCCCCGGTGGATCGAAGGGATGCAGCAGCACGGCTACAAGGGCGGTTTTGAAATGGCCGCCAGCCTGGACTACCTCTTCGCCTACGACGCGAGCACCGGGCGGGTCCCCGACTGGAGCTACGGGGCCATCAGCGATCAGTGGCTCGGCGATGCCCAGGTCAACGCCTTTTTGCGTCAGCACAACCCTTGGGCCCTGCGCGATATGGCCGAACGTCTGCTGGAGGCTCACCACCGCGGACTCTGGGAGGGAGCCACAAAAAACCAGCTCACGCAACTGCGCGAGCTGGTGCTGGATGCCGAAGCGCTGGTGGAAGGCTGAGGATCAGAGATCCTTGACCCAGCCCTTGAAGGCACCGATGTCGCCAGGCTTGGCGGTGGACTGGCTGCCGCTCTGGGGCTGAGCCTGGGAGGTGCTCTGTTGATCCTCCTGGGCCTTAATGGCAGCGGGGCCGCCGGGGACGTTCACACCCACCGCGGAGCCCTTCTTGCGCTCATCGAGCTCCGCCTTGCTCATCGTCTCGGCGAAGGTCTTTTTGACCGGCTTTGGAATGCCACCGGTGAGATCCGTCTGCTGCTCCGCAGGTTTGGGATCGCCCAGACCCTCTGACTTGACCACGCGACGGGCCGTCATCGAGGCGACCTCATCGACGATCTCCTTGGTACCAGGGTTGTTCGCGGTTCCTGGGAAGGTGCGCCGAATCGTGTTCGACTGGCGCATGAAGTCGACGTTCCCCATGCTGCTGGAGGAATCAGCATCGAGGAAGAACGCCTCATCCTTCTTCTTCGCTGGTTCCCGCTTGGTTACGGGTGACTGCGACTGGTTGTTGCCGAGCAGGCGATCAAACAGGCCCATCGCAAGGGTTCACGATCTTGGGGAACCCTAGCGGCCACAAAGCTCCAAGCCATGGGTATCGGTGCCGCAACTTCGTAGAAGTGCGTGTTTCTCAAGCAGCTCAGCAACCGATTCACAAACCAGTGGCGTCGGCCGCCATTGCGCTTGCATCTCGTAGTCGTAGTAGGCCTCAGCCCCATCGAACCCCAAGGCAGCCGCTGCGGGGATCAATCGCTGAAAGGAGAGCCGGTAACGACCCGGATGGGCCAGCAGGGCCAGGCCTCCAGCGGCGTGGATGCGTTGGCGAACCTCCCCAGCACGCAGGGCATCGCCCACGGCTGATTGACCAGTGCTGTAGGGCGCCAAGGCGGCGTGATCGAGCTCAAAGCCGAGGGCCAACACATGCACCAGACAGCCCTCGAGCAGACAGCTGATCTCCATGCCGCTCCAGAGTTGAGGCACCGGGATTCCCTGCTGCTGCTGCTCGGCCAACCACTGCTGGAGCGGCCTGAAGGCCTGGGTGCTGTGGTGATCGGTCACCGCCAGGTGCTCCAATCCCAGCGCGATCGCCTGTTGCCCCAGCTCATCGGGCCTCAAACTGCCGTCGCTGCAGGTGGTGTGGCAGTGGAAGTTGAAGCTGCTGGGGCAGCTCTCGGGAGTCACCCGCTCAAGCACCGAGCGCAGCGGATGGGAATTGCGGGGTCCCAGACTCTCCATCCCTTCAGCTTGCAGCGGCGGCTTCCCGTTCAGCCCGCAACCGCCGCCAACGGGCATAGAACTGAATCGAGGCGGCCATGAACACCACCAAGGCCACGATGAACCAGGTGGCAGCACCGGTGGGGAACTGGTTTTTGAACACCACCAGCATCACCACGATCACGAGCAGCAGGGTCGGCAGCTCGTTGAGAGCACGGAGCTGTTTGGGACTCCAGCCGCAGGTCCCCGCCTGCAATTGCCCCATCAGGCGATAACAGAAGACGTGATACGCCAACAGAGCAGCCACAAAAGCGAGCTTGGCGTGCATCCAGCCCTGCTGCAGCCAGGCCGGGTTGGAGACCAGTAGGCCGATCGCCATGGACACCGCCACGACCATGCCGGGGGTCGTGATGATGTTGGCCAACCGCTTCTCCATCAGCGCGTATTGAGCCTGGAAGGGAGCCCGCAGCGCTGGCTCGAGCTCCTCAGCCTCCCGGTGATAGATGAAGAGGCGAACGAGATAGAACAGCCCGGCGAACCAGACCACCACGCCAACGATGTGGAGGGTCTTGAACCAGAGGTAGGCCTCAGGGGGGAGGGCCGCCAGGGTGAGCACAGGTCTGAGCCAAACAGGCCAACAAGGTAGGCCGCATGGCCCTCATCGAGGAGCTGGTGCCGACGCTTCCAGATGGCGGCCCGCAGCAGCTCGGATCGCACCGAGCTCCTCAGCGGGGAGTTTGTCGAGCTGCTTGATCACCAAGGCCATGCGCGGGTTACGGCGGAGCTCGCCCTCGTGACGGGCCAAGAAATCCCAGTACAGGCTGTTGAAGGGACAGGCGTTGTCACCCGTTCGCGCTTTGACGTCGTAACGGCACCCCTTGCAATAGGTGCTCATCCGCTTGATGTAGTTACCGCTGGCCGCATAGGGCTTGCTGGCCAGCCGGCCACCGTCGGCAAACAGACCCATTCCCAGCACGTTGGTCTGCATGACCCAATCGAAGCCATCGATGAACATGCGGTGGAACCAGGCGGTCAGGGCCTGGGGGTTCAGGCCCGCCAGCAGTCCGTAGTTCGCCAGAACCATCAACCGCTGGATGTGATGGGCGTAGCCGCTGGCGGCGATCTCCTCGAGCACTGTGTCAAGACAGCGCATGCCACTGCCCCCGAGCTGCTCCAACCAACCAGGCAGCGGCCGATCGGCCGCGAAGTGGTTGCTCGCGGGGTAATCGCCACCAAACCAGTGGTACAGGCCATGGGTGTACTCCCGCCAGCCGAGGATCTGACGAATCACCCCCTCCAGGCCGGCTAAGGGCACCTCACGGCGCAGCCCTTCGCGCTCCAGGTGGCGAATGACCTCCAGCGGATGCAGCAGCCCGAGGTTCAGATAGGGCGAGAGCAGCGCATGCCACAGGGTCGGTTCACCACTGACCATGGCGTCCTGGTAGGGACCAAAGCCCGCAAGACGGGTCTCAACAAAGTGATCCAGGACCTGCAGGGCCTGGCTGCGGCTCACCCCCCAGTGAAAGGGCCGCAAGGTCCCGGGCAGGGCAGCATCCAGCTGCTCCACCTTGCTGATCACCGCCTCGGTGATGGCATCGGGTTGAAACCAAAGCGGCTCTGGTCCCTGCAGACCCTTCGCTGGCGGCTTGCGGTTCTCCTGATCGAAATTCCACTGACCACCCAGGGGTTCTGCGCTCGAACCCTCCCCCTCCATCAGGACACCGAAGCGCTTGCGCCCCTCGCGATAAAACAGCTCCAGACGCAGCTGTTTGTAGGGGGCCGCCCAGGCAGCGAAATCCTCACGGCTCCAGAGGAACGCGTTGCTCGCAAGCCAGATCACGGGGACCTGCAGTTGGAGGGCCTCAATGGCCCGGCGGAACTCCCGATCCGCCGGCTCCATCAGGCGCAACTCGGAGATGCCGTGCTCCGCAATCCAGGAGCGAATGCCGTCGCCGAAGCGCTCACACTCCCGCAGATCCACAGTCCAGCCCTGGCCACTGAGGTCCGCGGCGAAGTGGCGCATCGCACTCCAGACCAGGACGAGCTTTTGGGCGTGATACCGGCGCCGCTGCAGCACCGAGCTGCTCTCCAGCAGGATCACCCGGCATTGATCAGGCTGGCAGGACTGCAGTGCGGATTGCTCAGGGCTGAGTTGATCACCCAGCACCCAGATCCCGATCGTCACGCCGGGCCTTCTCCCGCCAGGCGGCAAGCCTTACGGGCAACCGCTGCGGCGTAGCCACGCTCCACCAAGCCGGCAGCTGGACTCAGCGCACCACTGCGGCAATCAACGGTGAGACGCTCGCGATGGCCCTGCTGATCACTAATCCGCATCCGCAGCTGAAAGTGGTGCTTGGCACTGCGGGTGATCTCATCGCCGCAGATCGGCCCGACGCAAAGACCTGGAGCGGCCTGGGCAGGCAAGGCCCAAACCAGAACTCCCACCAGCAGGGCGGCGATGAGCCGGGACAACCTCAACCGACCATCTCCAGGGGTTGTTCATTCTCAAGCTCCATGGGCGCCTCGCTCTGCTGGGGGTGGAAGTACTCCCAGACCACCTGGGCCATACCCCGTCCCATGCCGGGCGCAGCGGCCAAGCTCTCCACGCTGGCCAACTGAATGGCATCGATGGATCGGAAGTGAGCCAGGAGCTCTTTGATGCGTTTCGGCCCCATCCCCGGAATGTCGGAGAGCCGTGAGCGCTTCATCCGCTCTCCCCGCTGTTGACGATGGAAACTGACCGCAAAGCGGTGGGCTTCATCGCGCAAGCGGCGCAGGAGCTGCACGCCGAGTTGATCGGCTTCGCTGTCCAGAGGCTGTTTCGCTCCAGGGATGAAGACCTCCTCGCGCTGCTTGGCCAGGGAGCAGACCACGAGATCCTCATCCAGGTTCAACTCCCGCAACGCCTCCATCACCGCTGAGAGCTGGCCCTTGCCACCGTCGATCATGACGACGTCAGGCCAGTCGTTGAGGCCGCCGGTATGGAGCGCACTACCAGCGGCTCGGCGCAGCTCCCGCAGATCAGCGCCTTCCGCTTTGGCCTGGGCCCAGCGGCGAAAGCGTCGCCGCATGATTTCGGCCATGGCCATGAAATCGTCGGAATGTCCGGAGCGAATCGAACTGCTCTGGATCTTGTATTTGCGGTAGTGCTGCTTGGCCGGCAGCCCATCGATAAAGACGACCTGGGA
>JBMSIW010000084.1:0-8452 GCA_049418265.1 Vulcanococcus sp.
CTGGATTTCCCCGTGGTGCCGGTCGAGGAAAGCCTCGAGCGCCGCATTGCCTGATTTGCTTCAGGATCAGGAAGCGGACCCCTCCATTTGATCCACTGCATCAGGACGCTTCCCATGGTTGGGTTGCCTTGGGGTCCAGCCCATGTCACCAAAAGCACGGGGCAGGCCATTTCGGCCTTGCGCCAGCAGCAAAGTGCAGCGCTGGCAGAACACCCGCACCTGGGCGCGCTTGATTCGTGAGGCGGAAGCCCTCTGGCATGTTGATGTTCGCGATCTCAAGCGGCTGGCCGCACTGGAGTTGTCCCAGTTGCTCGAGGAGGTTCCCCCTTCTCAGCGGGCGCGGGTGAATCGTTGGCTGGAGCGCTACAGGGTTCAGACCCGCTTGGAGTAGTCCTTCGGTGCTGGGATCAACGACAAAAAAACCACCCTTTCGGGTGGTCGTTGAGCTGATGCCGGATCAGAAAATCGGAGCGGCGGGATTTGAACCCACGACCCCCACTACCCCAAAGTGGTGCGCTACCAAGCTGCGCTACGCCCCGGCGAGAAAGAAGCTATCACAGCGCTTTGCCCCGTCTGGCCTTGATTCTCCGCAGCAGTCGGCGGCTCAATTGATCGCGGTTTAGACCCCCATATCCCCAGAGACGGAGTTCGGCCGCCAGGGCCCGTAGCTCACGCAGGTTCATCGAGGCGAGACGCAATTCCGGGACCCGCTGCCAGGCCATGGTGGTCATGGGCAGCTCGCTACCCCGCCGGCCGGAACGAAGCCCCGCCAGGGCCCCATCAGCCATCCATTCGGGCACCAGCACGAACAGCACGGCAAGAAGGCCGTAGAGCTCCACCAGGCCCCGCGGTAGCGGGTGCAGCTGGCGAGACGTGGTGGCGGGATCCTCGTTGGCGATGACGCTCAGCGACTCCAGTTGGGCCTGGTCATTGTTCCGCAACTGGCGCTTGGAGCGCAGGGGAGTGCTCACGGCCCCTAGATCAGAGAGCCTGGTTGGCTCAGGCCCGATGGAGCCTTTTGGGGCGCCTTCAGGGTTGGTTGTTCCTTCCAGAGCATGGGGGGCTCGGTGCTCGGGCTCAGGCGCACGGTCCAGAAGATCAGGGCGAAGACCAGACCGAGGGTGGCCAGGATCCCCACAATCACGGTGCGATCAGGCAGAGGATTCATCAGACCTGATCCACACGCTGACACTGCATCCGCATGGGGAGTTGCTCAAGGGTGAGCTCATCACCCCGAAGGATCAGTTCCATGCCGTCACTGCTGTAGCGAAGACCGGGCTCACTGCTGTCCTGGCGGAAGAAGGTTCTGCGGAAGCGACCGGTGATCAACGAGGCCTGGGATTGATTGCGCTCCAGCACCAGGGTTCCCTTGTCCTGACAGAGGTAGCGGTCCTTGATGGCGTAGTCCTCCCACCAGGGGGACTGCATGGCCTGAGCCAGCACCAGGGCGACAAGGGGAATCACGCAGAGATGATCACAGGTCGCTGCTCAAAGAGCAATCGGACTGTTGTCGCCGCGCAGCACGCAGTGGCTGATGCTCCAGTCGTAGTGACTCCAGACGGCCTTCGGCAGCTTGTAATCGCAGCCAGCCCACTGGTCATCCAACAGCACCCCTTGGGGCTGGGCGGAGCAGTAGGGGCGACTGCCAGGACGCGCCAAATACTGCTGGTGGTAGTCCTCGGCGAAGAAAAAGGCTTTGTTCTCGGCGATCTCTGTGGTGATCGCCGGCCTGCCGGCTGCATCCAACAAGCTCTGGTAGCGATCCTTCGAGGCCAGGGCCTGCTGCAGGAGCTTGGCCTCGTTCACATAGATGGATGAGCGGTACTGGGTGCCGCTGTCGTTGCCCTGGGCCATGCCCTGGGTTGGGTTATGGCACTCCCAGAAGAGTTTGAGCAGGTCGCTGAAATCGATGGCATTGATATCCCAGACCACCCGCACCACCTCGGTGTGTCCGGTTCTGCCCGAGCAGACCTCGTCGTAGGTGGGATTGGGTGTAAACCCACCGGCGTAGCCCACGGCGGTGCTGATCACCCCCGGTAGTCGCCAGAAGCCCTTTTCCGCGCCCCAGAAGCAGCCGCAACCAAAGAGAGCTTCCTGCTGACTGGTGCTCAGGGGCGCCTTCAGTGCGCTCCCCAGCACCGCATGACGCTCCGCCGTTCGCAGGGGCGTGTCCCGACCGGGCAGCGCCGCTTCAGGTGCAATCAAGCTGGACTTGGAGCCACCCATCCCCTGAAACAAACCGAACACCAAGGCCCTGCAGGTGCCTGGAGCCTAGGCAGATCAGCTCTCGCCAGTGGCTGGATCCAGGGCGATGTGGTTCAGCAGGGTGGTGGTGAAGGCGAACAGCAGAAAGGGCAGTGACAGCACCAGGATCAAGCCAACGCCCAGCAAGGCCACGAGCGGTTTGCTGGTGCCCATTAAGGCCAGCCCTGCCGCAAGGCTGGCGAAGATGACCACCATCCAGATCAGGATTTGGCCGTAGATGTCGCCGAAGGTGAGGGTGCAGCGAAGCCGATAGGAGGTGCCGTTCAGCATGGGTAGCCCTGGGCAGGAGCAGTGCCCTCAGCTAAGCCAGGACCTTGGACCTTGTCTGGCTGCGTATCAGAAGTGTGATTTCAGGCTGCTTTTCGCAGCTGTTCTTCAGCCTGTTCGCGCTCCCAAAGGCGCCGGTAGGTCCCGCTTTGCTGCACCAGTTCGCTGTGATGGCCCTGCTGCACCAGCCGTCCTTCATCCAGCACCAGGATGCGATCGCAGGCCGCAGCTGCGGAGAGCTGGTGGCTGATCATCAGGATCGTGCGGTCCTGCTGTCCGCGGATGGAGCGCAGGATGTCGGCGGCCGTGTTGTTGTCCACGCTGGCCAGGGCGTCATCAAGCACCAGAAGAGGGGCTTCCACCAGCAGGGCGCGGCCGAGGGCCGTTCGCTGACGCTGGCCTCCGCTCAAGGTGATGCCTCGCTCGCCGACCAAGGTTCCGTAGCCGTCAGGGAAGCCGCGGACGTCGCTGGCGAGACGGGCCTGTTCGGCCGAGCGCTGCACCTGCTCTTGGCTGGCATCGGGCTCGCCGTAGCGGAGGTTGTCGGCCAGGGTCGCGGTGAAGAGGTAGCCCTCCTGCGGCACCAGCGCCACTTGGCGGCGCAGCACGGGTAGCTCCAGCGCGGTCACATCCACCCCATCGAGGTAGAGCTGTCCGGCAGGCACCTCCACCATCCGGCCGAGGGCGCGAGCCAGGGTTGTTTTGCCGCACCCCACGGGACCCACAAGGGCCACCAGTTCCCCTGGCTTGAGTTGGAAGCTGACGCCTTCAAGGGTGTTGCGCTCGGCGTCCGGGTAGCGCAGGCAGAGATTGCGGGCCTCAACGGCCGCTGCTTGCGCGCCCTGCCGGACGGGCATCGCTTGGGGTACCGCGGGTGATTCGATCCGCGGCTGGCGCCGCAGCAGATCTTCAACGCGCTCCAGGCTCACCTGGCCGGTCTGGAAGGTGTTCAGGGTGAAACCCAACAGGGCCGTGGGGAAGACCAGTCGCTCCACATAAAGGATCAGGGCGACCAGATCACCGATGGAGAGCCGTCCGCTTTCGAGCTGTCCACTGCCCAGGGCCAGCAGGAGCAAAAGACTGATCGATGAGATTCCCTCCAGCAGCGGAAACAGGGTGCTGCGTGTGCGTGCCAGTTGAAGCGCGTCATCGCGGTAGCGCCGGTTGCGCTGTTCAAAGGCCGCCCGCTCGGTGCGCTCCTGGCCGTAGATCTTGATCGCGCTGATCCCGGAGAGGTCTTCCTGGATCAGATCACTGAGCTGCGCCAGTGCTTCTTGCTGACGACGCTGTTGGCGCATCATGCGACCTCCGAAGAGGCGCACGGTGACCAGCATCAAGGGATAGAGCCCCACAGCGGCGAGGCTCAGCCAGGGGTCGATCGCCAGCATGGCCGGCAGGGTTAAGGCATAGGCCAGAACCGTGTTCGTGAGGCTCAACACGGCAAAGCCCAGCAGTCGCCTGACGTTTTCCACGTCGCTGGTGGCCCGGCTGATGACTTCCCCACTGCCGGTGCTTTGCACCCAACCAGGCTCCTGGCGGAGCATGTGGTCAAAGATTTGCTGTTTGAGGTTCGCCTCGACCTGGCGGCCCACCCCAAAGACCAACATCCGCGAGATCAGTCGCACGGCCCCCATGGCGGTGGCCAAGGCAATGATCAGAGCGGCCTGCCGCAGCACGTCGTTGTAGGTGAAGCCGTCCTGCAGGTCGTCGATCACCCCACGGACCATCAAGGGGATGGTCACGCTCAACAGGTTCACCACCACCAGCGCGGCGATGCCCAGCAGCACGGTGCGCCGGTAAGGACGCAGGTAGCGCTGGATCAGGCCGAAGCGGATGGCCGCCATGGATCGCTGCAAGGTCCCGCCAACCTAGGCAGCGGTCACAGCGGCCCGTTTTTGCTCAGAAGATGGGAGCCTTGTGCCAGTGGCGGCCAGTTCCCATGGGTGAAGACCAGCAGGTTCATCCTCTGTATGCGACCGATCGGGACCTGGTGGATCGATTGCTGGCTACCGCGTCGCCAGCCGACGCCGATCTGGTGGAGATCGGTCGGCTTCTGATGCGTTACACGGGTTTCCCTGGAGCCCACGATCTGCAGGACGATCTGCACAAGACCCTGCGTCTCTGGGGCTTGGATCAGGCGCAGCTGAACCAGCGCTGCCGCGCCATCTGGGCTGATGGATTCCGCCCTGGGGCCGAGGCCGCCGAACAGTCCGTGGGCTCGGGATTCGACACATCCGATCAGGACAGTCCCTAAAGACTTCTGCTACACCTCCAGCCACCGCTACCGCGTCACCTCCCATCCCATGGCCCCCACGACCTCCTGGTCTGCTCTTCTGGATCAGCTGTTGCGCGGGGAGTCCCTCGACACAGCCCAGGCCAGCGCCCTGATGGAGGGCTGGTTGTCGGAGCAGATCGAACCGGTTGTGACCGGCGCCTTGCTCGCAGCCCTGCGGGCCAAGGGTTTGAACGGCGAAGAGCTGGCGGCCATGGCGGAGGTCCTGCGGGCAGCGGCGCCCTTGCCCTGCCCCCGTCCAGCGCTTCCTTTGGTGGACACCTGCGGTACGGGTGGCGATGGGGCTAACACCTTCAATATCTCGACAGCCGTGGCATTCGTCGCTGCCGCCTGCGGGGCCCATGTCGCCAAGCACGGCAACCGCAGCGCCAGCGGCAAGGTGGGCTCCGCCGATGTTCTTGAGGCGGTGGGCCTGAACCTCAAGGCCACCACGGACGCGGTCGTGAAGGTTCTCCCTGAGACCGGCGTGACCTTTCTCTTTGCCCCTGGCTGGCACCCGGCTCTGGTGGGACTGGCCCCCCTGCGGCGTGCCCTGGGGATCCGCACGGTGTTCAACCTGCTGGGTCCCCTGGTGAATCCGCTACGTCCTGACTTTCAGGTGCTGGGGGTTGGTGCGGCCGATCTTCTGGATCCCATGGCTGAGGCTCTCTGCCGCCTGGGTCTCAGGCGTGGGGTCGTGGTCTTCGGCCACGGCGGTCTCGATGAGGCCTCCCTCTCTGGTCCCAGTCAGTTGCGGCTGATCGAGGCGGGGCAGGTCAGGGTCCAGCAGCTTGATCCCGCCGCCCTTGGGCTGGCCGTTGCGCCGATGGAGGCACTGGTGGGAGGAGACCTTGAGCTGAATGCCTCCATCCTTGAGTCCGTCTTGAAGGGGCACGGCAGCGCCGCCCAGCGGGATGTGGTGGCCTTGAACACCGCACTGGTGCTCTGGGCCGCTGGTTTGAGTGACACCGTTGAGAGCGCCTTGGTCATGGCGCTCGAGGCCCTGGAGAGCGGCGCGGGCTGGCAGCGGCTGCAGGCTCTTCGCTCCGCTCTTCCCTAGACACCCCTTACGGGATGATGGCCCCCATGACGAGTGCCCTCACCCCGACTGCTGCAGTTCTGGTCCTGGCCGATGGCCTGGTGCTGCGCGGAGAAGCGTTTGGTGCCAAGGGCACAGCCCTTGGCGAGGTGGTCTTCAACACCGGCATGACCGGTTACCAGGAGGTGATGACGGACCCCAGCTACGCGGGCCAGCTCGTCACCTTCACCTACCCCGAACTGGGCAATACGGGTGTCAACTCTGCTGATCAGGAGGCCGATGCCCCCCATGTCCGCGGGGTGATCGCCAGGCAGCTGGCTCCCCAGGCCAGCAGCTGGCGCATGGAAGAGCGGCTCGAGTCCTGGCTCGAATCCCACAACGTGGTGGGCATTTCCGGCGTTGATACCCGCTCCTTGGTGCGGCACCTCCGCGATGGGGGGGCCATCAACGGCGCCATCAGCACCGATGGCACCAGTCCCCAGCAACTGCTTGAGCAGGTGCGGGCCATGCCCTCGATGGCGGGTCTGAATCTGGCCCAGAGCGTCACCACCGCTGCTCCCTATGCCTGGGAGCAGCTCTGCTCAGCTGACTTCGATCAGCGGCTTCAGCAGAATCCGGCGACCCCTTATCGCGTCGTCGCGATTGATTTCGGGATCAAGCGCGCCATCCTCGAGCGCCTGGTGGCCCATGGCTGTGCCGTCACGGTGCTTCCCGCCAATGCCAGCCTCGAGCAGGTCTTAGCCCTGGATCCAGAAGGGGTCTTCCTCTCCAACGGCCCCGGTGATCCGGCAGCGGTCAGCGAGGGGATTGAACTGGCGAAGGGCTTGGTGCAACAGAGCAACCTGCCTCTGTTCGGCATCTGCCTGGGCCATCAGATTCTCGGTTTGGCCCTGGGCGGCAGCACCTTCAAGTTGGGCTACGGCCACCGGGGCTTAAACCATCCCTGCGGCAGCACGGGGGTGGTGGAGATCACCAGCCAGAACCACGGCTTTGCCCTCGATGCGTCCTCGCTGAACCCCGAGCAGACGGAGGTGACGCACTTCAACCTCAACGACCGCACGGTGGCGGCGTTTGCCCACCGCCAGAAGCCGATTTTCGGGGTTCAGTACCACCCCGAGGCCAGTCCCGGCCCCCACGACGCCGATCACCATTTCGGCCGGTTTGCATCCCTCATGGCGGATCGCCGCGGCTGACCTGCTCAAGATCAATCGCACTTTGTTGCGGTCCTGCCCATTGCGAAAACCGTCATTACACTGCGGTCGCCCGTGACGTCAGAGGTCAGGAGCCATCACTGATCTGCAGCGATTGACCGTCTCCCTGCGCGGTGGCTTTGAACAGCAAGACGGCTGTCTGCTGTTCAGTTTCACCGGTCAGCTGGACGCCTATTCCGAGAAACAGTTTCTCGCCTTCATCAACGACCACCTCACCAGCACCCCTCAGCCGTTGGTGCTCGATCTGAGCAAGATCGATTTCATCGACTCCTCCGGCTTGGGTGCTCTGGTGCAGTTCGCCAAGCACTGCAACGACCAGAAACTCCAGTTCCTGGTCGTGGGTAATGCCCGGGTGGTTCAGACGGTGAAACTGGTAAGGCTTGAGGAGTTCCTCCATCTCCAGCCCGACCTCAACACCGCCCTCGGATCCATCGCGGCCTGAGTCCAACGCCTGGTTGGCCCAGCTTCAGCCCCCAGGGATGCCTGGAGAGCTGGGCCCGCTTCAACTGGCGTGGCTGGGTGATGCCGTTTGGGAATTGCATCAGCGCCTGCGTCGTTGTCGTTTGCCGGGCCGCAGCGCCGATCTCCATCGCGCCGTGGTCTCGGATGTCTGTGCTGATGCCCAATCCGCAGCGCTTGAGCGCCTGGAGCAGCGGGGTTTGCTGAGTGATGAGGAGCGCGAATGGGTCCGCCGTGGTCGCAACCGTGCGGGCCGCGGGCCACGGAAAGGCGAGGCCGGTCTTTATGGCAGGGCGACGGGATTTGAGACAATGGTGGGCTGGCTCTTTCTGCAGAACCCCAGCCGCCTTGCCCAGCTGCTGGCAGAACTCGAGGACGCCGACTGATAACCCTTTGCCTGAGACCGATGAGCCCACGTTTTGATCGTCGTAAGGACCAACGTCAGGGCGCCGGTTCAGGCCAACCTCCGCGCTCCGGTGGCCGCTTTTCCGACCGCATGGCAGGGCGCGGAGGTGCGCGTCCGGCTGGTCGTGGCGGGGCACGGCCCTTCAAACCACGGGGTGAGTGGAGCCCTGAAGCTGGCGAGGAGCGCCGCGAGCGTCCCGAGTTCGGCGAGCGTCGGCCCCGCTTTGAGCGGCGTGCTGAGGGATCCAGTGGACCGGAGCGCCGCTCCGCCCGTCCCCAGGGCCGTCCCCAGGGCCGCCGTTTTGATGGGCCCGCCGGCCGTTCTCCCTACCGCGAGTCCGGCCGTGATGGTGGCAGGGCTGGCGGCCGTGACGCGGGTCGCGATGGTGGTCGCGATCGTGATTGGGGTCGCGATGGCGGTCGCGATGGTGCACGCCAAGGTCGACGCGAGTGGAGCCGAGACGGCGGGCGAGACGGTGGCCGAGACGGTGGACGTGATGGCGCGCGGGATCGCTTCCAGAACCGGGACCGCGA
>JBMSIW010000085.1:0-8287 GCA_049418265.1 Vulcanococcus sp.
TGCTGGCGTTCACCACCTGGAGTTCTTCAAGCAGAGCGGCCAGCTCTTCGTTCAGTCGCAGTCGGCTTGAGGGGGTGTCTGCGAGCGCAAATCTGATGGTTGCGATAAGGCGTCGAATCTCGCGTTGACGTGTCTCAACCAGGCGGTCTCTTGCTCGATCTCGAAGACGGGACGCCAGTTCAGCGTCGCCAAACAGCGCCGCCAGAGCGGCAGTGTGGAGAGATACTCCGATCTGCTCATCCAGCGGAAGGGCTGAGAAGTGGAAGAAGGCTCCATGGCCGTAGTTCGTGAGGAAGGAGATGGCGATCAACAGGCCACCGGCAAACAGGGTGGCTATGGCTTGCTGATCCAGAAGTGTGGGTGGTTTCATCACGCTAACGGCGCTCTCCGGCTCCGTTGCTTGATGCTCTCAGCTATCACCACCCCGCGGCATCCGTGAACTCACGGAAGGACCGCGTTAGAGCCTGGGCCAGTGCTGCTTGAGCCAGTGGCGTAGGCGCGAGGGAAGGCTGGCGCCGGGGATCTCCCCGGGCCAGTCCGAGAGCACGACTCGCCCGAGGGGCGTCAGGCGGACCCGTTCGGTCAGGCCCTGGCCATCGACCTCGCGGCGCAGCACCCCGAGCTGGATCAGCCAGATCAGCAGGTCTTCGCAGTGGTTCGCCGAGAGACGCTGCTGGCTGAGGGCGCTCCAATCGGAGCGCGCGGCGAGCTGGGTGCTGCTGAGGGCTTCTTCCTCAAGTTCTTCGTAGAAGCGGCGCCGGAAGGGCAGGCAGCGCACGGCCCGCTTGGCCCGGATCAGCGCCCGTTGCTCCTGCTGGCTAAGGCGGGGCTGCATCAACCGGAGCGCTGTGGTCCCTTCATTGTGGTCATCGGCTGGCTTCTGCCGCCTCAGACCCTTGCGAGACTGGGCCGAGCTCAAGGACTGGCTGTGCTGCTGCTTGCCTCCGCCTCCCCAGCTCGCCGGCGCCTGCTGGAGCAGGCCGCGATCCCCCATCGCGTCCAGGTCAGTGGTGTGGATGAAGATGCGATCAGCCATCCAGAGCCGGCTCAGCTGGTCCAGCTGCTGGCGCGGGCCAAGGCCCAGGCCGTGCGCGATGCCTTCAGGGATGCCTCGATCTCGGCGGTGTTGGGTTGCGATTCGGTCCTGGCCTTTGAGGGGGAGGTCTTCGGTAAGCCCGCGGATGCGGCCGAGGCCATCGAGCGCTGGCGGCGGATGCGCGGGGCCTGGGGCGCGTTGCACACGGGCCACTGCCTGATCAGCGCGGCGGGCGAGGAGCGCCTGGCGGCCGTGACCACCCGGGTGCTCTTTGCCAACCTCAGCGACGCCGAGATCGAGTCCTATGTGGCGACCGGAGAACCGCTGCAGTGCGCCGGCGGATTTGCCCTGGAGGGCCGAGGCGGATGTCTGGTGGAGCGCCTCGATGGCTGCTTCTCGAACGTGATTGGTCTGAGCCTTCCCTGGTTGCGGCAGTGGCTTTAAGTCCCGTTGTGCTCGCAATGGCTTGACGGCGCGCTTCCGCGTCATGGCGAAGGCATGCGCGACGGAGCGAGGCAACCTTCAGCGCAACTGCAGCGCGCCAGCAATGTCAGTGCCCGTCAGCGATCTGGGGGTTCTGCAACAGATCGCAAACCCGGAGTGCAGCACCTGTTGCCATTTTTCTCTGGCCGTAGCTAAGGCGAAGACAGGCCCCCCTCACACACCTGGCCATGAAGACCTTCGCGCTCGCAGCAGCCTGCAGCCTCCTTGTCGGTAGCGGATTCGCTCTGAAAGCCTCCGCCATGGAGCCAATCGTGCTCTCGACGGCTCTGCCACCCTCCGATTACGGCCTTTCTGCGGAGCAGTCGCACATGGATGCCGCCTCAGCGCGCTACAGCGTCGAAGTGCCCGATGACGATCACATGCCGCTTGAATTCAAGAAGCCCTCTGGGCCCCGTGGTCACAACGTGCTGAACCTGAACTTCTGAGCTCAGGGCCCCTTCGGCAGCTCGGCGAGACGTGAGCACCAGGCGTTGGCGACGGCCAGCGCGACGGGATCATTCAGCACGGGCTGCCATCCCCTGGGGTAGTGGCCGGGGAGCCGTACGTCGCCAAGACGATCAAAGGTGCGATCGCGGCAATCGAGTTGGTATTGGAAGAAGTGCCGCAGGGAGCCTGCCGGCGTTCCGCCGCGGAAACTGGGGGCCACATAGCCCTCGCGCCAGCAGCGGCTGCTGTTGCAGCGCACCGTGCCCGGGTCACCGGCCTGGAACTCAGCGGCCTTGGCAGGCCACTCGATCACGCTGTGACCGGTGAAGGTCAAATAACGACCCCAGGCTCCCCGCACCTGCAATTGCCGCAGGCTGGCGTCGTCGTAGCTGTAGGGACTGGGAACAGGAACGACCACTTCCGCCCCGCGGGCGACCGGGGCCCAGGGGGCCCCAGTCAGCAGCAGGGTGAGCGGCCAGCTCCAGGCGGACCTACTTAAAGAGGGCATTCAGCAGGTTTCCAAGGGCCGTACCCACGGCGCCATTGGCGTTGCTCGCCGGGGCTCCGTTGTTCTGGGTGGCCACCAGCTTGTAGTCGCCAAAGCGGAAGATGCCGGTGTTGCCGTGATCCACGAAAGTCGCCGGCCAGTTCCCGCCGAAGCCGTCGTTGATCACGAAGTTGCTGCCCTGTTGCTTGAAGACGTAGCGGTTGCCGTTCTCCAGCTTCACCTCGTAGCGGTTCTCGCTGCCTTGCTTGACCTGCTTGAGGGTGCAGCCTCCGTCGAAGACCCGCATGGATCCCCGGCTCAAGCTGCAGAGGCCGCTGCCGCGAGAGACCTGCTTGGCGGCCTGCACACTGCCAAAGAGCTGTTGGGTGAGCCCAGTAGCCACCTTGCTTTTGCCCCAGCCGTCATTCCAGCAGGTGCGTTCTGCCACGCTGCAGGCCTGACCGGTGCTCAGCCGGAAGTCGCGGCTATTGCTGCTTTGACTGAGGTTTCGCGCCAGGGTGTTTCCGGCATCGGGCCCGTAGATCTCAGCAGTGATGCCGACAGAGGGGCCATAGCTGTCGTAGCAAACGCGGCCCACCTGATCACAGACCGTGCCTGGGTTCGGGTAGATCAGGCCATTGGCCTGAGCCAAGGCAGCGCCCGAGGCCAGTAACGGCAGGGCAGCAGTCAGGACCCTCACGGCAGCAGTCTTCATCGGCGGGTAGGAGATCGCCAATGGACGCTAGTGAGGATGGATGCAGATGTCAGGAACGGCCGCAAGTCCATCGATGACAAGGTGTTTCTGGTTCAGCAAACTGACGCTGAACTGCGACTCGGCCATGGCGAGCTCCCTGAGACGGCTTCGCGCCGGGGCGGCCCTTGCACTGGTCCTTGCGCCGCTGCTTTCCGGCGGTCTCCGTGACGCAGCAGGAGCAGCAGGGCAACCGGATCAGAGCTTGGCGATTCTTCTCAAGCAACTGCAGGCCAAACCTGTGGGCCTGTACGACGGGATGCGTGTTTTTCATCTCCAGCAGCCCGATGGCGGCCGGTTGACGCTCACGCTGAGCTGTGAGAGGGAGCAATGGCGCGTGCAGAGCAGCGATTCCGCCAAGGGGCGTGCCAACTTTTACGACGCCCCGTTCCTGTCGGCGAAGGGCATTGCCCGCACCTGGGTGTGCACCACCCCAGCACGGGTGCTCGAGTGAGCCGGCCGGCTGCCCTGCTCAGCTCCACCCTGGTTCTCTTGGCCGGGTGCACCAGGATTGAGGCGCCACCGATGGCTGCCCCTGCCCCCTCCGTGCAGGGAGCAGGGGCCACCTTCCCGGCCCCGCTCTATCAGCGCTGGTTCACCCATCTGCTCGTCAGGAAGGGACTGACGATTGGCTACGAACCGATGGGCTCCAGCGAGGGAGAGGATCAACTGGACCAGGGGCTGGTGGACTTTGCCGGTTCTGATCGCAGTGCGTTCAACGGCACGCAGACATCGCTGACTCCAGGGCGCTGGCTGCGCATCCCGATGGTGGCTGGGGCGATCGCCGTGGCCTACAACAACCCCGACTGCCGCCTGCGCCTGAGCCGCGATCAGCTTCGCCAGGTTTTTGCGGGTCAGATCAAGACGTTCAAGGCGCTGGGCTGCGCTGATCGGCCGATCCATTTGCTGGTGCGCAGTCGCCGATCAGGCACCACGGCGAACCTTCGGCACTACCTGGGGAGCACGCAGGAGGTCTGGCATGACCGCGCGGCTCAACGTGTGAAAAGCAATGAGGAGATGGCGACGGCACTGATGCAGCAACCGGGATCGCTTGGCTATCTGGAGACGGTCTTTTTGTATGGCCGTGGGCGTCTGCAGACAGCAGCCCTGGAGGGATCACAGGGCCAGTTCCTGAGGCCGGAACCAGCCTTGGTGCGGCGTGCCCTGAACAGGCAAGGCGATGGCTATCCGTTGGGTGTGGTCACCGAGTTACTGATGCCGCGAGTGGGCTTGGGACCAAAGGCCGAGGTGCTCAGAGCGGCCATCAGCTACGGGCTCTCCAAGGAGGGGCAGGCCGAAGCTCAGGTCCTGGGTTATGAGCCCTTGCCCGAGGGCCTGCGGCAACGCTCAATGGCACAACTGCAGGAGCTGAAGCCATGAGGGTGGAGGCCCCGATGCGTCTCTCGGCAGCAGCGATCTGCGCCAAAGAACGGCACTTTCCGCTGTTTCTGTTGACGGCCGTGTTGCCGATCGTCCTGTTCCCAGTCGCCAACCTTGATGGAACCCTGTTGCAGCGGTTGGCGATGCCTCTGGCTGTCACGCTGCTGGTGATGCAGTCCCTCAGGGCCTTACCGGCTTGGGTCGCCCATTGGGGCGGGCTGCGCCTCAATGGGATCTACCGGCTGCTGGGTCTGTGGTCAGCCTTGAGCGTTTGGTGGCCGGTGCTGGCGGCCCATCGCCCACCCTTTGTGCTCCATCTCTTGATCGTGGCGATGCGGGCACTGTTTTATCTGCTGACCGCAGTGCGCATCATCCAGGTGTTGGCCAATAGCGATCGGGTGTCGGCTCGAACCCTGTGTCTGGGGGCTGCAGGTTATGTGCATCTGGGGCTGACGGCCGGGCTGATGGCAACGGTGCTGCAACTGATCGATCCCGATAGCTTCAACCTGGGTGCCATGGCTCTGCATGAGGAGCTGATGGCACGGCTCTCTTATTTCTCGTTTGTGACCCTGGGGAGCCTGGGCTACGGCGATGTGGTGCCAGCCAGCCCCGTGGGCGAATCGTTTGCGGTCCTGCTGAGCATTAGCAGCACGCTTTATCTGAGTTTGTTGATTGGCCTGCTGCTGAGCCGCTTCATTGCGTCGCAGGAGCGGGAGTTGATCGAGAAGCTGGAGGAGGAGCGCTGATGCCTTACTCCTCCATCGGTGATCGATTGCAGCAGCGGGAGCCTTGGTATGTGTTGTTTCTGTTTTCGACCCTGTTGCCCATCCTGGTGATGCCCTTCACGAACCTGGAGGGGAACCCGATCCAGCGGCTGCTGCTGCCGCTGAGTGTGCTCGTGATGGTGCTGATCGCGGTGCGGATGATTCCTCGTGATCTGATCGTGATTCGAGGCTGGCAGCCCTATCGCTTCTATCGCCCCTGGGCGGCACTGTGCGTTGGTGTGATGTGGCTTCCGTTTGTGTTGGGCCACCATGCCGCCCACGCCTTTCACGTGCCAATCCTCGCGATCATCAGCGGCTTCTATCTGGTGACGGCCATTGCTTTGGTGCTGATGCTCGCGCAGGTGCGACGCGTTAATGAGGCGGTGCTCTGCCTGGGTGCGGCAGGTTATGTGCATCTGGGCCTCACAGGTGGACAGCTGGCGACGGCCCTGGAGGTGCTGCAACCAGGAAGCTTCAACCTGGGGCGGATGCTGCCAGGAGAAGAACTTGTGGAGCGCCTGAGCTATTTCTCCTTTGTGACCTTGGGCACGCTGGGTTATGGCGATGTGCTTCCAGCGACGGCAGTAGCGGAGAGTTTTTCGGTCCTACTCAGTGTGACTTCAACCCTGTATGTGACGTTGATGATTGGTTTGCTGCTGAGCCGGTACATCATGACTCAGCAGACCCGTTGAGGCTTATTGCATCAGATGATCTTGATTCTCCTGCGGGTCGATTAGTGGTTGGTACTCCTCAGTGGATTCTGAGGTGGTGGGGTCATCGACTGACTTGACCTCGTTGAGCACCACAAATGGGTCTGCCAGAGTTGAGGTCGCGACATCTTGTGCTGCAGGATTTGCATTGTCTGCGGTCGGAGCTCCGGCGGTACTTTGGAATTTCTGAACAAGTCGTTGCAGGAAAGAGCCGCTGTTTTGTGTTGTTTCTGCTTCAGTCTCGTCACTTGGTGGAGTGTTGTTATCTGCTGTGTTGTCCGCATTTGCTTCGCCAGAGTCATTCGCTGTCCGTTCGGTGAGATTGACATCTTCTATGGACGTCACTGACTTGGTGTCAGCTTGTTCGCTCTTGATGTTTTCGTTGATCGTTTTTAAGGCAGCGGCTAATTGTGCTCCTTCAATCCCTGTAGCAGGTTGATCAAGAGAGGTCTGCGATTCTTGGTCGTCCGATTCGGGGGGCTTGTTGCCTCCTGTGTTGTTTAAGGCAAATTCAGAAATAGTATCAAGATTGGGATGCTGATCTTCATTGTCTGCTGATTTTTGTTGGCCGCTGCTATCTGGATTGAGGTCCGGATGGGCTAGTAGGAAGTCCTTGTTCAGCGCGGTGGTGTCGAGTCGCAATCCGTCTGAGAGGTGGAGACGCAATTCTCCCTGATCTGTTTCCGCAATAATGGTTTCTTTGAAGTGCTCATCAATGACCGTCTTGGCAGATGTGATGTGTAGTTCTTTCAATGCAGTCTGAATATCCTCACTGAGGAGGCCGATGGCTGCCAAATAGTCGGCGTAACCTTGTGTTGGATCATCGCTGCCTGATTCGGAACCGTCAGGGGAATCGTGGGCAATTCCGCTGTTTTGAGCACGCTCCTGTGCCGTAGGGGCTTCTGCGCCCGCATGAATGTGTGTGATTGAGGCCTCGGTTGATGTCCTTGCGGGCCCTGATTCATAGATGACATCACGCGGTGGGCGGCCACCGCCAGTCTCTCTGCGAGTTGAGTAGGTGTGTGTGACAGTCTCTGTGACCTTGAGATCTGCGGTTACGTAGTAGTGACCAACGACTTCTCCTTTGGCGTTATAGATAACCCATCTTTCCACGAATCCGAGTGTCCCGGATGATTGCTGTGGAGGTTTTTGAGCAACCTCTCCTGTGATTGGGTTTTTCCAGGGGGCATTGCCACGGGTGAATCCCGGGACGCCAGCAGCTCTCCCTGATGGGTTTCTGATCACCCCAGGAGTAGTCCCAGTTTTGTCACCAGTGGCGACATCGACTCTTTGCATTGAAACTAAGTCCTGGTGGCTGTTAGCCCAGGTATTGCCTCTGCTGGCGTCGTACGCGAAGGAAACGCTGCCATGGTTGTCAATGCGTAGGTCGCCAATTTCGCCTCTCCCCGTGCTCTGGGGATGTGCAGGGTCGAATCGCTCACCCTCCTTGACCAGATAGTACGCACCCAACTCTCCAGAGCCCACCTGGACGTTGCCGGCGGAGTTGCCTGGCGGGACTGGTGTTTGACCGGTTAGAGGCGGCGTTGCCCACGTTGGATCAATCTTGATGCCTAAGAATGAACCATCCTCTACCCCATTCTCATCACGGACGACATAAGAGATGGGATTAAGACTGTCTGTTCCTATGTTTCCTGTCCAGTGTGGGTTTGGTGTGAATGTGTAGTGGCCAGATGTGGGATCAATATCTATCTTGCCTGCGATTTCGTTGTTTTCATCTCGTATCTCGCCGACAAAATGACCACTTGATGCATCTTTGCTTAGTGGCCTCCCTGTAGGATCGAGCACTGCGGTGATCTCTAGATGTTGCGGCTGCTTGCCGTTATCGAGGTGTGCCCCAGCTGTAAGTTCACCCGTAATTGTTTGGCCTTCTTTGCCTGTGACCCATTCATCGGTGTCAATGAGTTGGTAAGACGTGACTTGAATGTCTGCTGTCGAGGAAGGGCCAGTTCTGGTTCCATCTGTGAGGTTATAAGTGACTTGTGGAACTGCTCCAACAAAGCCTTTAGCAGGTATAAATATAAGGCTTCCATCTTGTTTGATTGTTAAGTCACCGCAAGAAAGATGAGCGGTCTCACCTGGCTGGTATCTGTTCCCTCCAACGTTGAAATCTAAGATCGAGACTGCGATCTTCTGCCCGCCAGACTGCTGGATGGAAGTGTTATCGAGAAGATTCCTCTCTAGTTGAAGAGTGCCCAGCTTCATCGAATA
>JBMSIW010000086.1:0-8271 GCA_049418265.1 Vulcanococcus sp.
CGATTTCAACCGTGTTGGCGGAGGAGTAGCTCCGGTCCAGCGCCATCAAGTTGTAAGGCTTGCCGCTGAAGGGGCTGTCGTTGAAGTTGCCCGAACGCAGACGGGTATAGAGCAGATCTTTGCCCGTAAAGCTGGTGTTGAAGTTCAGGCGCAAGTCGTAGACGAAGTTCGTCGCGCCGGCGGTTTTCTTGATGTAGTTGGAGCTGCCGGTGCCAGCGCTGTTGCTGTTCCCGCCGGTGGGGGTGATGGCGCCGATGGCCCAGTAGGTGTCGCCCTGCAGCTTGGTGGTGGTGGAGAACTGGGTTGCTTCCAGTTCGCCGACCTTGGCCTCGAGGCCATCAACGCGGCCCTTGAGGACGGCGAGCTCGGCTTCGAACTCCTTCATCAGGCGCTTCAGCTCGTCGGTCACTTCGGTGATCCGGTCGAGGCAAGCGTTCAGCAGTGCGGCCGCTTCATAGCGGGTCATCGCACGGCTGCCGCGGTAGGTGCCGTTGGGGTAGCCGGCCACGCAGCCGTAGCGCTCGATCAGGTTGCTCAGAGCCTGATAAGCCCAGTCGGTGGGCTGCACGTCGGAGAACTGGGTGATCGAAGTCACCTGCTCCTTGGAGCCGTACTGGCTCAGGCCAGCCATTTGCAGATCAGCGGCAGATGCAGCCAGAGGAGCCATCAGGCCCAGAGCTGCAGGTGCCAGAAGAAGCTTCTGGAACGGTTTCATGGTCCTCACACCAAATAGAGGAATGAGCTCAAGATTGAGCTTGAGCGCAACCTATCGAACCACAACATGTGCACAAGTGGTGAGAATCTCTTGTGCGTGTATTGCAGGGCACACAGATCGGGTTGTGCCCAAATCTGGCGCCTTATCTAATTGTTATTCTCGCGTTAATGTGTTCTTAACCATGCTGCTATCTGGCGATGCTTTGGCGCTCTTGTAGTCATGTGCTGAGGGTCTTGTTTGTCTCTTTTCCTGTCAACAAGGCAGACTGGCTGTCCACTTTGGTCTGCGTGTGGTGAAGCGGTTCTTGACTCGGGGCTTCAACGCTCTTGCTTCCGGTGCCGCAGTCTGCGCGGCCTTGACTGCGATCTGCCTTGAATCACCCAAGGTTTTGGCCGATGCCGGCAGCACCAGCGGCTTCGAGTTCCGCTGGGATTCCCAGCGCGATTACCGCAAGCTCTACTACTTCATCTCTTCGGGCCGTGCCACGGCCCGCTCGGACTACTACCTGGTGCTGAGTCCCAAAGACCGCAAAACAGCGCTGATCAAGCTCGCGATTGCAGTTCCCAAGGACTTCGACACCAAGTTGGATCCCAAGGCCATTGAGCTCTGCTGGATGAACCGTGGGGGCGTCCGCGAGAAGACGGGCTGCAAGGAGGTCATCCCCGCAACCGTCGAGGTCAGCGCTGATGGGACGGCGGTCGAGATCTTCCCGGAGCGTCCTGTTCCCACCGGCAAGAGCATCGGGGTGCACATGCGGCTCTACAACCCGTTCAACCCCGGGATGTATCAGTTCAATGCCCTGGGGCAGGCCCCCGGGGATGTGCCCGTCTCCGGCTACCTGGGTAGCTGGGTGATCGAGATCTCCCCGGAGGTCTGAGTTCAGGCGCCCGGCTGGTACGGGGCGAAGCTGGCCTTGCGGGCGCCGCAGATGGGGCAGCTCCAGTCTTCGGGTAGCGCCTCAAAGGGTGTGCCAGGGGCGATGCCCGAATCCGGGTCTCCCTCGGCCGGGTTGTAGATCACGCCGCAGACCTTGCAGATCCAGAGCCCTGTCGTGCTCTGCTGCGGCTCTGGAGTGGCCTCGCCCTGCAGCGCTTTGAGGGCGGCGCCGTAGCGATCGGCGTGGTGGTGCTCCACCGGTGTCAGCAGACCGAAGTTGCGCGCCGCGCTGCGGAAGATGCCGGCGTGCTCCTTGGATTCATCGATCTGCTCGGCGAATTCAGCGGCAGCTCCCTGGTCGCGGTCCGCCTGGGCCTGGGCCGCGAACTCCGGGTACATGGTTGTGTACTCGTAGGTCTCTCCCTCAATGGCCAGCTCCAGGCAGCGGCTGAGGACGGCTTGTTTTTGGGCCTCGCTCAGGGCCGCCGGGTTCTCCACCACCAGTTCGGGGTGCAGCAGGCGGAAGTGCGCAAAGGCGTGCTCCGTTTCCTGCTGGGCCGTGTCACGAAACAACTTGGCCAGCTCTGGGTTGCCCAGTTGCTTGGCCACGTCGGCAAAGAAGAGGTATTTGCGGTTGGCCATGCTCTCGCCGCCAAAGGCGGCTTCGAGGTTGGCCAGGGTGTTCGGCTTGCTGGTGTCCATCGCTCATGCACGGAAGCTGAGCCCAGCATAGCCGCTTATCCGAAGTCGTTATGACTTCGAGATGGTCCTTGGTCTGTTGGGCCTGGGTTCTGACTTGTCTATCGATTGCGGCTGGGATCAGGGCGTCGGGCTGCCGAACAGGGGGCCTTCTGTTTAGATCTGGGGACAGCGCACCAAGCATCCAGCGGCCATGGGCCATCACCAGGTTCTGATTGTGGGCGGCGGAGCCGCCGGTATCACCGTCGCGGCTCGCCTCAAGAAAACCCGCCCCAGCTTGGATGTGGCGATTCTTGAGCCCGCGGCGGATCACTACTACCAGCCCGGTTGGACCCTGGTGGGTGGCGGTGTCTTCACCCTGGAGCAGACCCGGCGCTCTGAAGCCAGCCTGATCCCGGCGGGTGTCACCTGGATTCGCGAAGGAGCCGCAGCCTTCGACCCCCAGAACAACACCGTCACCACGACGGCCGGTCAAGCCCTCAGCTACGACGCTCTGGTGGTCGCCACCGGCATGAAGCTCAACTGGGATGCCATCAAGGGGCTCCCGGAAGCCCTCGGCAAAGGCGGCGTCTGCAGCAACTACTCCAAGGACTTCGCGGCTTACACCTGGGAGTGCATTCAGAACTTCAAGGGCGGCAACGCGGTCTTCACCTGCGCCCCCATGCCGATCAAGTGTCCTGGTGCGCCCCAGAAGATTGCCTATCTGGCCGATGACGCCATCAAGCGCGATCCCGCTGTGGCCGCCAAGAGCAAGGTCATCTATGCCACCGCGACCCCAGGCATTTTTGGCGTGCCCACCTACGCCGCCCCCCTACGCGAGGTGGTGGCTCGCAAGGGCATCGATGCCCGCTACAGCCACACCCTGATTGAGGTGCGCCCGGCCACCAAGGAGGCGGTCTTCAAGGTGAGCAAAGAGGGCGAGGAACCCCGTGAGGAGGTCATCTCCTACGAGATGCTCCATGTCACTCCTCCCATGGCGGCTCCCGATGTGGTCGCCCAAAGCCCCCTGGCGGCCGCCAGTGGCTTTGTCGATGTGGGCAAGCACAACCTGCAGCACGTCAGCTTCGCCAACGTCTTTGCCATCGGCGATGTGAGCGGCATGCCCAACTCCAAGACCGCTGCCGCGGTTCGTGGTCAGGCCCCGGTGCTGGTCGCCAACCTGCTGGCTCAGCTCGATGGTGCTCAAGGCACCGGCTCCTATGACGGCTACAGCTGCTGCCCGCTGATCACCGGCTACGGCAAAACGATCATGGCTGAGTTCAACTACGAGCAGCAGCCCACTCCCTCCTTCCCCCTCGATCCCACCAAGGAGCGCTGGAGCATGTGGATCATGAAAACCGTCGTGCTCCCCTGGGTGTACTGGAACCGCATGCTCAAAGGCGGTGACCACGAGCGTCGCTTCATCCCCGGGGTCAAGTGAGCTCCGATCTGCTGGTTCTGGCCGCCAGCAACGGCGAGAACCTCAAGCTGGCCGAGCGCTTTGCCGCCGAGGCGGGCCGTCAGGGCCTCTCGGCTGAGGTGCTCGACCTCACGGAGCTGGAACTGCCCTTGTTCAGCCCCCGTGCCATGGCTGCCGGCTCCCCTGCCGCCATCTCCGAGCTCCAGGAGCTGCTGAACAGCGCACCGCGCTGGGTGATCTGCGCCCCGGAATACAACGGCTCGATTCCACCGGTGCTCACCAGCGCCATCGCCTGGCTCTCGGTGCAAGGGGATGACTTCCGCGCCCTCTTCAACGGCCGCCCCATCGCCATGGCGACCCACTCCGGCGGTGGTGGTTACACCGTCATGGCCGCCCTGCGCCTGCAGCTGGCCCATCTCGGGGCCCATGTGGTGGGCAGGCAGCTCGTCAGCAATGCCAGCCATCCAGCCCAAGACGACAGCATCGCTGACCTGCTGGCCAGACTGCAGCGGCTTGCGGTCCCCAGCTAATGGCCCCTCTGTTGCGCCCGGCGGCCGAGCGCTTCCACAGTCAGCTCGACTGGCTGGATAGCTGGCACAGTTTCTCGTTCTCCAGTCACTACGACCCGGCCTGGATGGGCTTCGGTCCGCTGCGGGTGATCAATGACGACACCATTGCCGCTGGGCGGGGCTTCGGCATGCACCCGCACCGCGACATGGAGATCATCACGGTGATGGTGGAGGGGGAGCTGCACCACCGCGACTCCATGGGCCATGCGGAGGTGCTGCGCGCTGGAGAGGTGCAGCGCATGAGTGCCGGCAGCGGCGTGGTGCACAGCGAGGTCAATGGCTCAGGGCAGGCCTGCCGCTTGCTGCAGATCTGGATTGAACCGGATACGCAGGGGATTCAGCCGGCCTACGAGCAGAAGCCCTTTGCGCTCACGGACGGCTGGACCCTGCTGATCGATCCGGAGGCTCGAGCTGGTGCCATGGCCATCCAACGGCCCGTGCGCCTCTGGAGAGCCAGGGTTCCTGGTGCCTGCACCCTGGCCTGGCCGGCGGACCCTCAGCAGGCCAGTTGGCTGCAAGTGATCGATGGCCAGGTGATGAGCCCTTGGCCCTTGGGCCGAGGGGATGGGCTTGGGCTCGGGGCCGGCGATGCCCCCGAGGCCTTGCAGGTGGCTGAGGCTGGGGCGGATCTGCTGCTGTTCGAGTTGCGCTGACAACGCCGTCTTGTGCCTTGCGCTGCAGACCGCCGTCCGAAATGGTCTGACGATGCGCCCATCCCCCGTGGTGAGTATCAATCGTGGTGCTCTTTCCTTCGTCCTCAACACCAGCTCTGTTTCGTCTCACCGATCGCGCTGGTGAGCCGCACCCTGTCCTCGACGATCTCTTTGACAGCCTGGAAACCGCCCAGGAGGCGGCCCTCAGTTGGTTGATTGATCAAGGCCAGATTCCAGCATCCACCTCCAGTGCCGAGCAGCTTCAAGTGCTGGCTTTGCATGTGGGACTGGAGCGCCGCACGGCCACCGGTTCTTGGCGCACCCTTCGCTATGCCGGTTTGACTGGAGCCTCGTAAAACCACTGCCATGTCCCCGACCCCGGCCCTCGATCGTTGGCTCGCCGGGGTCGGCCTTGGGCTGAACCTCGTTGCTCTGCTGGCTCTGCCGGTCTGGTTAGCCGCCGATGTCCCTTTGGCGACGGCCAATCTGGTGGTGGGTCTCGCCGCGATCCTGCCGTCCCTGGTGCTCGGGATCATTGCGTCGGCGGCCTTGCTGGCCCGGCGCCGCTGGGGGCGAGTCCTCGCCATCGTGGCCCTCAGCCTGTCCCTGGCTGTGGCTCTGAGCTACGGGATTGTCTGGCTCGTGCTGGTGCCCCTGGGTCGAACCTGGCTGGCGATGGCGCTCGGGAGCTTCAGCATCACGGCGTTGCTGCTGCTGATCTATTGGTCGCTGCCGAGGCCCTGGGGGCGGTAGAGAACCGCCCGAGCCGGCAGGAGATCTCGTTTTGGTATCGCCTGATACCAAGAGCGCCTGCGTGGGCGCCTTGCATGGTTCAGATCGATACCAATAGGTCATGCCCAGCGCCGAGCGTTTCGCTGCCCTGCAGACCATCCAGCGTCGTAAGCCGGCTGCTGTTCAGGCTCCCTCCTCCCTCCAGGACATCTGGGCCAGTGATGTCTTCAGCCTGGACCGGATGAAAGAAGCGCTGCCCCGCGGCGTGTTCAAGTCGATTCAGAAAACCATCCGTGAAGGCGGCGCGCTCGACCCCTCCGTGGCGGATGCGGTGGCCGCTGCCATGAAGGACTGGGCCACCAGCCGTGGTGCCCTCTACTACGCCCACGTCTTCTACCCGCTCACCAACCTCACCGCCGAGAAGCACGACGGTTTCATCACCCCCAAGAGTGACGGCCGCGCCATCACCGAATTCACCGGCAAGCTGCTGGTGCAGGGCGAGCCCGATGGTTCCTCCTTCCCCAACGGTGGCCTGCGCTCCACCTTTGAGGCCCGCGGATACACCGCCTGGGACGTGACCAGCCCCGCCTGGCTGATGCGCACCCCCAACGGTCTCACCCTCTGCATCCCCACGGTGTTTGTCTCGTGGACCGGTGAGGCCCTCGATAAGAAAACCCCCCTGCTGCGCTCCAACGCTGCGGTGAACAAGCAGGCCAAGCGCGTGCTGCAGCTGCTGGGTGAAAAGGAGATCGCTCCGATCAACTCCAGCTGTGGCGCTGAGCAGGAGTACTTCCTGGTGGACAACGCCTTCATGGCCCTGCGCCCCGACCTGCAGCTTTCCGGCCGCAGCCTCTTCGGAGCCGCGCCGGCCAAAGGTCAGCAGTTCGATGACCACTACTTCGGCGCCATCCCCGAGCGCGTCCAGGTCTTCATGCAGGACGTGGAGGATCAGCTCTACCGCCTGGGCGTGCCCGCCAAGACCCGCCACAACGAAGTGGCCCCCGGTCAGTTCGAGATCGCGCCGGTGCACGAGGCCGCCAACGTGGCGACCGATCACCAGCAGCTGATCATGACGGTGCTCAAGAGCACCGCCAAGAAGCACGGTTTCACCTGCCTGCTGCACGAGAAGCCCTTCGCCGGCGTGAACGGCAGCGGTAAGCACGTCAACTGGTCAATCGGCAACAGCACCCAGGGCAACCTGCTGGATCCCGGCAAGACCCCCCACGAGAACATGCAGTTCCTGCTGTTCTGCGGGGCCGTGATCCGCGGCGTGCACCAATACGGCCCGCTGATGCGCGCCGCCATCGCCACCGCCAGCAACGACCACCGCCTCGGCGCCAACGAGGCCCCCCCGGCGATCATCTCGGTGTACCTCGGCAGCCAGCTCGAGGATGTGTTCAACCAGATCAAGGCCGGTCAGCTGAAGAGCTCCACCAGCGGCGGTGTGATGCAGCTGGGCGTCGACAGCCTGCCCGAGTTCCCCAAGGACGCCGGCGATCGCAACCGCACCTCTCCCTTCGCCTTCACCGGCAACCGCTTCGAGTTCCGCGCTGTGGGTTCAGGCCAGTCCGTCGCTGGCCCGCTGGTGGTGCTCAACACCGTTCTGGCCGATGCGCTCAGCTGGGTGGCTGATCAGCTGGAGGCTCGCCTGGCCAAGGGTGAAACGATCGAGCAGGCCAGCTTCGCGGTGCTGCAGCAGATCACCAAGGAGCACGGTGCCGTGATCTTCGGGGGTGACGGCTACTCCAGCGCCTGGCACGAGATGGCTGTCAAGGAGCGCGGCCTTGAGAACCTGCGCACCAGCGCCGATGCGCTGCCCGTGCTCAAGCGGGAGGCCATCCGTGAGCTCTTCTCCCGTCAGAAGGTGCTCAGCCCTGTGGAGCTGGAGAGTCGCTTTGAGGTCTACGCCGAGCAGTACTGCCTGGCCATCGAGGTGGAGGCTCGCCTGGCGGTTCGCATCGCCCGAACCCAGCTCTATCCCGCCGTCAGCGCCTACCTGGGTGAATTGGCTGGCTCCCTGCAGGAGCAGGAAGCCATTGGCCTGACCCCCTCCAAGGCCCTCGCCCAGCAGATCGCCGCCCTCAACCAGCAGCTGCTGGATCGCGCCGCTGCCCTGGAATCTGCCCTCGCTGCAACCCCCCATGGCGGTGCTGAGGCCCACATGCGCCACTGCGCCGATCAGCTGATGGTTCGGATGGGCGAGCTGCGGGAAGCCGCGGATGCTCTGGAGGTTCTGGTGGATGACACCGCTTGGCCGCTGCCCACCTACCAGGAGATGCTCTTCGTTCGCTAAGGCGCCAGCCTCTGCAGCGGTAGTGCTCCCGCCAGTCCCTCCCGCAAGGGGGTCTGGCGGGCCTGCCAAACCCGCTGGGCGATCGGCCCCAGCCAGGGAGCTCCCGCCGAGAGAACGCTCCTGATCAGCGCGGTGTGGCCCACCAGATGGCCCTGCCGCGCTTCAGCGCTTTGCAGGGTCTGCATCCGTGTGATTTCTGGGCGCCGCTGCTGCTCGACCGCTGCGGCGGCCTGATCGAGTTGATCGGCTCTGGCCCCGCTGAGCCAATGGGCGGCCACGAGGCTGTCGCGCAGGGCCATGTTGATGCCCTGAGCGCGCACGGGGCTCATCGGATG
>JBMSIW010000087.1:0-8269 GCA_049418265.1 Vulcanococcus sp.
TGTAGGTGTTGGGGGTGTAGATCTCGAGCTTCACGTAGGGCTCTTCGATCGATTCCCGCTTCTGGGGATCGGGCAGCGTGGCCGGGTTATCCACCATCACCGTGGTGTCATCCAGCATGTTCACCTGATAGATCACCGACGGTGCGGTGACAATCAGATCCAGGTTGTATTCACGCTCCAGGCGCTCCTGCACGATCTCCATGTGCAGCAGACCCAGGAAGCCGCAGCGGAAGCCGAAGCCCATCGCGCTGCTGGTCTCGGGCTCGTACTTCAGCGCCGCATCACTGAGCTGCAGCTTGTCGAGTGCTTCACGCAGATCGGGGTACTGATCGGCGTCCGTGGGGAACAGGCCGCAGAACACCATCGGCTTGGCCTCGGTGTAGCCAGGCAGGGGTTCCGAGGCTGGGTTGTTCACCAGCGTGATCGTGTCGCCCACGCGGGCATCGGCCACGGCCTTGATCGAGGCCGCCAGATAACCCACCTCACCGGCCTGCAGGCTGTCGACCTTGCGCTGATCGGGGGCCATCACGCCCACCTCATCAAGTTCATAGGTCTTCTTGCTGGCCATCAGCAGCACCTTGTCCTTGGTGCTGATGGAGCCCGAGATCACCCGGAAGTAGACGATGACGCCCCGGTAGGGGTCGTAATAGGAGTCAAAGATCAACGCCCGTAGGGGCTCCTTGGCCCGATCCGGCGGCGGCGGCACGCGATCCACCACCGCCTGCAGGATCTCGGGGATACCCAGGCCGCTCTTGGCGGAGCAGGGAATCGCACCACTGCAATCGAGGCCGATGATCGCCTCGATCTCCTCACTGATGCGCTCCGGGTCCGCACCCGGCAGGTCGATCTTGTTGAGGACCGGAATGATCTCCAGGTCGTTCTCGAGGGCCAGATAGACGTTGGCCAGGGTCTGCGCCTCAACGCCCTGGCTGGCATCCACCACCAGCAGTGCCCCCTCACAGGCCTGCAGTGAGCGACTCACCTCATAGGAGAAGTCAACGTGCCCGGGGGTATCAATCAGGTTGAGGATGTAGGTCTCACCGTCCGCCGCCTTGTACTCCATGCGCGCGGCCTGGAGCTTGATGGTGATGCCCCGCTCGCGCTCCAGCTCCATGTTGTCCAGGAACTGCTCCTGCATGTCGCGGGCAGCCACCGTCCCGGTGTCCTGCAACAACCGATCGGCCAGGGTCGATTTGCCGTGGTCGATGTGGGCAATGATGCAGAAGTTGCGGATCCGTGAGGCGGGGACGTCTGTCATGGGGCGATCCTAAGGAGCCAAAGCCAGAGGGGTTTCCGGGCCTCCGCAGAGCAAAAGCAGCCCAGAACCAGAAGGGCGGGTTTCGATTCCTAAGCTCGAGCCAAGACACGCCAGAGCGATGAGCACCGAAACCCCCACCGCCGCCACTCCCGAGAACGCGGACCCCCGCGCCCTGACCATCGAGAACGTGGAGCGCACCCTCGATGAGCTGCGTCCCTATCTGATGGCCGACGGCGGCAACGTTGAAGTGGTGGAGATCGACGGCCCGATCGTGAAAGTGCGCCTCCAGGGCGCCTGCGGCTCCTGCCCCAGCAGCACCATGACCCTGAAGATGGGCATCGAGCGCAAGCTGCGCGAAGCCATCCCCGAAGTCAGCGAAGTGGTGCAGGTGCTCTGAGCCGCGCTGAATCACAACCCGCAAAAACGTGGCACTGATTTCAGGGAGCTGAAGAGCTCCTCAAATCGGTGCCTTTTTGCTGGGCGGATGGGTTGTGATCGATGACTTCTGCAAACAGCTGGTCGCCCAGCATCCCGAGAGCGTCGGCGGCTGGGTGCTGCGCGTCACTCAGGGAAAACAGGCCAGCGAGCCTCAGGGTTGGCAGCTGTTGGACCGCGAGCTCAGCAGCGCTCCGCTTCACGCCGATTCGGTGGTGCTCCTCCCGCAGGCCGAGTCGGCCTCGATCCTGCATCTGGAATTTCAGACCCGACCGGATCGGCTCATCGCCGAGCGAATGCTGGAGTACTGGATCCGCCTGCATCGCCGCTTCCACAAGCCGATCCAGCAGGTGGTGATTCACCTCAAGCCCACCACTAGCCCCTTGGCGCGCATCGAGCAGCTGAAGGTGGGGGGCACCCAGCACCAGTTCTCGAACCTGCGGCTGTGGGAGCAGGATCCGGAGCCGCTTCTGGCTGATCCTGCACTGCTGCCTCTGGCTGTTCTGGCCCGGGACCCAAGCCGTAGCGGAGCTCTGCTGCGGCGGGTTGGGCAACGGCTTGCGGCCATCGCCAACCCTGATCAAAAACGCATCACCGCGAGCGGCTGCCAACTGCTAGCCGGCCTAGCCTTCTCCCCGGACGTGATCCAGCGTCTCCTTGCCATGAGCATCCTCGAAGATTCCTCCGTCTATCAACTGATCAAGCGCCAAGCCCTTGCAGAAGGCAGAGCCGAAGGCCTCGAAGAGGGCCGGGCCGAGGGCATGGCTGAAGGGCGCGCCGAGGGAAGGGCTGAAGGCCTCCTGCAGGGCCGCCAGAACGAAGCCGCGGGCCTACTGCTCCGCCAACTGCAGCGGCGCTGTGGTCCGCTGAGCGACCAACAGCAGCAGCTGATTCGCTCCATGCCCGTGGAACGCCTGGAGCAACTGGGGGAGGCCGTCCTCGATTTCGAGAGTGCCGCGGATCTCAGGAGCTGGCTGGGCTGAACCAGACGCCCTGAACCCCGGCCCCTAGGCTCGGCCCACCTCTGCCCCTGGGCCCGTGCTGGATCAGCGCCTGCTGCGCGATAACCCCGAGCTGATCACCAAGCAGCTGGGTCGTCGTGGCATGACGCTGGACCTGACGGGGCTGCAGCTGATGGCGCGCCAGGAGCGCGACCTGGAAGAGCAGCGCAGCAACCTGCAGGCCGAAGGCAACCGCATCGGTAAAGAGGTCGGGCTCAAGATCAAGGGCGGGGCGGCCCCGAACAGCCCGGAGGTCCAGGCCCTGCGCGATGAGGGCAACCGGATCAAACAACAGGTCGCCGTCCTGGAAGAGGAGGAGAAGGCCCTCGAGGCCAAGCTGCGCGAGGAGCTGCTCACCCTGCCCAACCTGCCCTCGCCGGAGGCTCCCGACGGCAAGGACGAGAACGACAACGTCGAGATCAAGCGCTGGGGCAGCCCCCGCGCCAAAGAAGACTGGCTTGAAGAGCACTGGCAGATCGCCGAGCGCCTCGGCCTCTTTGAAACCGAGCGCTCCGTGCGCATCGCCCAGAGCCGCTTCGTCACCCTGATGGGCCAGGGTGCCCGCCTCGAGCGCGCCCTGATCAACTTCATGCTCGACCTGCACGGCGGCAAGGGCTACCGCGAGGTGCTGCCGCCGATCCTGGTGAACAGCGCCAGCCTCACCGGCTCCGGACAGCTGCCGAAGTTCGCCGAGGAAAGCTTCCGCTGCGCCGAGGACGACCTCTGGCTGACCCCCACCGCCGAGGTTCCCGTCACCTCCCTGCACCGCGGTGAGGTGATCCCTGCTGATCAGCTCCCCCTCAAGTACGTCGCCTACACCCCCTGCTTCCGCCGTGAGGCCGGCAGCTACGGGCGTGACACCCGCGGCCTGATCCGCCTGCACCAGTTCAACAAGGTCGAGCTCTACTGGTTCGTCGATCCCGCCGAATCCGCCGAGGCCCACCAGCAGATCACCGCCGATGCCGAGGCCGTGCTGGAGGCGCTCGAGTTGCCCTACCGCAAGATCGAGCTCTGCACCGGCGACATGGGCTTCTCCGCCTCCCGCACCTACGACCTGGAGGTCTGGCTGCCGGGTGCCGGCGCCTACCGCGAGATCTCCAGCTGCTCGGTCTGCGGCGATTTCCAGGCCCGCCGCTCCGCCATCCGCATGAAGGACGGCAAAACCACCCAGCTGCTGCACACCCTCAATGGCAGCGGTCTGGCCGTGGGTCGCACCATGGCCGCCCTGCTGGAAAACGGCCAGCAGATCGATGGTTCGATCAAGCTGCCTGCCGCCCTGGTGCCCTACTTCGGCTCAGGCAGCATTCCCGCCGCCGCTTAAACCCAGCAGGCCGTTGCTGCGCGCCCGCCACTGAACCAGGCGGGCCGCATCGGCGCCCAGATCCTCACCCCAGGAAGGGATCAGCTCCTTGAGCCGCTGCTGCCACTGCGCGCTGGCATAGCGCTCCGGCATGCAGCGCTGCAGCACCTGCAACATCGTCTCGACCGCGGTGGAGGCCCCAGGGGAGGCCCCCAGCAGGGCCGCCAGGGATCCATCGGCGCTGCTCACCACCTCGGTGCCCATCTGCAGGCAGCCGCGGCCATTGACCTGCTTGATGATCTGCACCCTCTGGCCCGCCACCGCCAGCTCCCAATCGGCGGGATTGGCCTGGGGCAAAAACTGGCGCAGGCTCGCGATGCGTTGCTGGCTGGTCTGCAGCACCTGCCCCACCAGGTAGCGCACCAGATCAAAGTTCTCAGCACCCACCTGCAGGGTCGGGAGCAGGTTGTAGGGCTTGATCGAGCGTCCCAGATCCCAGAGGGATCCGCGCTTGAGGAAGCGCGTGCTGAAGCCCGCGTAGGGACCAAACAGCAGGGCCCGCTGGCCATCAATCCAGCGGGTATCCAGGTGCGGCACCGACATCGGCGGAGCCCCCACCGCGGCCTTGCCGTAGACCTTCGCGTTGTGCGCCTCAATCACCCGCGGGTTGCGGCACACCAACCACTGGCCGCTCACCGGGAAGGCCCCAAAGGCCCGTCCCTCCGGAATCCCCGAGCGCTGCAGCAGCGGCAGGCTGCCGCCGCCGGCCCCCAGAAAAACGAAGGGCGCCTCAATCTCACCGGCGCTCGTCTGCACGCGCCAACCGGCACCACCGCGCTCAAGCCCCAGAACCGAGCGACCCAGGCGCAAATCCAACCCATCCAGCAACAGGCGGGTCAGGGCGCCGAAATTCACATCGGTACCCCGATTCACCCGGGTGGCCGCCAGGGGCTCAGCCAGGCTGCGGCCCGCCATGACCAGGGGCATCCACTCGCGCAGCTGCTGTGGATCAGTGCTCCAGGCCATGTCCGCGAACTGCGGCGATGCCTGCAGCGCCTCAAAGCGGCGGCGCAGGAAGGCGACATTCGCCTCACCCCAAACAAAGCTCAGGTGCGGAACCGAGCGGATAAAGGCGCCTGGATCCTTCAGGGCCTGGCGCTCCACCAGGGAGCTCCAGAACTCCAGGCTGCGCTCAAAAGAGGCATTGATGGCCAGCGCCTTGGCCGTGGGCACCGAGCCATCGGCCGCCGGAGGCGTGTAGTTGAGCTCGCAGTTGGCCGCGTGCCCGGTCCCGGCGTTGTTCATGGCCCCGCTGCTCTCGCAGGCCAACTGGGGCAGACGCTCGAGCACCACGACCTTCAGGCCGGGGTCCAGCTCACGCAGCAGCGCCGCAAGGGTGGCGCCCATGATCCCGGCACCCACCAGCAGGGCATCGCAGCGTTCGCTCATCAGGCCGAGGGGAACGGTGTCGCTCAACCGTCCAACGCTATGGCCGAGCCATCCCGCCACGAGACATGGCCACAATGGACGGACTTCGCTGCAGCTCGAATGGGTGTGCTCACGGCTCTGGCCATCCTCGCCGGGTTGATCGTGGTGCACGAAGCCGGCCACTTCTTTGCGGCCACCTGGCAGGGCATTCGGGTCAGCGGTTTCTCGGTGGGATTCGGCCCCGTCCTGCTGGAGAAGCAGAGGCGAGGGGTGCAATTCGCCCTGAGGGCCATCCCCCTGGGGGGCTTCGTCTCCTTCCCCGATGACGACGAAGACAGCTCCATTCCCAAGGACGACCCGGACCTGCTCACCAATCGCCCCCTGCATCAACGGGCCCTGGTGATCGCCGCCGGCGTCCTGGCGAACCTGCTCCTGGCCTGGGCCGTTCTGCTGGCTCAAGGCGCCCTGGTGGGGATCCCGGCTGGCTTCAGTGCCATCCCCGGCGTCCTGGTCTCCGGCGTCCAGCAGGGTCAAGCCGCCGCGGCCTCAGGCCTGCGCAGCGGCGATCGCATCCTGGCGGTGAATGGCCAGGACCTCGGCGGCGGGCAAAGCGCCGTCAGCCAACTGGTGCAGCTGGTCAAGGCCGCCCCTGAACAGACCCTCACCTTGAAGGCCGAGCGCCGAGGCAGCAGCCTTCAGCTCAACCTGACCCCCGCGGATCTGGGGGGTGTGGGCCGGATCGGTGCCCAACTGCAGCCCAGCGGCCAGGAGGTCTTCCGCAGACCCAAGGGCCCGGGCGAGGTGCTGCGCCAGGCCAACCGGCAATTCAGCAGCCTGACCCGCCGCACCGTGGATGGCTTCATCACCCTGGCCACCCACTTCGGGGAGACCGCCTCTCAGGTCTCCGGGCCCGTGAAGATTGTCGAGATGGGGGCGTCCCTGGCCAAACAGGGCGGCAGCAGCCTCTTCCTCTACACCGCCTTGATCTCGATCAACCTGGCCGTGCTCAATGCCCTGCCGCTGCCGATGCTCGATGGCGGGCAGTTCCTGCTGCTGCTGATCGAGGGGCTGCGCCGCAAACCCCTGCCCGAGCGCTTCCAGATGGCCTTCATGCAGTCGGGCTTTGTCCTGCTGGTGGGCCTCAGCCTGGTGCTGATCGTCAAGGACACCAGTCAGCTCTCGGCGGTCCAACAACTGCTGAGCCGCTAAGAGGTAGGCTTTCTAATCACTGCATTCCGAGATCCAGGCCGCATGGCGAAGAAGTCGATGATTGCGCGCGACGTCAAGCGCCAAAAGCTTGTGGATCGCTACGCCGCGAAGCGCGCAGCTCTGATGGCCGCCTTCGAAGCCGCTGGTGATCCGATGGAGCGCCTGGAAATCCACCGCAAGATCCAGGGCCTGCCCCGCAACAGCGCCAAGGTGCGCCTGCGCAACCGCTGCTGGGCCACCGGCAAGCCCCGTGGTGTGTATCGCGATTTCGGCCTGTGCCGTAACCAGCTGCGCGAGCGCGCCCACAAAGGTGAGCTGCCCGGCGTGGTCAAGTCTTCCTGGTGATCCAGGCCTCTGCCTGATCGATGCCAAGGCGCCGCAAGGCGCCTTTTTTCATGCTTGAGCGGGCCCAGGCAACGGCTCATTAACGGCCCATTCCCGAAGAGATTGCGCCCTTTTTCACAGCACTCAGGGCTCAGATGCAAGAATCACTCTTGACAACAAACAAGACATAAGCGCAAGTGCAAGGTCACACTCAGTCGGTCTCCTTCGATGGTCGGGAGATTCGGCTGACCACAGGTCGGTTCGCCCCTCAAGCAGGGGGTTCCGTCATGGTCGAGTGCGGAGATACCGCTGTTCTGGTCACTGCCACCCGCTCCGGCGGCCGTGATGGCATCGATTTTCTGCCCCTGATCTGCGATTACGAGGAGCGCCTCTACGCCGCAGGTCGTATCCCTGGCAGCTTCATGCGCCGGGAAAGCCGTCCGCCCGAGCGGGCCACCCTGATCGCGCGTCTGATCGACCGCCCCATGCGCCCGCTGTTCCCCAGCTGGCTGCGCGATGACCTGCAGATCGTCGCCACCTGCATGTCACTCGACGAGCGGGTTCCGCCCGATGTGCTCGCCGTCACCGGCGCCTCGCTGGCCACCCTGCTGGCCAAGATTCCGTTCAACGGTCCCATGGCGGCCGTGCGCGTGGGTCTGCTGGGCGATGACTTCATCTTGAACCCCAGCTACCGCGAGATCGAGCGCTCCGAGCTGGATCTGGTGGTGGCCGGCACCCCCCAGGGCGTGATCATGGTGGAAGCGGGCGCCAACCAGCTGCCCGAGCAGGACGTGATCGAAGCGATCGACTTCGGCTACGAAGCGGTCTGCGAACTGATCAAGGTGCAGCAGACCCTGCTCAAGGATCTGGGCATCGAGCAGGTCATCCCTGAAGCGATCAGCGAAGACACCACCCTGCCCAGCTTCCTGGAGAAGGAGTGCAGCAAGGGCATCGGTGAGGTGCTCAAGCAGTTCTCCCTGACCAAGGCCGAGCGCGACGAGAAGCTCGATGCGATCAAGGCTCAGGTCTCCGAAAAGATCGGCACCCTCAAGGAAGACGACGCCATCAAGGTGGCCGTCAGCAGCAACGGCAAGGTCCTGGGCAACAGCTACAAGGCCCTGACCAAGAAGCTGATGCGCGAGCAGATCATCAAGGACGGCAAGCGCGTCGATGGCCGCAACCTCGATGAGGTGCGTCCGATCAGCGCCGCCGCTGGTGTGCTGCCCAAGCGCGTGCACGGTTCTGGCCTGTTCCAGCGCGGTCTGACCCAGGTGCTCTCCTGCGCCACCCTCGGCACCCCGAGCGACGCCCAGG
>JBMSIW010000088.1:0-8177 GCA_049418265.1 Vulcanococcus sp.
ACTGTCTGGGGGCCGCCCTGGATCTCAACAACCGCTTTGAGATGCGCTGCATCGAAGGCGATGGTGAGCGCTTTGAGCTGGTGATCGAAGGGAGCGAAGGCTCTCACCTGCGGGGAGGACCCGACAACCTCGTGTACAGGGCCGCCCAGCGGGTCTGGAAGGAAGCCGGCGAAGAACCGATCGCGGTCGAAGCCCGCGTCCGCCTGGCTGTTCCCCCCGCCCGCGGTCTCGGCAGCAGCGCCACCGCCATCGTGGCCGGCTTGATGGGGGCCAATGCCCTCATCGGTGAGCCCCTCAGCCGTGAGAAGTTGCTGGAGCTCGCCATTGATATCGAGGGCCATCCCGACAACGTGGTGCCCTCCCTGCTGGGTGGGCTCTGCATGACAGCGCGGGCGGCCTCCCACCGCTGGCGCGTGGTCCGCTGCGAATGGCACCCAGAGGTGATCGCGGTCGTGGCCATCCCGGCGATCCGTCTCTCCACCAGCGAAGCCCGACGGGTGATGCCGAAGGTGATCTCGATCGCCGACGCCGTGACCAACCTGGGTTCCCTCACCCTGTTGCTGCAGGGCCTGCGCACAGGCAACGGCGATCTGATTGCCGATGGCATGCATGACCGCATCCATGAGCCCTATCGCTGGGGTCTGATCCAAGGCGGCAAACAGGTTCGCGAAGCCGCCATGGAGGCCGGCGCCTGGGGGTGCGTCATCAGCGGGGCTGGTCCCAGCATCCTGGCCCTCTGCAATCGCGACTGCGCCACCGCGGTCAGCAAGACGATGGTCAGGGCCTGGGAAGCAGCAGGGGTGGCCTCGCGCTCCCAGGTGCTGCAACTGCACCAGAGCGGCAGCCACTGGAACCACCTTTGAACCATCCAGCCATGGGCACGATTGCCATGGGTATTTCTACCCAAGGGGGTCCTGTCTCACTGGTAGATTCATGACTTCAAGGCACCTCCCGCTGGAGGTGGATCAGAGCCTGGTCCAGGTCCTGATCCAAACCGGGGAGACCGCCTCAGCTATCCAACAGTCTTGTTTGCGATGGACGCCAACATGCCCCTGATGGCCGCGTCCTCTGCAGCACTGGCGACCGCCACCACGTTCCCCTGGCTGAGCCTGATTGCCCTGCTTCCGGCAGTGGTGGCTCCCCTGGTGATGCTCCTCCCCGGGGACGGCACGGACCCCAAGCTGCCGCGAACCGTCGCGCTGATCACCCTGTTGGTGGACTTGGGGCTGATGCTCTTCGTCTACAGCCAGTACTACGACGGCTCCATCGCCGGGCTGCAGCTGGTTGAGCGCTTCGCCTGGGTTCCGGCCATCGGCCTGGAGTGGTCCCTGGCCACCGATGGCCTCTCCGCTCCCTTGGTGGTGCTCTCCGGCCTGGTGACCTTGCTGTCGGTGGCGGCCAGCTGGAACATTCAAAAAAAGAGCCGCCTCTATTTCGCCCTGCTGTTGGTGCAGGCCTCGGCCCAGGCCTTGGTCTTTCTCTCCCAGGACTTCCTGCTCTTCTTCCTGGCCTGGGAATTGGAGTTGGTGCCCGTCTACCTGCTGATTGCCATTTGGGGTGGTCAGCAGCGCCAATATGCCGCGACCAAGTTCATCCTCTACACGGCAACGGCCTCGCTGCTGATCCTGGTCAGCGGACTGGCTCTGGCGCTCAACGGACCCTTCACCTTGAACCTCAGCGAGCTGATCGCTCGCTCACCCGGCGGAACCTTCGGCCTGCTCTGCTACCTGGGGTTCTTGGTGGGCTTCGGCGTGAAGTTGCCGATGTTCCCCTTGCACACCTGGCTGCCCGACGCCCACGGTGAAGCCAATGCCCCGGTCTCGATGCTGCTGGCAGGGGTGCTCTTGAAGATGGGCGGCTACGCCTTGATGCGTTTCAACGTGCAGATGCTGCCTGAGGCCCATCTGCAATTGGCGCCAGCCCTCATCGTCCTGGGCATCGTCAACATCGTCTACGGCGCCCTCAACGCCTTCGCCCAGGACAACGTCAAACGGCGGATCGCCTGCAGCTCGGTCAGTCACATGGGCTTCGTGCTGCTTGGCATTGGTGCCATCGACAGCCTTGGCATGAGCGGAGCCATGCTCCAGATGATCAGCCACGGACTGATCGCAGCGGCGATGTTCTTCGTGACGGGTGTCTTTTACGAACGCACCAAGACGCTCTCGATTCCCAACATGGGCGGTCTTGCAAAGGTGCTCCCCATCACCTTTGCCTTCTTTGTGGCGAGTTCCTTGGCCTCACTGGCTCTCCCTGGCATGAGTGGTTTCGTCAGCGAAATCACGGTGTTCCTGGGGGTGACCAGCAACGACGGATTCACCGTTGGTTTCCGCGTCATTGCCATCGTCCTGGCCGCCATCGGCGTCGTGTTGACCCCGATCTATCTGCTGAGCCTCTGCCGCCGCGTCTTCTTTGGCCCCCGCATTCCGGCCCTGGCCGTCGTGGGTGACATGAGACCCAGGGAGCTGCTGATTGGCCTGACACTGCTCGTGCCCACCTTGGTGATCGGCTTCTGGCCCCGCGTGGCCATCGATCTCTACGAAGCAACCACGACCGCCCTGGCCAGCGACCTGGCGCAACACACCGTTGTGGCGCTTCGGCTACCCGCCCTGGGCTGAACCACAGACTGCGCTGGTCCTGGGTTGGAATGAACCGGACACAGGCTTCAGGCCTCGTTGCCAGATCCCATGAACGCCGTCAGCACTGCCTCCCCATCGTCCCGTCCAGAGATCCTCAGGGGCGAAGGTCTACCCCTCTTTGAGGCGGTCACGCCAGAGGCTGTTCGTGAGCACATCCCAGAGCTGATCGAGGAGCTGGAGCGAGAGCTGGGCGCACTGGAGAGCAGCCTTGAGCAATCACTGGCAGGCCAGCAGGCCCTGAGCTGGGAGAGCGTGATGGATCCCCTGCAACGGCTCGGGGAGCGCTTGCGCTGGAGCTGGGGAGTGGTGAGTCACCTGAACGGGGTCTGCAATTCGCCGGAGTTGCGCGAAGCCCATGCGGCTCAACAAGCGGCGGTGGTGCAATTCGGCAATCGAGCCGGCCAAAGCCAGGTCATCTTCGCGGCCCTGCAACACCTGAACCAGCAGCGCGAGTCGCTTGATGGCGCCCAACAGCGCATCCTCGCTGCGGAGCTGCGGGACATGCAACTGCGGGGGGTCGGCCTCAGTGGCGCCGCCAAAGAGGCCTTCAACAGCGCAAGCCAGGAGCTGGCAGAACTCTCCACCCGCTTTGGCAACCAGGTGCTGGATGCCACCAACCGCTGGACCCTGCGACTGAGCGAGCAGGAGGACATCGTTGGTCTGCCGATCAGCCTGCTGGAGCAATTAGCCCAGGCCGCCCGAGAGGCTGGTGAGACGGGAGCCACCGCTGAGCAGGGTCCCTGGCTGATGGGCCTCGACATGCCCCGCTACGCACCCTTCATGCAGTACAGCCAGCGCCGAGACCTACGGCAGCAGGTGTACACGGCCCACATCAGCCGTGCCTCGGGCCATGAGGGCGATGCCCTGAACAACTGGCCGCTGATCGAAGACATCCTTCGGCTTCGCTCAGAGCAAGCACAGCGACTCGGCTACGCCAATTGGGCCGAGGTCAGCATCGCCGCCAAGATGGCCGACTCCGAGCAGGCCGTCGAGACCCTGCTGGAGGAACTGCGGGCGGCCGCCTATCCGATCGCCCAGCAGGAACTGACAGCCCTTGCCGAGTGCGCCAGGCGCCATGGAGCCGAGGAGGCCGATCAGCTGAAACCGTGGGACATCAGCTTTTGGGCAGAGTGCCTGCGCAAGGAAAGCTTTGAGCTCGATAGCGAAGCCCTGCGGCCCTGGTTCCCGCTCCCGCAGGTGCTGGATGGTCTTTTTGCGCTGAGCGAACGCCTCTTTGGGATCACGATCGAAGCCGCCGATGGTGAGGCACCGGTTTGGCACCCGGATGTGCGCTTCTTCCGCATCAAGGATCAGGGCGAAGCGATTGCGGCCTTCTACCTCGATCCCTACAGCCGTCCGGGCAGCAAGCGCGGTGGTGCCTGGATGGATGAGTGCCTGGTGCGCTCCCGCAAAGCCGATGGAACACCGGTGCTGCCCGTGGCTTACCTGATCTGCAACCAGAGCCCACCGGTGGCAGGCACCCCAAGCCTGATGCGTTTTGAGGAGGTGGAAACCCTTTTCCACGAATTTGGCCATGGGCTTCAGCACATGCTGACCAGCGTGGAGCGCCCCCAAGCGGCCGGCATCAATGGCGTCGAGTGGGATGCTGTCGAACTTCCGAGCCAGTTCATGGAGAACTGGTGCTACGACCGGGCCACCTTGATGGGCATGGCCCGCCATTGGCAGAACGGAAGCCCTCTGCCTGAGAGCGAATACGCCAAGCTGCTGGCCGCGCGCACCTTCATGGGTGGATCAGCCACCTTGCGCCAGGTGCACTTCGCCTTGGTGGATCTCAAACTCCACAGCCAATGGCAAGCCGGAAGCGGCGTGAGCCCAGAGCAACTTCGCCGTCAGATCGCGGCAAACACCACGGTTCTGGCACCGATTGATGAGGATGCCTTCCTCTGTTCGTTCGGGCACATCTTCGCCGGGGGCTACGCCGCGGGTTACTACTCCTACAAGTGGGCCGAGGTGCTCAGTGCCGACGCCTTTGGAGCCTTCGAAGAAGTCGGTCTCGAGAACGAGGCGGCGATTCAAGAAACCGGTCGCCGATTCCGCAACACCGTTCTGAGTCTGGGCGGCAGCTTGGATCCCAAAGAGGTCTTTGAGGCCTTCAGAGGGCGCCAACCCAGGAGTGAAGCTCTGATTCGTCACTCCGGCCTGGTAGCCGTCTAGGGCAGCAGGCAGCAGCATGGGGAGACATGGGCCCAGCCATGGCGACGCCCGATCCCCTGGCCCTTGAGAGCAGCTGGAACTGCGGCGTTCCTCTGATCGGTTTCGAGGAAGCGCTCGAGCAGAGCGTTTTTCGATCCGGCCTGACCCGCTCCGATTGGCTCCAGCGCCTTGCCCACCAGCTGCATCGTCCTCAGCTGCTGCCCTTGTTATGGCTGCTGCCACGGGGCTGGAAGCTGGCTCCCGCGGCCCTACCCGAACGGCTACGCAACCTGGCTGGGCTGCTGGAGAGGGGCTTACTCAGCCCCGGCTTGTTAGCAGCCCTGGCCGATGAGCTGACCCAAGTCAAGGCGGCCCAGCCGTCGGCGACACGGCTCTGGCGTGGAGAGAGCGGCACCCCAGGTCCCCGAACTCTCGAGGCGTTGCTCGCGCTGTCGGCCGAAGACGTGGGCGCCGCAGACACCAAGCCTGCGGCAGCAGGCGAGGACCTCAGCGGAGGTCTGCTGTGGCACAACGCCGGCCTGAGCCATGAGCAGAGCGCCCCGGAGCGCAGGCGCAACACGCGCACAGCGCAGGTCCTCAACCGACTGGGAGCCAACCTTCAACACGGCAATGAGACCTGGACGTTTGAAGGATGCAGCAGCGCCAGCCAGTGGCTGCGGGCACTGGAGCAGGACGGCTGGCAGATCACGGCGCAGCTGCGCTGCAGCGTCGCCAGCTTTGGATTCGGGGCCTGCCTGAAGGACTCCAGTGGAGCGGGGTGGCGGCAGGTGCCCCTGGCTCTGCCCATGCGCACAGGCCTTCTGGGTCCAGGCGGCCAAGAGCTGCAGAGCCTGCTGCCCCACAGCTGCCTGGAGATGAGCTGGGAGAAGGGTGATGTTCTGATCCGCCTGCAGTACTACCAGGGCACCGAAGGCTTTTGTGGCTGGGAAGGACTCAATGACTTGAGCCGGCCCTGGCAGAACGACCGCAGGAATGGGACGGTTCACTACCTGGGAGAGCCATGGAGCGGCGAACGGCTCTGGCGCGCGCTCGATCTCTGTGACGTCGCAGCCCTGGTGCACAACACAGAGGGGGACGAGGGCGAACTCTGGCTCGGGGGCTATGGCGCCTTGGGTTTTTGCATCGACAGCTCGGCTCTTCTGCAACAAGCCCTGGACGGTCGCTGCGATCTCTTTCCCGTGCTGCTCGGAGGCATCTGGCGCGAACGCCTCTTGAAACGCTGCACCCTGATCGAAGAGAGCACAACCATGGAGCCAGCCCACGCGGAAGCGCTTCAGAGCTACCGCCGCGCCCTGCTCGAACTGCCCTTCGACGGCAGTGCCTTTGGCGCAGCTGCCCTGGCAGCACGAGCACGCTTGCTGCGCTGCCAGCCCAAGAGCAGCCCCTTTGTCCTCGTGGGTCAGCTGAACGCCTTAGCTTCCACCGCCTCCACGATCGACTGAACCACGGCAGCGCGATGGGCCTCTGCAAAAGGTCCGAAACGACCGTTGTGGTTCATCCCCTTCAGCAAAACCCGTCTCACCTGACCGCGGGCGCGGGCACGGTTCCAATTGGACAGCGGAAGCGCGAATGAGCGACCGGGGTAGGCAATCTGCCCGAACGCCGCCACAGGGTCGCGGCTTCCGACGATCGTCGTGATCCCGGCGATCTGCTCGAGCACCTGGTTGCCGCTGAAGACTCCGCAGAAGCTGACGATGCTGACGGGCGCTCGGCAGAGGCGCCTGAGGTAATCCGCCACGCCCATGGCCATCTCAGCACCACCGCTGTAACCCACCAACACCACTCGCGAGCCGCAATCCGGGCGAAAGCCCACGTCCGCCAGGCGCAGGGCGATCTTCAAGCTCAACTCGTAGTTAAGGATCGGCCCATAGCGACGGTCCGACGAGATCCCGACCTTGATCACGTTGTTGGCCTGCACCAAGACCGCCGCCAGCAGCTGCACCAGCCCATTGGGATGCTGCTCCTGCAAGGCGAAGACACGCCTCCAGAACCAGACACTGCCGGCATCTTCAGCCAGGGCAACCGGCAGGACCGTGTAAGCCTCAAGCCCCTTGATCAGCTGGGTGGTCTCGTTGAGCTGCTGATCCAACAGGTCCAGAAAAGCCGCGACCCGCGGGGGATGATCACCCTCCTGCTGGTGAATCCCATCGAGATACACGACATAGCAGGTGTGCCCATCGGCCCTCTCCCCAGTGTCCGGAAAGAGATCTTGAGGCTCTGGCAAGCCTTCCAACCAGCCTTCCCAGAAGGCGAACTGGGTAATCAGCGAATAGATCCCAGCCGTGGGAATCAAGATCATCACCAAGACCAGCGAGCAGCGCAGCAACAGCTCCCAATCGGCCAGGCTGAAGACGGCTCGCAGGGCCAGGCCGACATGGCCCACCCCGATCCAGCAGGCGCCCAGGCTGAGGCTGAGCACCAGCAACACCAGAGAGAGGTTGGAGCGCTGGATCTGTTGCTGGGTGCGGATGGCCGCGCGGCCTTGAGAGCTCATCGCCCTACCCCATGGGCAGGCAGCTGGGAGGCCAACTTGCTGTAGCCCGCGTGCCAACGCTGGCGGAACAACAAACCGACCAACACCACAGCGACCACAGTTCCAGGACTGGCCAAAGCCAGCGCCTCGCCATAGGGCAAGGCGAAGCGCACATGCAGAAGGCTGACCACATTGAGGTGCAGCAGAACCCAGATGGCAAAGCCGATCACATCGCCAACGTAAGGAGCTGCCACCAGCAGATAAAAGACCGCTGGCAACAGACAGATGGCGATGCTGTTGATGAAAGCGCTCGGATGGACAGGAACCGAGGCGTAGGTCGCCAGCAGCACCATATCGATGGTGCTGCTCAACAGAAAGGCCACCGAGAGCATCAGGCCATCCAGCACCAGATGGATCAGGATTTGATGGCCACTCAAGCGGTTCGCCAGCAGCGCAAACACGTGGGAGAGGGACATGGAGAGTCCCACCACCAACAGCAGGGCGAGACCGACATCGGTGTGCACCAACCAAGTGCCCAGCGTGTCGAGCGCAGCTTCCAAGGTCAGCCCTCCCGCAGATGAGCCCTTTCTGCGATCAGCACGGCGAGGCCGATGGCAGAGGAGGACGGTTCACGATCCATAGAACCACAATTGAGAGCACAGCGCAGTAGAAACACCACAAGGAATTCAATGGGGCGCTGTAGGTGAGCCAGGTCAGAAAGATAGAGGCAAAGATCAGCACCCCAAAGAGCTTTAAAGCCCAATCAGAGACAATCAACAAGGGGCAACACAATGAAGCTCCAGTAAACCAGCTCAGCGCAGGGCTCCGTGTCAACAACGTTATAAATAAGGCTGTGCAAGTTTGAAACGTCATCGAGCAACCGTCGAGCAACC
>JBMSIW010000089.1:0-8152 GCA_049418265.1 Vulcanococcus sp.
TGCGGATGTAGCTCAGTGGTAGAGCATCTCCTTGCCAAGGAGAGGGTCGAGAGTTCGAATCTCTTCATCCGCTTATGACTCAAAACCCCGGGCTAATTGTCCGGGGTTTTTGATTAGCCGTTGAGCAGGCCGATTTCCTTGCGCAACTGATCAATGGTGGCCGTACCCAGGTAACTCTGGGCGCAATGCACTTGCGGCATCCGCATCAGCTGGGCGCGGTTCTGCCTCAGGCTCTGCTCCACCAGAGGCAGGCTGGGACGATCACAGAGCACGTGGCTGGCGGCCCGCAGCAGGGCCAGCAAGCGGCTGCTCACGTCAGGGGTGGCGGTCATCAGGAGCAGCTCGTTGCCGCGCATGCTGTGCAGGATCACCTCGGCGGCCCGCAGGATCCCTGGGCTGATGCTCACCAGGCCAACACAGCTTCCGGCCCGCAGGTCCTTCAGCAGATCCAGCTCGTGGCGGAAATCATTGAGATCCACGGGGACGGCCCGCACCCCATGGCGTTTCGCGATCTCTTCAACGGGCTGAAGGAAATAGCGGCTGGTCACCACCGTTCCATTGCTGGAGCTCTCCAAGACGGCCTCCAGCTCCTCCATCGGTACGACCTCAACGGGCGTGTCCAGGTGGGGCGCGAGTTCCTCCGAGATCAGCATGGAGGCGCCGATGTCCTCCCTGGGGGTGCTCACCAGCACCCGTGCCCCGCAGCGCAGGCGCCAGTCGATTTCTCGTGTCAGCAGCTCCCGGGCCTGTTGGAGCGTGCAGCCTGCGTTGAGCAGGCCATCCACGCTCTGGCGCACTTCCCGGTCGATGTCGGGGAGGTGACGACCCCTGGGCCCCGGCGGTGGCTTGATCTCGCGAGGGTTCTGCTGATCGCGGACGTAGATGCCCGATCCGGCCATGGCTTCCACCACGCCGTCGTTCTCCAGCTGCCGGTACACCTTGCTGATGGTGTTGCGGTGCAGGCCGGTTTGCATCGCCAGTTGCCGCGTACTGGGCAGGCGGTGCCCCGGCGGGAAATGCCGGGCTGCGATCGCGAAGCAAATCTGGTTGTACAGCTGGCTCGAAGCCGGGATATCGCTGTCCTGCTGGATGTGGAACCGCACGCCCGAGTGGCACAAGCTGTTCGGGCCACCTTACGGATCTTTGTTCCCGGTGACAATTGCGGTGTTGGCATAAACCTGTGTGACGGTGGCTTCCGTTTCTCCCTCCGGTCAGTGGGTCTCTATCTCTGTGGCCCCCCAAGGTTCTGTTGCGGGAACGGAGATGCCCGCCTGGTGGGTCTGCCCTGAGCGCCCCAGGGCTGCGGTCCTGGTGTTCCCTGAAGTCTTCGGACTCAATGCCTGGGTGCGCAGCGTTGCTGAGCGCTTAGCCCAGGAGGGTTATGCGGCGCTCGCCATCAGCACGTTTTCGCGGACGGCCCCCGACCTGGATGTGGGCTATGACGAAGCGGGTCTGGCCGCAGGACGCGAGCATCGCGATCTTGTGCGAGCTGATCAACTGCTCCTGGATGTGGATGCAGCGATCGCTTGGCTGCAAAACACCCCTGCAGCTGGGAAGCCTGTGGGATCTGTGGGCTTTTGTTTTGGCGGCCACCTGGCTCTTTTGGCTGCCAGCCATCCCCAGATTGCGGCCACCTGCAATTTCTATGGCGCGCGTGTTTCCAGCTTCAAGCCGGGTGAGCCTGGGGCCCAGAGTCTTTCGTCTGTGCCTCAGATCCCTGGGAGGCTTTGGTGTTTCTGCGGATCTGAGGACCCGTTGATGCCGATGCAGGAGCAAGAGGCGATTCAGCAGGCCTTAGCAGCGATGCCCCATGCAGGTCATCGATACGTGCAGGCCAACGGTGCTGGGCACGGATACATGTGTGAGGCGCGCAATGATTTCCACCCCGAAGCTGCTGCCGCGGGATGGAAATCGATGTTGGCCTTGTTCGCTGAGACTCTCTAGGGATCTAAGGAGTCAACCCTCGGCTTGGGCGGCAGCCTGGGCGGCTTGGCGAGGAGTCTCGATGGTGCGGACGGCCTTGCTGGCGGCGGCTTCGGCTTCTTTTTCCTTGGCCAGAGGGGTCTTGCGTGGGCTCAAGAACATGATCATGTTCCGGCCCTCTCGTTTGGGCTCCTGCTGGATTTCCGCCTTCTCTTCGAGGTCCTTGGCCATGCGGCGCAGGAGTTGCTCTGCCAGAGCGGTGTGCTGGATCTCGCGACCTCGGAAGATCACGGTGCACTTCACCTTGTCGCCGGCTTTGAGGAAGCGAGAGGCCTGACCGATGCGCACGTCGTAATCGTGCTGATCGATCTTGTAGCGCATCTTCACCTCTTTAACTTCCGTCTGGTGAGACTTTTTCTTGGCTTCTTTGGCCTTCTTTTCCTGCTCGAACTTGAACTTGCCGTAGTCCATGATCCGGCACACCGGCGGATCAGCCTTCTCGCTCACCAGCACCAGGTCGAGCTCGCGGTCTTTGGCCACCTCGAGGGCCGCCTCCCGCGTGATCACCCCCAGCTGACTGCCGTCGGCATCCACCACCCGCAGTTGGGGGTAACTGATGCGGTCGTTGATGTTGGGGAGCTCCCGCACGGGAGCACGGCGGTCAAAACGGGGACGGGGTGGCATTCAGGCGGGCGAGAGGACGGGAAAACAGTTGCTGTTCACCGTTCAGCCTAGGACGCGCTCGATCGCCGACAACGCTTGCTGCAGGGGGTCGGCGTCTTCGAGCCAAATGGGAGCGTGTTGCCTCCGAAACCAGGTTCTCTGCCGTTTGGCGAATTGCTGGGTGCGCTGGGTGGTGAGCTGCAGCGCCTCCTGTTCTGTCATCTCGCCACGCAGCATGGCGGCCGCCTCTCCGTATCCGATCGTTTCCAGTAACGGGCAATCGTTGCCGTAGCGCTCTTGCAGGCTTCGCGTCTCCTCCACGAGACCCTCCTCGTACAAACCCTGGCTGCGCAGGGCGATGCGCTGGCGGAGGTTGGGCGGGTTGAGCCCCAGCTCCAGCACTCGCCAGGGGGGAGGTGTGGCGCCCTGTTGAGCACTGAGGGGTGTGCCGGTGGCGTAAAGCACCTCCAAGGCCCGTTGTGTACGAACGGCATCGTTGGGCATGATCCGCTCGCCTGCCTTCGGGTCTGCGTGTTGGAGCAGCGCATGGCATTGGGCTTGACCCAGCTCCTCCAACTGCTGCCGTAGATGCGATTGGGGTGGCACCGCTGGCGGGGTCATGCCCTGCGTGATCGCTTTGAGATAGAGACCACTGCCGCCGACGAGAAAGGCCAGGCCACGGCGTTGATGCTCAGCCTGGATCTGCAGGTCCGCTTCCTGCCTGAACTCCTGCAGGTTGATCGGTTGATCTGGATTGCGTAGATCCAGGAGTTCGTGGCGCACCGCGGCCCGCTGCTGGGCTGTGGGTTTGGCGGTGCCGATATCCATCTCTCGATAGAGCTGCCGAGAGTCCACCGACAGCACGGCGAGGTCAAGGGCCTTGGCGATCTCGATGCCCAGGGCCGTTTTGCCACTGGCCGTGGGGCCCAGCAGCGCAATGACCAGAGGTGGTTGGAGCGCGCTCATGGAGCCACTCTGTTCGAGCGTCGTTCATGCGGGGATGCATCCCTTGCTGAAAACGCTCCGCAGCCAGCCCTGGAAGCGCCTCTATTGCATCGGTGGTAGATTGGCCTCAAAGGCTGGTCTCTGCACGGCTTTTTGCCCTTGTTGAGCCTCCTGCGGGACTGGCTCTGCCCTCGCCGGATTTCATGAGCGAAGCCACCAAAGTTCAGGCCGCCTATGGCGCCGAGCAGATCCAGGTGCTGGAAGGCCTGGAGCCGGTGCGTAAGCGTCCTGGCATGTACATCGGCTCCACCGGGCCGAGGGGCTTGCACCATCTCGTCTACGAGGTCGTCGACAACTCCGTCGATGAGGCGCTGGCGGGGCATTGCAACGAAATCCTTGTCGTTATTAATGACGACGGCAGTTGCTCAGTCACAGACAACGGCCGAGGCATTCCAACTGATATTCACCCCCGAACCGGCAAGAGTGCTCTTGAGACCGTCCTGACGGTTCTTCACGCCGGCGGCAAGTTTGGCGCAGGTGGTTACAAGGTTTCGGGCGGCCTCCACGGCGTTGGCGTGTCGGTGGTGAATGCTCTCTCCGAGTGGGTTGAGGTCACTGTTCATCGCCAGGGCAAGGAGCATCGCCAACGCTTTGAGCGTGGTGCTCCGATCGGAACGCTGAGTGCTGCGCCTGCGGCTGATCCACAGCGCACCGGCACCTCCGTGCGCTTTAAGCCAGATCTGCAGATCTTTACCGGTGGCATTGAGTTTGACTACCACACGCTCTCGGCTCGCCTGAGAGAACTGGCCTATCTCAATGGTGGCGTCAGAATTGTCTTCCGCGATGAACGCCCTGCTGCACGCAGCGCCGAGGGCGATCCCCACGAAGAGATCTATCACTACGAAGGCGGCATCAAAGAATATGTCGCTTACATGAATGCTGAAAAGGATGCGCTCCATCCCGACATCATTTATGTCAACTCGGAAAAAGATGGCGTCCAGGTCGAAGCGGCTTTGCAGTGGTGCGTTGATGCCTACTCCGATAACATCTTCGGCTTCGCCAATAACATTCGCACCGTTGACGGCGGCACCCACATTGAGGGCCTGAAAACGGTTCTGACGCGGACTCTCAATGCCTTCGCGAAAAAGCGCGGCAAGCGCAAAGATTCCGATTCCAACCTCGCTGGTGAAAACATTCGTGAGGGCCTGACCGCCGTTCTCTCGGTCAAAGTGCCAGAGCCGGAATTTGAAGGTCAGACCAAGACCAAGCTGGGCAACACGGAGGTCAGAGGCATCGTTGATTCGCTGGTGGGCGAATCCCTCAGTGAATATCTCGAATTCAATCCTTCGGTCATTGACCTGATCCTTGAGAAGGCGATTCAGGCCTTCAATGCAGCCGAGGCTGCCCGCCGGGCTCGCGAGCTGGTGCGCCGCAAGAGCGTCCTTGAGAGCTCCACGCTCCCAGGCAAGCTCGCCGATTGCTCCTCCAGGGATCCTGGTGAATCCGAGATTTACATCGTTGAGGGTGATTCCGCTGGCGGCTCAGCCAAGCAGGGACGTGATCGTCGTTTCCAGGCCATCCTGCCTTTGCGAGGCAAGATCCTCAATATTGAGAAGACCGACGACGCCAAGATCTACAAGAATACAGAGATTCAGGCGTTGATTACGGCCCTTGGCTTGGGGATTAAAGGCGAAGAATTTGATGAGAAGAATCTTCGCTATCACCGTATTGTCATCATGACGGACGCTGATGTGGATGGCGCTCACATTCGCACCCTCTTGCTGACGTTCTTCTATCGCTACCAGAAGGCGTTGGTTGAGGGCGGCTATATTTACATCGCCTGCCCGCCGCTCTACAAAGTCGAGCGCGGCAAGAATCACACGTATTGCTATAACGAAGCCGACCTGAAGTCCACCATTGAGGGCTTCGGTGAAAAGGCCAATTACACGATTCAGCGCTTCAAGGGCCTCGGCGAAATGATGCCCAAGCAGCTCTGGGAGACCACCATGGATCCCACGACACGCATGATGAAGCGTGTCGAAATCGAAGATGCAGCCGAAGCGGATCGCATCTTTACGATCCTGATGGGCGACAAGGTGGCCCCCCGCCGCGAGTTCATCGAGACCCACAGCGCTGAACTCGATCTCGCTCAGCTGGACATCTGATGTCCGCTGACCCCGGCTCCAGCCTGCGTTGGGGGGCAGTGCTCGCCTTCGCTCTGTTCGGTCCGATTGGCTTGCCTGCGGGGGGATCTGAGCGGCGCCCGCTGGAGTTGCGGCGCCGAGCCTCAGCTGAACCTCTGATGAGCTCCGGGCGAGCCTGTCTTCAGGTCTCGCCTGATCGCCGTGCCCCTGCCTTGGCGCACCTGCCTGCCCACGTGCCCCTCCGTGTTCTGCGCCGCTGGCAGGCTGCAGATGGGGAGCAGTGGCTGCAGGTGGAAGCTGAATCGAGGCGTGGCTGGATCGCCTCAGCCTGATCGATGCGTGAGGCCCTGCTGGTGGTTATTGGTGCGATTCCCGGCGCCTGGCTTCGGTTTCGCCTGGTCAATCACTTTGAGCCGATGGTGCCTCGCAAGCATTGGGGCACTTTTGGGGTCAACATCACAGCCTGCTTTGCCCTCGGCTTGTTGATGGCCCTCACGGGACGCTGTGGTCCGAATCAGCAGCTCGGCCTACTGCTCGGTACGGGTTTTTTAGGAAGCCTCTCCACGTTTTCCACCTTCACCGTCGAGCTTTTGCAGGCTTATCGAAGCGGCTCTCGCTCTGAGTCTCTGCTTCTGATGTTGGGTTCAGTGGTGGCTGGCTTCGCTGCGATGGCTTTGGGGAGCTGGATCGGTGGGTGATCCGCTTGCTGCGCGTCGGTTGCGTTTTGAGTTTCGCGAGCTGGCGTTGGTGGGTCTTGGTGCGGCGCCAGGTGCCTTGTTGCGCTGGCAGAGCGGCGTCCAACTCGGCCCATGGCTTGGAGGGAGTGCCGGGGCAGACCTGCTGGTGAATCTGCTGGGTTCGTTTGTGCTGGGTTTCCTAGCTGGGCCTATTCCTCAGCGGACCAGCTTGGTCTTGCTCCTGGGCATTGGCTTTTGCGGCTCTCTCACCACCTTCAGCAGCTGGATGCTGGATGTGCTCAGGCTGACGCGCCAAGGGCATCCCGCAGAGGCCCTTGGTTTGATCGGCGCCAGCCTGGCTCTTGGTTTGGTCTGCGCTGCTGCGGGCTTGCAGCTGAGCCGCCGTCTTAGGCGGCCAGAGCAGCCTCAATCGCGCCCTTGAGCTCTGCGGACTCTGGTTCCACATTGCTCTTGAAGCGCTGGATCACGGTGCCGTCTTTGCCGATCAGGAATTTCTCGAAGTTCCAGGCCACCGGCCCTGCAGGATCGGCCTGGATCAGGGTGTCGAAAGGTGCCGCGCTGATGGCCACCTTGGCGAACACGGGGAAGCTCACGCCATAGGTGGTGGAGCAGAACTGCTGGATCTCCTCGAGGCTGCCCGGTTCTTGGGCGCCGAAGTCATTGCAAGGGAAGGCAATCACCGAAAAACCTTTGCCGCCATAGGCCTCCTGCAGAGCCTGGAGACCGGCGTATTGGCGGGTGAAGCCACAGCGACTCGCCACGTTGACCGCCAGCACGACCTGGCCATTGAGGTCGCCCAGCCGTTGCTGCTGGCCTGAGCCGTTGGTGACGACCACATCGTTCACGCTGATGGCCATGGGTCAGGTAGTGAGGAAGGCGCGACCCTAGCGACTTCAGCCCATACACTCAGTTGGCAGCACAGCCGTGGAGCCATGAGTGAGGCATCTGCCGCTGCGCTGAAGACCGAACTGCTGGCTCAGGAGCTGCGCGCTCTCCTGGAATCAGGCAACTACGACGCCGTCAAGCTCCTGCTCCAGCCCGTCCAGGAGGTCGACATTGCCGAGGCCATCGGCGGTCTGCCGCGCACTCTGCAGGCTCTCGCTTTCCGGCTCTTGCCGAAGGACGAGGCCATTGCGGTCTACGAATATCTCGAGCCCACCGTCCAGCAGACCTTGCTTGAGCGTCTGCGCTCAAGTGAAGTGCTGGAGCTGGTCGAGGAGATGTCCCCCGATGACCGGGTTGATCTCTTTGACGAGTTGCCCGCCAAGGTGGTGCGGCGCCTGCTGGCCGAGTTGAGTCCAGCCGAGCGGCGCGTGACGGCGCAGCTCCTGGGTTACGAGCCTGAGACGGCGGGTCGGTTGATGACCACCGAGTTCATCGACCTCAAGGAATTCCACACCGTTGCGCAGGCCCTCACGATCGTGCGACGCCGGGCGAGGGACACCGAGACCATCTACGCGCTGTACGTCACAGACGCCTCGCGCCACCTCACCGGCATCCTCTCCCTCAGAGACCTCGTGGTTGCTGATCCCGACGAGCGGGTCGGCGATGTGATGACCCGTGAGGTCTTGAGCGTCGGCACCGATACCGATCAGGAGGAGGTGGCTCGGGTGATCCAGCGCTACGACTTTCTGGCAGTTCCCGTGGTGGATCGCGAGGAGCGGCTGGTGGGCATCGTCACGGTGGATGACGTGATTGACGTGATCCAGCAGGAGGCGACTCGTGACCTCTACGCCGCCGGTGCCGTGCAGGCCGGCGATGAGGACGACTACTTCCAGA
>JBMSIW010000090.1:0-8117 GCA_049418265.1 Vulcanococcus sp.
CGTGATCGTGCGAATGGTCGTGGTCGTGATGGTGGTGGTGATGGCCCAGGGGGATCGGGATGCCATCGGGCTGGCAGGCACCGGTGCACTCGAGCTCGCAGAGGGTGCAGCCCTCCACCAGACCTTCGACGTGATGGTGATGGCTCTGCTGGGGTGCTCCGACCTCGGTTTCAAAGCCAAGAACCTGCGCGCGGTACTTACAGAGCGAGCAGTTCATCTGGGTCTCACCGCGAACGACCTCTTCAACGCGCTCGCGGAAGGTGTCGATCACCAGGGGGTGATCACCGAGATAGCTGGCATCGACAAAGTCGACCTCGGGGTGATCGGCGGCCACCAGTTGGGTGTGCTGGCGAATCCGGCTCACCAGGACGCCGGAGAAGAGGAAGTAGGGAAAGACGAGGACGCGGCGGAACCCCAGGCGCACCACATGGCGCAGGCCGGGCTCCACCAGAGGGAAGGTGACGCCGGAATAGACCGTTTCGCCCCATCCGAAACCGAAGCCCTCCACGAGCATCCGGGTGACCTTGGAGACGTTGGAGTTCGCGTCCGGATCCGAGGAGCCGCGGCCCACCACCACCAGGAGGGTCTCCGCCAAGGGGACCTCGCTGCGGGCATTGGCGGAATCGAGCGCTTCTCGAATGCGGGCACCGGCGGCCTGGATCATCTTGAGATCCACGCCGAGTTCGCGGCCGTAATCAATGCGCAGGCCGGTCTCGGCGGCATAACGATTGAGAACGGACGGAATGTCGTTCTTGGCATGACCCGCGGCGAACAACATGCCGGGCACCGCCAGAACCCGCTTCACCCCCTGGGCCCGCAGGCTGTCGAGACCGTCCCGCAGGATCGGCCGTGCAAATTCCAGATAGCCGTATTCGACCGGCACATCAGGGAGTAGCCGGCGCAAACCCTCGGCCAATTGAGCAAATTCCGTGACCGCCTGGCGATTGCGACTGCCGTGGCCGCAGATCATCACGCCGATGGGGCCGCCCTCGACCGATGCAAGGTCGAGCTGCAGGGAAGAAGCGTTCATACAACGGTTTGCCTGAGTTGACCCTATCGGCCCAGGTCATGCCCCATGGAAGTCAAGGCCTAACCTGACTTTTGAACCCAAGCATCAACGCGTGCAGACGAGCGAGAACAATCGGGCTGAAGAACTGAAGGTTCTGGGCTGGAGCGCTGAAGACGTTCGTAAATACGAAGAGCTCTGGGAATACCGCCACCGCTGGGGTGCCATCAACCTGGAGCGCGAGGATCGGATCTTCCTGCGCAAGGCAGAAGCAGCCCTGCCCAAGATCGTCTCGGGCAAGGCCGAGAAGAAGCGCCTGCAGGACAAGTCCTATTACCGCTGGTTGAGCTTCTATCGCGATGCGATGCAAGCGGCACCCCAGAAGGACGGTGAAATCGGCGCCTGGCAGGTGCTGCTCGAGGAAGAGCTCCGGGCCATCGATTACTACGAGCCGGTGCTGGGTCTGCCTGACACCCTGAAGTCCAAAGAACTCCTGCCCATTCGCGAGGAGCTCGCGGCCCAGGCGGCCAGCGGCGCCCGCCAGGAGAGCTTTGATTTCGCCGGAGTGCTCGAGGAGCTGAAGCGCAACGAGAAGACCAGCTGGAAACCCCTGCGCGGCGAAGGAAACACCGAGACGAGCTATCCCGTGCTCTCCCTCGATGCGGCCTCGGCCTTCCGTCAGCAGGCCCGCAGCCGTCTGACCTCGGCCATTCGCGAACTCTTCCCCTCTCTCAAAGACAGCGAGAAGGAACCGCCCGCCGCGGACTGGGAAGCCAGCAAGTAGGTCTGCGCTCAGAAGCGCGAGCCATGAAAAAGCCCCCAGCCGCAAGGCCGGGGGCTTTCTGCTGTCTGCAGGGACTCAGGCCCTGATCAGCCCAGGCCGATCTGACCGAGGATGCCCTGGCCGGTCAGCAGTTCGGTGGCCAGGCCGATCACGAAGCCCATCATGGCCAGGCGGCCGTTCCAGGTTTCAGCGAAGTTGACGAAGCCGAAGCGGGAGTTGGAGTCAGCCATGGAGGCGCGTCTTTAAGAAACGTGAAGCCAGTGTAAAGCCCTGTTACGTCTGTTGGGGGTGCGTGGTGAACAACCCGCACCTGTGCTGTGAAACACAGGCTCAAGGTTTGGGCCGCTCCACGCCCTGCACGGCGCCCCCCAGAGCCAGGCCCGCCAGAACGCTGAGGCCCTGGTTGACGGCCTCATCGATGCGCCGCTGGGGGCGAAGACAGGAACTGGAACCATCCCCCTGCCGGTGCACCCAGCTGAAGACCGTGCAATTGACCAGATCAAAACTCAGGGTGAGGCCCTGAAAGGCCAGGATCCCGGTGGAGATCCAGACCACCAGACGTCTTGAGTCCATCGCGGTGCCGAGAAACAACGCACCAGGGTTCCGGCCTCAACGAACCAGGGTCTTCAGACGGCTCCAGAGACGAGCCAGGGCGGAGCGCTGCTGGAGCGCGAGCTCCCGGCGCTGCGCATCGGAGCAGGTCGAGCAGAGCACCTGACCTTTGACGCGGCGGTAGTGCTGGCTGGAGCGCTCAATGAACGTTCCGCAGCCCTTGCACGGAAAGATCGGGCTCATTGAGAAAGCTGCCAGTGAACCAAGGGGACGAGGCGAAATCTGACGCGACGGGCACAGCGGGCCGGAACCCTGAGGGATCTGCGATGCGAACCGATGACCGGTCAACTCATGGTCCCCTATCTGAGCCAGAACGACAGCGCGACAACCCAGGGCCCGCGGATGTGCTTCAGCTCCAGCTGTGCCATGGCGGCCTGCTTTCTCAAGCCCCAGGCCTTCATGGGCGCCGGGCAGATCGACGACCAGTACCTCGCCATGGTGCAGCGCTATGGCGACACGACGGAGTCCAGTGCTCAGATCAAGGCGCTGCAGTCAATCGGCATCGAGGCGCAGTTCCGCAGCGATGGACGCCTGGAGGATCTGATCGCGCAACTCCAGCGCGGCATCCCGGCGCCGGTGGGTTGGCTGCATCGCGGGCCGGTCTCGGCACCCAGCGGTGGCGGCCACTGGAGCCTGGTGGTGGGCTGGGATGCCGCGGCCCAGCAGATCGTGATGCACGACCCCAACGGTGAGGCCGATCTGATCAGGGGGGGCTACCTGAACCAATGCTGCGGCCAAGCCCTGCGGTATTCCTCGAGCAACTGGCTGCCCCGTTGGCTGGTGGAGGGCCCGGGATCGGGCTGGTGGCTGGAGCTGCAGAAGCCCTGAGCTCCCTAGGGTTCTGCTTCCAATGAGGCCTGATTGATGCCAACCCGTGAGCAGATCCTGGCCGCCTCCGCCGGCTGGGTCGCGGTGCTGCTGAACCTGGTGCCCGGCCTGGGGGCGGGGTACCTCTACCAGCGGCGATGGAAGGCGTACTGGATCACATCCACCTTGGCCACGGCCTGGTTTGTGGCCGGCGCGGTGCTGGGTCAAAACGCGGAGCCTGCTGCAGAGGCCCAGAACCAACTGGTGGGGCTGATCGGTTTGTTGGCGCTGGCGGGTGTGACCGCCGCTGAAGCCGGTTTAGCCGTCAAGACGGTGCGCCAAACCCTGACCTAGGGCAAAGATGGATGGCGATGCACTGAGCGCAGAGCCATGAAAGCCAGGGACATGATCAATGCGCACCTCTTCCCGGTGCTCGCGTTGATTGCCACCGCGAGCTCCGTGTCGATCGCCCTCTCTCTTGGCCCGATTGCCGGAGAGTCCTCGCGCTGGAACAAGTGCTACAACGCGAGCATGGGCTGGCTGAAGCGCAACAGCCCCAGCCTTCCCGAGGCTGAACGCCCAGCCCTGGCCGCCAACTTCTGCAACGGGGGGTTGCCTAACAAGCCAGCCGGCTGAGTTGCCTAACAAGCCAGCCAGCTGATCAGTGGCAGCGACTCAGCGGGGAGCGCCGTTGTACTCGACGTTGACCACCTTGGTGCCGTCCGGCGAGATCAGGATGCGGGTCTCGGTGGTTGCGGCCTGCTTGTTGACTTCCCAGCCCGGAGGGCCGCCGAGGAAATCAAACAGGTAGCCATTGGGGCCCGCATTGACCATGCAGCTGCCACCGCCTTTCTGGTGCATGCAGTTGGCCGTGAAGTAGCGGCTGAGGCCACCATTGAGCTGTTCAGCCTGCATGCGGGCCAGGTTCGCGGCGCGAACCTGACTGAGGGCCATCTCGGCGGAGGCTGGCACAGAAGCAAGGACGCCACACAGGCAGGTCCCGGTGGCAACCGCGGCCAGGAAGAGACGATTCATGGATCGATCAGGACACAGTGTTGTCGTAGCCGGACCCACCGGAGTTGTCAGCCTGCAGAGCCATTTCTAGGGTCGAGGTACGCCAGGAGGTCCCCATGAACGTGATTGGTTTTCTGATCGTGGGTGTGATCGCCGGTTGGCTGGCCGGTGTGTTGGTCAAGGGCGGCGGTTTTGGCCTGTTTGGTGATCTGGTGGTGGGCATCCTTGGTGCCTTCATCGGCGGCTTCCTCTTTGGAGGCGGCCTGCTGGGAGGGGGGCTGGTGGGCTCGATCTTGGTGGCCACCTTGGGGGCCGTGATTTTGCTGGTGGTCGTGCGGGTGTTGAAAAAAGCCTGATCGCTTGGACCTAGGGCGTGCAGGGCCCATTGGCAGTGATCAGGACCTCATCGCCGAGCTGAACCGCAGCCAGCAGCGTCTTCAAGACAGGAGCGGCGACATTCACGCAGCCCCCGGTGACGCGCTGACCGATGCGCCCATCGTTGTTGCTGCCATGAAGGGCAAAGCTGTACCAGCGGAACTTGCCGTCGTAGGTGTTGAAACCAAAGGGCTGTTTGACGCTGTTGAGGGGAGCAAGGCTGATGTAGCCGAGGCCGTACTCGCCGTTCTGACCGTCTCCGCTGAAATCAATCGCGTTCATGCTCTTGAAGAGCATGGTTTTGAGCTCGGCTTCGCTCTTGCCGGAGCGGGCGATGAGCTGCGGATCCATCGCAAAACGTCCCTCACTCAAGATGGCGTTCACCTTGAAGCGCCCCAGGGGGGTGTAGCCCTCCTCAAAGCGCGTGCCGGCGCAGGTCACGCCATAGCGGCCGTAGCCCACCTGAAAGATCTTGCGCTCGGAGCCCCGCACCAGCAAACCCGTGCTCTTGGCCGGATGGCGGAGATCCAGCTGAATGCGGATCGGCCCGCTGAGCGAGGAGGCTGCCGGCTTGACCTTCTGCGGAGCTGCGCAGCCGCTCAAGGCCCAGAGGAGAGCCAAGGGGATGAGGGGAGAACAACGGCGCATGGCCGGGGCGGCGGCAATGGGCGCATGTTGGCCCTGAACCTCGACGAGAGGGCACCCCTGAGCTCACTATGTGAAAGGAACGGTCAAGCTCAGATCCATGGACGACGCACTGCAAGCTCTGGTGGCCGATCTGGGGTCAGGCAACGTGCTGGATGCGGAGATGCTGGAGGGCTGCACGGTGGAGCCCCATGAGCTCGATGAGATGGACGAGAGCCAGGCGGCGATCGTGGCGGCCCATGTGTTTGAGCAGCTCTTTGATCACGACGTCTCGCAGCAGTTCGGAGAGTCGGCGGATCCCTCGGAGGGCATCTGGAGCGGCACCGTCGATGGCTTCAAGTTCGTGATTGAGCGCGACGACAGCGGTGATCTGGTGCTGGATTTCAGCCCGGTTGAATGAGCGTGACGGGAACCCGAAGCTTCGCGGAGTTCGCCCAGCGGGCCGACTATTCACTGCTCGATGCCCTCCGGCCTGACCCGCAGGCAAGGCCGGATGGGGCCGATCACCAGCCCCGGCAGGTCTTCTCGGGCCACTACGTGCCGGTGACACCGACGCCGCTGCCGCAGCCGGAGTATCTGGCCCACAGCCCCAGCTTGTTTGCTGAGCTGGGGCTCAGCGAGGAGCTCGCCCAGGACGAGGCCTTTCGCAGGCTGTTCTCCGGCGACAGCACGGCGGCCACGGGTGCGATGCGCCCCCACGGTTGGGCCACGGGCTATGCCCTCTCGATCTACGGGACCGAATACATCCAGCAGTGTCCGTTTGGCACGGGCAATGGCTACGGCGATGGCCGGGCCATCTCGATTTTTGAGGGGGTCTTTGAGGGAACGCGCTGGGAGATGCAACTCAAGGGGGGCGGCCCCACGCCCTACTGCCGCGGCGCCGATGGGCGGGCGGTGCTGCGCTCGAGTGTGCGCGAGTTCCTGGCCCAGGAGCTGATGCAGGCCCTGGGGATTCCCACCTCCCGCTCCCTGACCCTCTACATGTCACGGGCCGAGGGGGTGCGCCGGCCCTGGTACAGCCCTGGCTCGAGATCATTCGATCCCGATGTGATGGTCGACAACCCCGCGGCAATCACGACCCGGGTGGCGCCGTCTTTTCTGCGGGTGGGTCAATTGGAGCTTTTTGCCAGGCGAGCGCGAAGCCAGGCCCATGCCGGTGCGCTGCGGGAGCTGCAGATGATCACGGCGCACCTGATGGAGCGCAACTACCGAGCTGAGATCAACGCGGCACTCCCCTTCAGCCAGCAGGTCCTCGAGCTGGCCCGGCTGTTCCGTGGTCGCCTCAGCAAGCTGGTGGCCCACTGGGTGCGCGTGGGCTATTGCCAGGGGAACTTCAACAGCGACAACTGCGCGGCAGGAGGCTTCACCCTCGATTACGGCCCCTTTGGCTTCTGCGAACTCTTTGATCCGCGCTTCCAGCCTTGGACCGGTGGCGGTGAGCACTTCTGCTTCTTCAACCAACCGGCGGCCGCGGAGGTCAATTACGGGATGTTCTGCAAATCGCTGCGGCCCCTGCTGGAGGACAGCCCTGAAGAGCTGAGCGAACTCGAGGCCATCGAGGCGGGCTTTGCGGAGGCGATGCAGCAGGAGCTCGAGCAGATGTGGGCCCGCAAGCTGGGGCTGAGCCAGCCCGAGCCGGACCTGCTGAACGCGCTGTTTGGGCTGATGCTGAGCAGCAAGGTGGACTTCACGCTCTTCTTCCGAAGGCTCTCGGAGATCCCAGCGGATGTCTCCGGCTTGACGCCGAGCTTCTACCTGCCCAGCTCCGAGGAGCTCGATGATCGCTGGAACCAATGGCTGGAGCGCTGGCGTCAGCTGATCGGCGATCCCGATGAGACATCAGCGGCGATGAAGCAGGTCAACCCGGCCATCACCTGGCGGGAATGGCTGATCGCGCCGGCCTACGAGCAAGCCGCCGAGGGCAACAACCAGCGCATTCAGGAGCTACAGGAGCTCTTCAGCACGCCCTACGCGGAGCCTTCCCCTGAACTGGCAGCCACCTACGACCGCCTCAGACCCCGGGAGTTCTTCAACGCCGGCGGCATCTCGCACTACAGCTGCTCGTCTTGAGGGCGCTGGTCTAACTGCAGTTCAAGCGGACTCAGGCCAATTGGTCTCCAGGGTGCGAATTGCAGCCAGGAGACCCGGTAGTGCATCCCGGCAGATCAACAAAACCTGCTCTTCATCAAGGTCGAAATATTGATGAGCGATCACATCGCGGAATCCCATCGCACCTTTCCAGTCAATGTCAGGAAAGCGGTTCCCGAGCAAGCCGGGCTGAAGCTTCTCCAGACGCTTGAGGGCTTCTCCTGCTGCAAGGAACTGCATACAGATGACATCGATCAGATCCTGTCCTTCTTCCTGTTCAATCAGAGCCGGGTCATTCAACAGGGGTTTTGCCTTGCGTTCGATCCTCTCCAATGCCTGACGCAGTGGGGACAACAGCAGAAGCAGATCATCCTTCACGCACTAATCCCCTCCTGAAGGATGACCGCTCTAAGAGCCGGGTTCATGCGTGCTCTGAGTCGCACAAGATCAACAGGGCGGTTCAACAATGCTTCCAACTCCTGCTTCAAGTGAACAGTTGCAAAAGGAGTCAGGGGATCGAGCTCGACCCACACATCCACATCACTGGAACCAGAGGCCTGGTTGCGAGACAGAGAACCAAACAAGCCGATGCGCTGCACCTGATAGCGCTGACGCCACTCGTGCTGTCGCTCGCGCAGCAGTTCAAGAGCCTGCTCGCAGCTAAGCCCTGGCTGTGTCGGGGAGCTGCTCATGGCTTTCCGGACATGAAATCAGTATGGATCCAACTTGGAGGTACGGCTCTCACCCATGCCAGGGGCAGCCGACCTGAGTTAGTCCATAGATAGG
>JBMSIW010000091.1:0-7992 GCA_049418265.1 Vulcanococcus sp.
GGTGCGGCGGTGTCGGTGGGTGGCGGCGGTCAGGCGGCGTTGAACACGGCCTCCATTGGTCGGCCCTTTTCCAACGAGGCGTTTGTGACGGTGGGGGCTCAGGAGATCGTCAGCTACACGGTGCAGGCCGGTCAGAACGGTGCCCCCAATAGTTGTCAGCCTGAATTCGGCACGGCTGGTCTCACCTTCGGTGCGCGGGTGTCTCGCATTGATGACAACGGTTTTGTCACCTTCTCGATGTCTCCTGAGATCTCCGCGGTGGTTGCCACCGATGTACGCGTGGAAGGTTGCGGTCTGGTGAACACCTTGACCACCCGTCGCCTCGATACCGGGGAGGTGCGGGTCCGCGATGGACAGACCCTGATCCTCACCGGTGTGATTTCCGACTACGACCAGGCCGTGGTGCGCAAGTGGCCGGTACTGGGCGATATCCCCTTCGTGGGTCAGTTCTTCCGCGATTCGACCACGTCCCGCCTGAAGCGGGAACTGGTGATCATGGTCTCGCCTCGGATCATCCGCGACGACGACGGGGGCTCCTACGGCTACGGCTACCAGGCCGCCACCACGGATGCGCGCCAGTTCGTCTCCGGCGCGTCAGCCCCCAGCCCCTACTAGAGCGCGCCGGGCAGGGCCACCTTGGCCGCCAGTGGAGCAATGATCTTGAAGGCGGCTAAGGCTCCCCCCAGCAGGGCCGAACCCATGCCATTGCCGCGTTTCGCCGTTTTGCTGGGCGTCAGCAGTTGGTTGGAGGCCTGCTCCAGGGCCTTGGCCTGGGGTTCATCGCCCATGGCGGCGTAGAGCTTGCTGGCGTAACGCAGGTCCTGAGCCGCTAGGGCCAGGTTGCCCTGCTCAGCGCGGCTCATGCCCCGTGCCACCCAGCTCACCGCTGCATCCGGCAGCCGTTGAATGGCGGAGCTGAAGAAGGTCTCGGCTTCTGGGTAGCGGCCCGCTTCCGCGGCACGCACCCCGGCGTTGTGCAGTTCGGCGTAGCTCTGCACGGCCGTGCTGATGCCCCGTGCTCCCTGCCAATGGCTGCGCTCGAGGGCGCCCGGATCCAGCTGGGCTCCGCTGAGATCGCTGCCACGCAGGTCCGTGCCCTCCAGCTGGCTGCCGCGCAGATCCGCCCCGCGCAACGAGGCCCCCGCCAGGCTCGTGAAGCTCAGGTTGCTGCCCTTGAGATTGGCGCCATCGAGCTGCGCGCCGCTGAGATTGGCCCGTTGCAAGGCCGCGCCCTGCAGTTGGGCCTCGCGCAGATCGGCATGCACCAGATCCGCATCCTGCAGCTGGCAGCGCTCGCAGTGGCGATGCTCGAGGGTGCGAATCACCGCCGCGTCATCAGCGGCCTTGGCGGCGCTGCCGCAGAGCGCCAAGGCCAGCAGAGCCAGGCGGAGTCGGTGCTGACCCATGGACATCGGCTGCGGTGCTGGCGTCGTTTTAACGGCAGCGGCTCCCGTCGTCGATCAGGCTGGAACCAGTGCTGGCGCTCTCGCCTTGCTTGAAGCCCACGGCGGCAATCTGGAGGCCATGGCCCAGCGCCTGGGGTGTCGGCCCAGCCAGCTGTTGGATGCCAGTGCCTCCCTGGTGCCCTTTGGCTTGCCGTGGTCTGCCCGTTGGGCGCTCGCTCGGGCTGATTGGCGGACCTATCCCGATCGCAGCAGCCAGCACCTGCGGGTCTTGTTGGCAGGGCTGCATCAGCTCGATCCGGCCATGGTGCTGCCGGGCAACGGCGCGGCTGAGTTGTTCACCTGGGCCGCGCGGGATGCCGCCGCTGGCGGTCTCTCGTTGTTACCGCAGCCGGGCTTTGCCGATTACGGCCGCGCCCTGCGCTCTTGGGGCGGAGCGGTGCGCCCTGTTGCCCTTCCCTTGCAGTGGGAGGACGCCTTCCCGCAGCCTCTGCCGGAGCTTGGCTCAGGAGATGTCCTCTGGATCACCAACCCCCATAACCCCACCGGTCAGCTCTGGAGCCGCGCTTCGCTGGAGCCCTTGCTGGATCGCTACCGCTTGGTGATTTGCGATGAGGCCTTTTTGCCTCTGGTGCCGGGCGGCGAGCGGCAGTCGTTGATTCCCCTGGTGGCGGAGCACTCCAACCTGGTGGTGATCCGCAGCCTGACCAAGCTCTATGGCATCGCCGGTGTGCGGCTCGGTTATGCCGTGGCGGGTCCTGAACGCCTGAGCCGCTGGAGCCGTTGGCGTGATCCATGGCCGATCAACGCGGCAGCCACAGCCCTGGCAGGAGCCTTGCTGGAGAAGCCTCAGGCCTATCAACGCTGGTGCCGCCGGGTTCAGCGCTGGTGCCGAGTCGAGGCGCGCTGGATGGCGACCCAGCTGGAGGCGTTGCCCGTGCTGACGCCTCTGCCGACCTCGGCGAACTATCTGCTGGTGCGCGCTGAGCAGAGCCTGCTCCCCCTGCGTGAGCGCCTGGAGCAGCGCCACCGCGTCTTGCTGCGCGATTGCCGTTCGTTTGAAGGGCTCGGGGAGCGCTGGCTGCGGATCGGCTTGCAGAGCCGCGCCGGCAACCGCCGCATCCTGCGCGCCCTACGCGCTGAGCTCTTGCAGTAGATCAGCCAGCAGCTGATCGGCATCGCGCACGGCCAGGCGTTCCATCCCCGCCTTGAGCTCCAGTAGGGGATCCACCACGGGATCGCAGCCCCGCAGTCTTGGGCCCAGCAGCCGCCAGATCGCCTGCGCCAGAGCCGGATGATCGGGAGGGTGTTGCCAGACGATCACCGCAGCAGCCAGGGCGGCCGCGGCGCCCGCATTGGCGTCTTGGTGCTTGTCGGCAGCCTGGGGATAGGGCACCAGGATTGCCGGGCTGCCGCAGACCGAGAGCTCGCTCAGGCTGCCGGCACCGGCTCGGCTGATCACCAGATCGGCGTGTTGCAGCAGTCCGGCCACTTCATCGCTGAAGGGGCGTTCGCTATAGCGGGGATGCTGCAGGCTTCCGCTCTCGGGATCGTTGCTGCCGCTGAGGTGCACCACCCGGCAGCCCGCCTCCAGCAAGGCCGGTAGGAGCGGCCGGACCATGCGGTTCAGCCCCACCGCTCCTTGGCTTCCTCCCATCACCAGGAGCAAGGGACCAGGCCCTGCCGGCACCCAGCTCGGTAGGGCCGCCGGTTCGAGGAAGGCTCGCCGCACGGGCGTGCCCGTCACCCGGGGCTGGCAGCCCTTGAGGCGTTCAGCGGCCTGGGGCAGACCGACGGCCACATGGCTGCAGAACCGGCCCAGAAGACGCGTCACCTTGCCAGGCACCCCGTTGGACTCATGCAGTACGACGGGCACGCCGCACCACCGCGCCGCCAGGATCGCCGGGGCGGCGATGTAGCCGCCGGTGCTGAACACCACACGGATGCGTTCGCGGCGAATCAGCCGCCGAACCGCCACGGTCGCGGTCAGCAGCCGCAGCAGGTTGAGGGCCTTGCGCAGGCCGCGCCCTTGCAGGCCGCCGGCCTGCACCTGATGCAAGCGGTAGCTGCTGGGCACCAGCTGCTGCTCCAGCCGGTCTGGGACCCCAAGCCATTGGATCTCCCAGCTCTCCGGCAGGGCCTGGGCGACGGCGAGTGCAGGGAACAGATGTCCGCCGGTCCCGCTGGCAGCGATCAACAGGCGAGACATGGGCAGCGCAGATGAGCGCGCCTAACTTAAGAGTCATCTCCCCGTTGAGCTCCTGTGCTGTTGCGCTCTTCTCTGCCGGCCGCCGCAGCACTGTTTGCTTCTCTGTCCGCCTTCGTTCTTGGGGCCCCCCTGCGGGCAGCCCCCAGCCTGCAGGCGCTCCAGGGCGCGTTGAACAGCGACTCCTCCAGCGCCCTTCAGGCGGTGCTGCAGAGCGGCGCTGGCCTCGATCCCGCCGTGGTGCTGCAGCGCCGGGACTGGTTGCGCGCTCAGTTCCCTGATGCGAGCTGGCAGGTGAGCCCCGGTTCAACCCTCAAGGACGGCCGCGCCACCACCGAGGTGAACGTGCGCGGGAGCCGTCAGCAAGGGGCCTACAAGTTCTTCTTTGAAGCCAGTCAGACCCTGGTGCTGGGCAGCAGTGGCGATCACTTCAACAGCCAGGAGGTGATCCAGGAGAGCTCCACGCTGCGCAGTGGTGATCCCAACTTGAAGGTCAGCTTGTTGATCCCCGATGCGGTGCTGACCGGCCAGCGCTACGACCTTGATGTGGTCTTCGATGATCCCCTCAATGGTGCGGTGGTGGCTGGTGCCATCAAGCCGGTGAGCGTGAGCGAGCTGCTGCGGATGCAAGCGCCGGATCTGCAGTTAGAAGCCCTTGGTGGCGGTGGCCTGTTCAAGAGCGTCCAGGCGCCCTTCCAGCCAGGCAGTCAGACCTGGGCGGTGCTGCTGGTCCATCCCAAGGGCATCGTGGCGGCCTCCAAACAGGTGCGTGTGGTGGCGAGCAAGACCGAGCTCAAGCTCTGAACCAGCGCGCCAGGGCGGAGACGTCGAGCTCTCCGTAGCCCTGCTCAATCAAGACGTCTTCCAGGGCCGCCACCCGATCGGTAATCGGCAACGTCAGGTTGGCGTTGGCCGCGGCTGACAGCGCAATGCCGAGATCTTTGCGGTGCAGAGCCAACTTGAAGCCCAGCGGGAATTGGTCCTCGATCATGTTGCGGCTGCGGTGCTCCAGCGCCCAGGAGCCAGCGGCGCCGCCTTTGAGGGCCTGCACCAGCTGTTCCTGCGGCAGGCCGAGTCGATCGGCGAGGGCCAGGGCTTCGGCGACGGCGGCGTAGCTGCCCGCCACCAGCACCTGATTCACCGCCTTGGCCTGTTGCCCCGAGCCCACCGGCCCGAAATGGTGGATGCTCCCTCCGATCACCTCCAGCACGGGGCGGGCCCGCTCCAGGTGCTCCGCGGCTGCGCCCACCAAGACCGCCAGCGTGCCGGCCTTGGCCCCTTCGGTGCCGCCTGTGACCGGCGCGTCGATGTAGGCCAAACCCTGGGCACCCAGTGCGGTGGCCAACTGCTGACTGGTGGCCGGGCTGATGGTTGAGAAGTCCACCACCAAGCTGCCCGGAGCCAGGGACCCTTGGGCCTGCTCCAGCACCTCCAGGACCGCCGCGTCATCGCTCAGACACAGCAGCACCAGATCGGCCTGGCGCACTGCATCCGCTGGGTTGCTGGCCCCTTCTGCCCCCGCCTGCAGCAAGGGCTCCATCCGATCTGGGGTGCGGTTGAAGACCGTGACGGCAAAACCCGCCTGGATCAGGTTGCGGGCCATCGGCGCCCCCAGCGCTCCGAGGCCGAGGAAGGCAATCTGCGGCTTGGGATCAGCGTTGGCGGCGTTGATGGGACCACTCCTGGAGTTCGCTGCGATCCACGCTGCCATCACCGTTGCGGTCGATCGCGTTGAAGGCGCGGATCAGCCAGGGGAAGCGTTCGGCTTCCTGACGATCGATCAGGCCATCGCGGTTCTGGTCGGCCTTGCGCAGGAAGCGCTCGGAGCGCTCTCCGGATTTGGCGCGGCTGGGTTTGAGATCAGCGGGTTCCAGGAAGCCCCGTTGGCGTTGATCCAGTCGCTCGAAGTGGCGCTCCAGGTAAGGCTGGCCCTGCACTTCCTGGCGTTCCAGCCGCCGGTCGCCATTGCGATCGAGCTGCTGGAACAACTGCTGCAGGCGCTGTTCATAGGCCTTCAGCTCCTGGGGGGTCTGGGCCTGGGCAGCCGCAGCCCAGAGCCACAGCAGCACCAGCGCGTGTCGGGTCTTGAGCCTCATGGGCTCAGGCTATGGAGCCAACTTCCATGCCAGGGCACGCTGCGCTCGCTGAGGTGTGACCAGATCTGTCCGGGCGGTTTTCTGCCGGTCAATCTCCATACAGTCGAAGCAACGGTCTGCTCGGCAGTTCGATGGCCTTGTCCGTCCGCAGCGGTCCCCAGCGCATCTGGGTGGTGGATGACGACCCTGAGCAGCGTCGCCTGCTGGGCACCTATCTCACGGACCAGGGCTACGACGTGCGCTGCCTGAGCACAGGCGAACAGCTGATGGTGCGTCTGGAGAGCCAGCGCCCCGATCTGGTGGTGCTGGACCTGATGCTCCCTGGGGAGGACGGCCTCACCCTGCTGCGGCGTTTGCGCGATGGCGGCGATGACCTGCCCGTGGTGATCCTGACCGCCAAGGGCGATGGCGTGGATCGGATCATCGGCCTGGAGCAGGGGGCCGATGACTACCTGGGGAAGCCCTTCCTGCCGCGGGAGCTGACGGCGCGGATTGAAGCGGTGCTGCGCCGGCGCGTCACCCTGCCCGCCGGTGCCCCTGTGGCGGAAGGACAGGTGGTGGAGTTTGGCGACCTGCGGCTGGATCTTGCGGCGCGCAGCCTGCAGCGCGGCGGCCAGAGCCTGGTGATCACCAGCGGTGAATTCAGCCTGCTGGCGGCCTTTGTGCAGCATCCCCATCGCCCCCTCTCCAGGGAACGCCTGATCGAACTGGCCCGTGGCCCGGAGTCCGGGACCGATAGCCGCAGCATGGATGTGCAGGTCTCTCGGGTTCGCAAATTGGTGGAGCCAGACCCCACGCGCCCCCGCTATCTGCAAACGGTCTGGGGCTATGGCTACGTCTTCGTACCCGATGGCCAACCCCGCACCCGTTAAGTACGCCCTGGTGGGTGCCGGGATCTCCGCGCTCGCCTTGGCCCTCCTGCAAACCCTCCTGGCCCAGCGGCTGGAGCGCGCTCAGATAGCGCAGATGGGTCCGGAGGTGGCCTTCAACCTGCGCCTCGGGGAGTTGGCACTGGATCGCCTGCCGCCCCAGGCCCTGGCTCGCCTGAGCGGGTTGCCGTTGCGGGTCGGAACGACTCCGCCGGTGAGTGCCGATGGCGGTTTGCGGCGTCAGGCCCAGCAGCTGCAGCAGGAGCTGTGCCGCCGCCTCAAGCCCTGCCCGCCGGTGCTGCCGGCGGCGGCCCCCACACCGGGTCTTTGGGTGGAGCTGCTTTCGCCGCTAGAGCCCGTCTGGTTGTTCACCCCCGTCGGTTCCCCCAGGCGCTGGCCTCCCGATCCCCTCCTGCTGGGTGCCGCGCTTCTGGCGGGCAGCATCTCCGCCTCCCTGCTTTTTCTCTGGTGGGAGGTGCAGGGCCCCTCGCAGCGCCTGGAGCAGGCCCTGGGGGCGGTGGGGCGCTCGGCAGCTGCTGCCACGCCGGTGCCGCAGGAAGGGGCCGCGGTGGTGCGCTCTCTGACAGGGCGCTTCAACGCCATGGTTCAGCGCCTGGCGGCCAATGAGCGCGATCGCACCACCATGCTGGTGGGCATTGCCCATGACCTGAAGAGTCCCCTGACCCGCTTGCGGCTGCGCCTGGAGCAAGGGGCCCCGCTCACCGATCAGCGGCAGGCGCAAGCCGATCTCGATGCCCTCGAGCGCATCACCAGTCAATTCCTGTTATTCGCCGGCGGCGGCGACGGGGAGGCACCGGTGCGCTTGCCTTTGGATCAGTGGCTGGCGGAAGTCAGCGCCCCGATCCCCACCGACCAGATCCAACTGGATCTCTGTGAGCTGGAAGCCAGCGTGCAGCCCGTCGCCTTGGCCCGGGCCGTGGGCAACCTGCTCGAGAACGCCCTCAGCCATGGTGAGCCGCCTCTGCGGGTGCTGCTTCGGCCGGAAGCAGACGACGGCTTTCGCATTGAGGTCTGGGATCAGGGGCCGGGCATCGCCGAGGACGCCTGGCCTAAGGCGCTGCTGCCGTTTCAACGCCTTGATCCGGCTCGGGGCGGCAGCGGCCACTGCGGGCTGGGACTTGCGATCGCAGCGCGGGTGGCCGCCGGCCATGGCGGCAGCCTGGAGCCTCGCCGCAGCCCTGAGGGCTTCGCGGTGATCCTGCACGGGCGCTCGCTGCAGTCAGATTCAGTCACAGCTGACGGCGGAATCAGTCACAGCTGAACGGCCCGGGCCCCGCAACCTGATGGGGTCACCGATGCACATCCATGACTCGTCTTCCGCGCCGTTTGACCCTGCTGCCTCTGGGGTTGGCTTTGAGCCTGGTTGCCGCTGCACCGGCCTTGGCCGAGCGCGGCCC
>JBMSIW010000092.1:0-7830 GCA_049418265.1 Vulcanococcus sp.
TGGCGACTAGGTCCAGCGATCCATGATCTGCTCGACCAGGACCCGCTGAGAGAGCACCTGCAGCACGACGACCAGAGGTAAGGCCAGCAGCACCCCGGGGAGTCCCAGCAGTGCCCCAAGGCTCAACTGCGCCATCAGGGCCACGGTTGGCAGCATGTTCACGGTGCGACTGAGCAGCAGAGGCGTCAACAAGAAGGCTTCGCCGTTTTGAAGCACCAAACGCAGCACGATCACCTGCACCGCCAGAGCCGGTGAGATCAGCAGTGCCACCGCCACGGGCAGGAGGGTGGCCACGGTGGGGCCGATCGTCGGAATGAAGGTCAACAGGCCGCAGATCAGGCCGCTGAGCAGTGCCAGGGGCACCTTCAGGGCTGCGAGGCCAGCCCAGGTCAGCAGAAAGACCAGGACCGCCGAAATGGTCATCCCGGCCAGCCAGCCGCCCAGGGCCTGGCGGCATTCATGCATCAGCTCCTGGGCGAGGGGCCGGTAATGGGCTGGGGTGATCGCCAACACCACCCGCTGATGGCTGCGGGGATCGAGAGCCAGCAGCAGAGCCAGCAGACCCATCAACAGCAGCAGGACCGTGCCGCTGGCGGCACCGCCAGCGAAGCCCAGAATCTGTGCCCCGAGCGGTTGCAAGCGATCCAGGGTGGCGAGGGGAGCTAACTGGCGCTCCAGGTTGTTCAGACCAGCGATGCCCCCCACCAACTGGCTGAGCCGGGTCACTACATCAGGGATGAGCTGACTCAGCTCATTGAGCTGTTCAAGCAGCTCGGGCAGCAGCAGTTGGCCCAGCTGCCAGCCCAGCGACACCAACAGCAGCAGCACCACGAGTAAGGCCAGGGGCCGGTTCAGGCGCACCACCCGGCGCAGCCAGCTCACGGGGACATCCAGGGCTACCGCCAGGACAACGGCGCCAAAGAGCACCAGCAAGACCCAACGCAGCTCCCAGGCCAACAGACCCAGGACCACCAAGGACAGGAGCGCCAGCAGGCTTCGCAAGGTCATGGTTCAGACGTCCTCAGGCGCTTCCAGGGATCGAGAACGTCATGGATCAGGACTTCGCGAATGACGACCTGCAGGCAGACCGCCAGGGGCAGAGCCAAGAGCAATCCCAATGGACCAAAGAGCACCGTGAACAGGAATTGCGCCATCAAGGTGAGACCCGGCAAGAGCTTCACCTGGTGGTGCATCACCGACGGTGTGATCAGGTAGCTCTCCAGGTGCTGCACGACCACGTAGAGCGCCAGCACGGCCAAGGCTTTGTACGGGGAATCCAGCAGTGCCACGGAGAGTGGAAACACCGTGCTCAGGGTGGGTCCCACGTTCGGAATGATGTTCAGCAGGCCCGCTAAGAGGGCATTGGCGGCGACCAGCTTGACCCCCAACACAGACAGGCCGATGCCGGCCAGCACCCCGACAAACAGGGAGCTGATCAGAACCCCTCCCATCCAGCTGCTGAGGGCGTCACCGCAGAGCAGCAGCACCTGACGAAAGCGCCTCCGGTAGAAGGACGGCACCAGCAGGACGAAGACCTCGCGGTAGGCGATCGGCTGGATCGCGATCATCACGCTGACCGCGATCACAAACAGCAGCTCCACCAAGCCACTGCCAAGGTTCCCGGCCAGACCGAGCAGTCGCAGCAGGCCCGTGGCTGGATCAAGGCCGTTGCTGCTCTGGGACTGCCAGCTCTGCTGCAACCAATGCAGAGCTTCCTTGCCGTAGAGCATCTGCGAGCTCTGGTCCATGCCTTGGCGCAGCATCCTCGTGGCCAGACTCAAGGCCGCCGGCACCTGTTGCAGCAGTTCCTGGAACTGCGAGACGAAAGGCGGAACCACAGCGGCAATGGCCACCACCAGCAGGGTCAAGAGCCCCAGCAGGCTCGCCACGAGAGCCAGTGGCCTGCGGCACCCCAGCCGTTGCTGCACCACGCCGACCAGGGTGCAGAGCGCCATCGCCAGGACGATGGCCGCAAACAGCAAGAGGAGAACCTCGCGCAGGTTCCACAACAACAGGGCAGCTGCCGCTGTGGCGATCAAGCCGAGCCACTGGCCGAATTTCAAGGGTGTTCCCTGACTCGAGCCTTTTTAGCTGTGATTGCCGAAGAGATCAGCCTTCTTCGCCGCTCTCCTCGTCGTTGTTCTTGTTCTGCTCAAACCCCAGTCCATTGGCCTGGGCGTAGCGCTCGGCGAAGCGCATGAAGCGCTCGAAATCCTCGGTGGTTTTCCAGGTGTAGGTGGCTTCCAGTGCCGCCGGTTTGCCGTTGACGAATTTGGCGTTCACGTCACGGGTCACCATTTGACCCTCTTCGTCCAGCATGTACATCCCGCCGATGTCAGCCATCGATTCAGGGGAGAGGGCCTGGGGCTGATCAAACACAAAGATGGCCTGTCCAGTGCGTCCATCGCGGGAACGGGTCATGCGGATGTCGGGCACGACGGGCTCATCGACACCTTGGAAGAACTGGATCGCTGCCATCGCCCGTTCAGACAAAGGTTGATCCTAGGGATCCCTTCTCAAGCATCAGGCGCATGCGCTGGCGCCCGATCAATTGATCGGCTGCTTCAGCAGCACTGAGGCGCCCCAGCTCTTCCGCTCCGAGCATCCGCAGGCGGTCCTGCTCACCGTGGCGCTGCAGTTCATGGTCGTAGCAGCGGTCGTAGTAGTCGAGCATCTGCCGGCAGGCGCCCCGCCAGTCCCGCTGGGCGATGGCCTCCAGGGCTGCCTTGGTGCGATCGGGACCGAGGCGCCGGGCGATGCGTTGGGTGGCTTCAGCCAGACCCTCTGGATCCTGCCCGCCATAGACAGCCACCAATTGATCGAGCCGCGCCTCGATGGGCCGGCTGATCTCCAGCAGCGGAGCGCTCTGCATCTGGCGCCAAAGCCCGGCGGGAATGCGGCAGCGACCCACCTGGGCGCTCTCGGCCTCCAGCCAGATCTCCGGTGCGCTGCGCAGCTGATCCAACGCAGCGGCGATGCAGTTCTCGTAGTGCTCACTGCTCGGTTGCTCCGGCAGCCCGAGGCCGCCGAAGCTGCTGCCGCGGTGATGGGCGAGGCCTTCGAGATCCACCACGGCCACACCCCGTTGGGCAAGGGCCTCCAGCAGATCAGTTTTTCCGGTCCCGGTTCGACCACCGAGCAGGTGAACGGGCCAGGTTTCCTCCATCAGGGCCAGGACCCAGCGCCGGTAGGCCTTGTAACCACCGTCCAGCAGCCGTGTTGGCAGCTCAAGCGTCTCGGCAAGCCAGGCCACGCTTCCTGAACGCATGCCGCCGCGCCAGCAGTAGAGGCCCAGGGGTTGTCCGCCTACCTCTCTGCTGAGGTCCTGCAGCGCCTGTGCCAGCTCCGCCAGCTTTGGACCGACCCGCTCCAGGCCCAGCAGGATGGCCTGCTGCCGCCCCTGCTGCTTGTAGCTCGTGCCGACCTCGGCGCGCTCCTCGTTGCTGAAGAGCGGCAGGTTGCGGGCACCGGGGATATGTCCCTGGGCGTATTCGGCGGGTGTGCGGACATCCACCAGCACCCCTTGGCCTCGGAGGAACTGCTCGATCGCCTGCCGCTCAGCCATGGCCCATTGCAATGCCTGACATAGTGGGCCAACGCTGCCTCCCTGTCAGGTCAGCCCTTCTCCATGCTTTCCGGACCTCCCGTCACCACCACGGTCAGCGCCGAGCAGCTGCTGGAGCGCTTCATGGCCTCCGCGGCGCGCCAACGTCGCTCCCTGCTCCCCCAGGTACTCCAGCGCAGCCAAGAGCTGCGTCCTTTGATTGCCGATCGCCTGGACGGGTTTGATGCCACCGGCGACGACTGGGCCGCTGGAACGCTGATTCAGATTCTGGTGGCGCAAGAGGACAACCTTTCCGAGGCCTTCTGGGGCCGTTATGGCGATGGCTGGCTTGCCGTCAGCAGCGCCCAGGGTCTGGACTACGGCCCCCTGCAGCAGGCGTTGATTCGTCAGCAGTTTGAAGAAGCAGATCGCCTCACCAGTGAGCACCTGCGTGAGCTGGCCGGGCCTGATGCGGTGAAACGGGGCTACGTCTATTACTCCGAGGTTCCTCCGATGGCGGCGGTGGATCTGGAAAGCCTTGATCGCCTCTGGGTCTGTTTCTCCCAGGCTCGCTTTGGCTTCTCGGTGCAGCTACGCCTGCTGCGCAGCCTGTCGGGTCGCTGGGATCAGCTCTGGCCTCGCATCGGCTGGAAGCAGGCCGGCATCTGGACCCGCTACCCGAAAGCCTTCACCTGGTCACTGGAGGCACCAGAGGGGCATCTCCCCTTGGTGAACCAGCTGCGCGGTGTGCGCCTGATGGACGCCTTGCTCTCCCACCCGGGCTTGCAACAACGCGCTGCGGCCTGACGCACAGGTCACGGCTCCAGCGGTACTGTCAACTCAACCGCTGTTTCCCCCCGTCGGGGTTCTATGGCGCTGCGTTGGGCTGACTACATCACCCCATCCACCCTGCATCTCGCTCCGCTCTTGGAGCTGTTGCTTGAGCCCATCAGCTGCGCAGAGCAGCTGGCCTCCCTGCAGCTTGGGCTTCAGGAAGTCCTGGTCAACGCTGTACGCCACGGCAATGGCGGCGATCCGCGCAAATGCCTCCGGGTACGGCGCATCCTCACGCCCCATTGGCTCGTTTTTCAAGTCCAGGACGAAGGCGATGGTGTTCCGGTGCAGGTTCGCTCCGGTTCCCTGCCGGAGCGTCCGGATGTGGCCTGCGGTCGCGGCCTCTTTTTGATGCACCAGTGTTTTGAAGATGTGCGCTGGAGTCGCCGCGGCAATCGAGTCCAGCTGGCCGTTCGCCGGATCGGTTAGTGCCCGTGGCTGGGGCAGCCAGGATCCCGTCGCTCACCCTTGAGCCAGCCGAGCGCATGGTCCACCAGGGCAGCGGCCTCAAGACGCTGCGGGGTGACCTCCACTGCGCTTGGGCTGTTGCTCTCATCCAGCAGTTGCACCAACGCCGCGCTCAGTTGCTCCGCAGCGCGCCTCTGGGGCTGGCCCTTGAGGGCATGCCACTGCTGGTTGCTGATGCTGAGCTGCTGATGCAGCGCTCGTGCCAGATCCTGACTGCCGGACGGCCATTGGCGCGTGCTGGGGTCAGCGGATGGACTGGGCACTGGACGAAGCCTGCGGGGTGGCGCCATCCTGACGCCATGCAGCAGCGACCGCGCTCACCGTTTCAGCCCATTCGCTGGCTTCATCAGCTGGCCAATCTGCTGACGCAGGTCTCGGCCGCCGAACGCCTGCGAGCTCAGGACGACAGCCTGCAGGCCCGTCGCCTGCGCCAGCGCATGGCAGCAGCGCAACGGCTCCTCGATCCCCTGCCGGCACCCCTGCGTTCTCAGCACCTGCAGGAACGCTGGCTCTGGCAGTTCCTGCGCTGGGGCGGTGTGGGGGCTTGCGTTGCCCTGGTTCTGCGTCCTTGAGGACTTAAGCGACCTTGATCAGCGAGAGGCTGTCCAGGGTCGGGACAGGGGCTGAGGCTGGCTCTGGCGTGGCGGAGGCCAGGCTCTGGGGTTGCGGCAGTTCATTGAGCCGTTCGCCCCGCAACCAGGCTTTATGGAGGGCCCGTCGTCGTTGATCCTCGGCAAAGACCAGACGGTCGGCTGCGGAGACAGGGCTTTCCCCCTGGCGAATGGCGCTGCGCAGGCAGATGCCAAAACCATGGGCCTCAACCTGAATCTGCCCCTCCATCAAGACGGTCTGAAAGGTCCATCCCGCCAGCCATCGCACCGTGAAGGGATTGCTCATCACCAACCGCTGTTTGTTGGACCCTATGGGCGAAATCTTCCGGCGGCGAGCCTCTGTCAGGGCTTGGTGGCACTCCAGACCCGCGTCATCAGATGGGAGCTGGCCCGGATACCGCTGAAGCCTGCGCTGCTCAGGCGCCCATCGATGTCATCGCCGATGTAGTCGCGGTAGTAGGGCTCATGGAAGACCCTGCGGAAGTTGTCCATGGCCACCTCAAACTGCGGCGAATCGGCCAGTTGCACGGAATCCGCCAGCACGAGCACCCCACCGGGCTCCAACACCCGGAAACACTCCTCCAGGACGGCCTGGCGGGCCTCCGCCGGAAGTTCATGCATCAGGAAGACGCAGGTCACCGCCTGCATGCTCCCCTCGGCAAACGGCATGGATTCGGCGTTGCCCTGTACCAACTGGGGCAGCTCGCTGGGCCGTTGGGACAGCCAGCGGTTGGCTTGACGCAGATAGGAGGTTGAGAGATCCAGACCCACCAGTTGGGCAGAGGGAAGCGCCGAGCGCAACTGATGGAGTGTGCGGCCGGTGCCGGTGGCCACATCCAGGACGCGCAGCTGGCTGGCAGGGCGATCGGCAAAGGCCCTCAACCCCTGCACCAGAGGCTTGATGACTCGCCGGCGCATGGGATCGGCGGTGCCGTTAAACAGGATCTCGACCTGCAGGTCATAGAGCGAAGCCGAGTGGTCGCTCAAGTAGCCATCGGTCTGGTGGTGGAAGTTCTGCAGGTAGTAGTCGGGATAGTTCTCCGTTTCCACCGTTCTGGGCAGATCCCGCACGTTGCGCTCCGAGCGGCGGTTCCAGGTGCTGGGCATGTCCAGCCAGACGAGCGGGTACCGGGCCGCCCAATCGCCCCAGGGCGCATCGAAGAGCAAGGACGTGGGATAGAGACCTTCTTCGGCCTCCTGCCAGTCGATCTCCAGCAGTGCCTTGTGGGAGGCCTGCAGATCCTTCAGCATCTGCTGAGGAATGGGCAGGGTCTTGGGGGCACCAGCTGGGGCCACCAGTTCCATCAGGCGCGTGCTGATTTCTTTGTGGGCAACGCCCACCAGGCTCTTGCCCTGCTGCAGGGCTTCGTAGGCGAGCTTGGTGACGGCGTCAGCCATGTCTCAGGGATCTCTTCAGCTGGAGCACCTATTTCAGCCGATTGGGACCTGGCCCGCGAGTTTGTGGGCCAGGTGGCTGAGTTGGTATCCACCTGAACGCACCTCACGTTTGATGGAGAAGCGGGCTTTTCCGTAGCAACAGATACAGACTGAAGGCGCAGAGGCCTAGCGGTTTCTGGTTTTTGGGAAGGAGGTCGCGATGGTTGATCCACGTCCTGAGCTGCGCTGCAGCGAGCCCCACTACGTCGCCTGGATGCGAGAGCGCCAGCGCTCAGCCCGTCGGCTGGGCCATTGGTTGAGCCGCCGCCGCGCTCAGCCGGATCTGGCCCATGAGGAGCGCGTCGACCCCCAGACGCTCGTCTGGGCTGAACGCCATGCCCATGAGTCGCGCCTCCACGACAGCGCCATTGAGCAGCTGCGTCATCACGGCGCCTGAGCACAAAAAAGCCCCGGCCGTGGCCGGGGCTGGAGGTTGAAACGAACGAGCCGATCAGGCGTCGTAGTACATCGTGAACTCGTGGGGGTGAGGCCGCTGACGCAGCTGCTGCACCTCCTCGTACTTCAGGGCAATCCAGTTGTCGATGAAGTCCTCGGTGAAGACGCCACCGGCCAGGAGGTACTCGTGGTCGGCCTTGAGGGCTTCCAGGGATCCGTTCAGGGAAGCGGGAACCGTGGAGATCTTGGCCAGCTCTTCAGGGGACAGCTCAAACAGATCGACGTCGGTGCCATCACCAGGATCGATCTGGTTCTTGATGCCGTCGATGCCGGCCATCAGCATCGCTGCGAAGCCCAGGTAGGGGTTGGAGAGGGCGTCGCCGGAGCGGAACTCGAGGCGCTTGGCCTTGGGGTTCGTGCCGGTGAGCGGGATGCGGACGGCGGCCGAGCGGTTGCCCTGGGAGTACACCAGGTTCACCGGTGCCTCGAAGCCCGGCACCAGGCGCTTGTAGCTGTTGGTGGTGGGGTTGGTGAAGGCCA
>JBMSIW010000093.1:0-7829 GCA_049418265.1 Vulcanococcus sp.
AGAGATCCCAGATGCTCTCGACATCCTGCAAATACATGGCCAGACGCTCGAGGCCGTAGGTGATCTCGATCGAGACCGGCCGGCAATCGATGCCACCGCACTGCTGGAAGTAGGTGAACTGGGTCACCTCCATGCCATCGAGCCAGACCTCCCAGCCCACACCCCAGGCACCCAGGGTCGGGGACTCCCAGTTGTCTTCCACAAAGCGAATGTCGTGGTCCGCCGCCTTGATGCCCAGGGCTTCCAGGGAGGCCAGATAGGTCTCCTGAATGGCATCCGGGCTGGGCTTGATCAGCACCTGGTACTGGAAGTAGTGCTGGGCCCGGTTCGGGTTGTCCCCGTAGCGGCCATCGGTGGGACGCCTGCAGGGTTCCGGATAGGCGACCGCCCACGGCTCAGGTCCAATGGCCCGCAGCACCGTGTGGGGGCTCATCGTGCCGGCACCCTTCTCGGTGTCGTAAGGCTGAAGGATCAGGCAACCGCGCTCGGCCCAGAAGCCGTTCAGGGTCTGAATGATGTCCTGGAAATGCACGAGAGCCTGGGCACCGGGGCCTGCTTGTCAGCCGATTGTCGCTAACGGCCTACCTAGGCTTGCTCGATCCGGCAGCGATCCGATGGGCCCTGGGGTGGTGAGTCAGAAGGACAAAACCGAGTGGGCCAACTTTGTGGTGCAGGAGGTCGTGAGCTTCCTGAGCGCGCGCAAAGAGGAGATCTATGCGAACTACGCGGCCCGCAGCGAGGGCAAGCTGCCGATGGAGCTGATGGAGCAGGAGGGTCTGATGGACTTTGAAATTGCGCTGAGCTATCTCGACGAGCGCCGCTCCGGCTTAGGGCGCGGCTTCCTCGGCATGAACCTGATTCGCTGAAGCCATGGACGGGAAGTTGGTGGTCGGTGGCCTGCTCCTGACCTTTCTGGCCATGTACCTCGGAGTGATCTGGGTCACCCAGGGCATCACCCCGCCCTAGGCCACCAGCTGCAGCACCCCCATCTGGCCGCCGGCCAAGGTTTGGTGATGGGCCTGCTGGAATCCGGCCCCCAGGGCCAACTGCTCCTGCTGAGGCCCGGTGGGAAAGCGGGCCAGGCTGTCCTCCAGGTAGGCGTACTGAGCCTCCAGTCCAGCCCGGCGGGCCATGGGTACCACCAACTGGCGCAGGTAGAGGCGCTGGAAGCGGGCCGTAAGGCCGGCTGGGTCTTCCGGTCGGTTGAAATCCAGCACCGCGGCCCGCCCGCCCGGACGGAGCAGACGATGCAGCTCCGCCAAGCCAAGCGCAGGATCGCTGAGGTTGCGCAGGCCGTAGGCCATCACCGCCCCATCAGCCCAACCCACAGCCAGTTCCGTCTGAAGGGCATCCGCCTGCTGGAACTGAACGGGCAGCCAAGGGGAACGGGCCGCCCGCAGGCGGGCTTGCTGCAGGGGACCTTCCGCGGCATCCAGGCCCAGCACCAAGCCCCCAGGGCGGACCTTCTCGGCCATCACCAGGGCAAGGTCCCCGGTGCCGCAGCAGAGGTCCAGCAAGCGCTGGCCAGGTTTGGGCGCCAACCATGCAATGGCCTGCCGCTTCCAGAGGCGGTGCAGACCCAGGCTGAGCAGATCATTCAGGCGGTCGTAGGCCGGAGCGATCCGCTCGAACAAATCGCGCACAGCCTCGGGATCGCCCGGTGCAATCGGTTGGGAAGTCTCAGCGCTCGGCGGCATCCCAGGGCAAGGAGATGGCATCGAGACTGACACCTCCAGCGAGGAGCTCGGTATCGGAGCCATCCGCGGCGTTCAGATATCCCTGGGCCTGGAGGCGATCTGCGCTGGTCAAGGTCATCACCATCACCGTGGCCAGGCCAATGGCAGCCGAGCAGACCATGCAGCCAGCCAGCATCAAGGAGAACTCTTTGCGGTCGCTGGCGGCCTGCATCAGCTGCAACGCCCAAGCCACCATCGCGATCACCACCAAAACGATGGCGCCCACCAGGAGCGGTGAATGGGACTGGTCGAACGCCAGCACGCGGACCGGAGACGCAAAACTGAGGAGATCGTAACGGCTCGTAACGCAGCGGCGCGAGCTAGGCCCCCACTGGGATCTGACGCTCCAAAGGACGGAGATTCAGGCCGCGGGCAAGCAGGTCCGTCTTGATCTCTTCCACCGTCAAGACCCCGTCGTGGAGCAGCGAGGCCAACAGGGCCGCGGAGGCATGTCCCCCCGCAGGGCCGGCGTCCAGGGCCTGGGCCAGATGGTCAATGCAGCCCGCTCCTCCGCTGGCGATGACCGGCACCTCCACCGCATCAGCCACCGCGCGGGTCAAGTTGAGCTCATAGCCAGCCTGGGTCCCATCACCATCCATCGAGGTGAGCAGGATCTCGCCAGCCCCCAGGGCCACGACGCGCCGAGCCCACTCCACGGCATCCAGGCCCGTGTTCTCCCGCCCACCTTTGACATAGACGTCCCAGCCTGGGCTCTGGCCCTCACGGCGGCGAGCATCAATGGCCACGACGATGCACTGGCAGCCGAAGCGCTCCGCACCCCGCGCCACCAGCTCCGGATCGCGTACCGCCGAGGAGTTCAGGCTCACCTTGTCGGCCCCCGCCCGCAGCAACTCGGTAATGCCGTCGACCGAGCTGATGCCACCGCCAACGGTGAAGGGAATCGTGACCGCTTCTGCGGTGCGGCGCACCAGATCCACCAGCGTGGCGCGGCCCTGATGGCTGGCCGCGATGTCCAGGAAGACCAACTCATCGGCCCCGGAGGCGCTGTAGCGGCAGGCCAGCTCCACCGGATCGCCGGCATCGCGCAAGCCAACGAAATTCACGCCTTTCACCACCCGACCATCGGCCACGTCCAGGCAGGGAATGATCCGTTTGGCAACCATGGATTGGCGGTCTTGCAGCGGGTTAGCCTGACGCCACTTTTTGTCGCGCCGGACATGTCCCAGGCTGCCATCACCATCGGCTCGAAGGTGCGGGTCACCCGGGTGCGCGACCGCATCCCCGCCGACCTGGTCTCCGCCCTGCAGAGCGACTCCACCGGCACCGTTAAGGACTTCAAGGTCACCGATGGCAAAGGCATCGGTGTGGTGGTTGAGCTGAGCAACGGCACCACCACCTGGTTCTTCGACGACGAAATCACCGCCGCCTGATCTCCGCTTCGTGAGCGACTCCCCGAACCCCACCGCCGCCAGCGGCGGTGGAGCCCGGCAACTGCTGGGTATGAAAGGTGCCAGCGGCACCTCCAACATCTGGAAGATCCGGCTTCAGCTGATGAAGCCGGTCACCTGGATCCCGCTGATCTGGGGTGTCTTGTGCGGCGCGGCTGCCTCGGGCAATTTCCACTGGAACCCCAGTGAAGTCGGCGCCTCGATCGCCTGCATGTTGATGAGCGGCCCGCTCCTGGCCGGCTACACGCAGACCATCAACGACTACTACGACCGCGAGATCGACGCGATCAACGAGCCCTACCGCCCCATCCCCTCTGGCGCGATTCCCCTCTGGCAGGTGAAGGCCCAGATCTGGGTGTTGCTGCTGGCAGGTCTGGGGGTGGCCTACGGCCTTGATCTCTGGGCAGCCCACACCACACCGGTGTTGTTCCTGCTGGCGCTGGGTGGCTCCTTCGTGAGCTTCATCTACTCAGCGCCGCCGCTGAAGCTCAAGCAGAACGGCTGGCTTGGCAACTACGCCCTGGGGGCCAGCTACATCGCCCTGCCCTGGTGGGCTGGTCAGGCCCTCTTTGGCCACCTGACCTGGACCACCGCCCTGCTGACCCTCGCCTATTCCCTGGCGGGACTGGGCATTGCTGTGGTCAATGACTTCAAGAGCGTCGAGGGCGATCGGGCCCTGGGCCTGCAGTCACTCCCCGTGGCCTTTGGCATCGAGAAGGCCAGCTGGATCAGCGCCGGGATGATCGATGTGTTTCAGCTGGCCATGGTTGCCGTGCTGATCGCCATCGGCCAACATTTCGCCGCCGTCCTGCTGGTGCTGTTGATCATTCCCCAGATCACCTTCCAGGACATCTGGTTGCTGCGCGACCCGGTGGCCTTCGACGTGAAGTACCAGGCGAGCGCACAACCCTTCCTGGTGTTGGGAATGCTGGTGACAGCGCTGGCCATCGGCCATAGCGATCTGGTGGCGATGTGACCAAACGGCGGCGGCGCCCACTGCTCACGGCAGGCCTGATCGGCGCTGGCGCCGGCATCACCGTGGCTCTCAGCCAGGCCCTCCTCAGCCAGGCCGTTGATGCGCTGCTTCCCAATGTCCGCCGGCTGAACAGCTACAACCGCCCCGGCACCATCACGGTTCTGGCCGCCGACGGCCAGGTGATTCAGAAGCTGGGTCCAGCCACCCGCGAGAAGTTGATCAGCGGGCAGATGCCGCTGCTTGTGGAGCGCGCCTTCATCGCCGCTGAGGATCGCCGCTTCTACGAGCACGACGGCATCGATCCGGTCGGCATCGGTCGCGCCATGGTGCGCAACATCAGCCAGGGCTCCGTGGAAGAAGGAGCCAGCACGATCACCCAGCAGCTGGCACGGACCGTCTTCCTGAGCCAGGACCGGACCATCATCCGCAAGCTCAAGGAAGCCCTGCTGGCCGGCAAGTTGGAGCGGCAGCTCAGCAAGCAGCAGATCCTCGAGCAGTACCTCAACAACGTCTATCTGGGCTCCAGTGCCTATGGCGTCTCGGATGCGGCCTGGATCTACTTCTCCAAAACCCCCGCGGAGCTGAACCTGCCGGAGGCCGCCCTGATTGCCGGTCTGCCGCCAGCTCCATCGATCTACTCACCGCTGGTCAATCCCGATTTGGCCCTGCAGCGGCGCAAGACCGTGCTGCGGCGCATGCGGGAAGCGGGCTTCATCGACACCCTGCAAGAGGACCAGGCCAATGCTGCGCCGCTGCTGCTGAAGCCAGCTGAGCCGAAGTACTGGACCAGCCGGGCGCCCTATTTCACCAGCTGGGTGGCCCAGGAACTGCCCACGGTGCTCTCCCCAGAAGAGCTGGAAGTGGGAGGCCTGACAATCCGCTCGAGCCTGCATCTGGATTGGCAGGAGCGTGCCCAGGCCGCGATCAATCGCAACACCCCCGGGGAACTGGAAGGGGCGGTGGTGACCATGGAGCCGGGCACCGGCCTGGTGCGGGCGATGGTGGGTGGCAAGGACTTCGAGAAGAGCCAGTTCAACCGTGCGGCGCAGGCCCTGCGCTCACCGGGCTCCACCTTCAAGTTGTTCGTCTACCTGGCAGCCCTCAAAGCGGGCATGACGCCTGACGACAAGGTCAATGACCGCTGGCAGTGCTTTGGCGGGGGCTACTGCCCGCGCAACTTCGGCAATAAATACCGGGGCGTCGTGCCGATGTGGGTGGCCCTGCAGAACTCCTTGAACACGGTGTCGGTGAGCCTGCTGAAACAGGTCGGCTTCGACAAGGTGATCGACATGGCCAAGAGCCTGGGGATCACCCGCGAGCTGGGGCGTTTCTATCCCCTGGCGGTGGGCGCCACCGAGGAGACCGTGCTCGACATGACCACGGCCTATGCGGCGATCTTCAACCGCGGCATCTATGTCAAACCGACGCCCTTTGAGGAGATCCTGGGTCCCAACGGCGAACTGCTCTGGAGCCGCCGCGTCGATGGCGACCGCGGCAAGCGGGTCGTCTCCAGCGACATCGCCGACGCCATGCTCTGGATGCTGCAGCAGGTCGTGAAAGGCGGCACGGGCTACGGCGCGGTCCCACCAGGTCGACCGGCAGCAGGCAAGACCGGCACCTCCGAGGGGGGCCGGGATCTCTGGTTCATTGGCGGGGTGCCCCAACTGGTGACCGGACTGTGGCTGGGTTACGACAACAGCCGCGAAACCAAGAACACCAGTGCCACAGCCGTGGTGGCCTGGGCGGACTACATGGGTCCGATCCTCAAGCAACTGCCGGTGCGTCAGTTCCCGCCCAAGCCCACACTCAAAGCCAAGTTCGATCCCCTCAAGGCCCTCAAGCTCAAGCCCAAGGAGAGCGAACCGGCCGCCGCGCCCGCGCAACCGGCAGGTCAGGTCGATGCCAACGGAGCTCCCACCGATGCGGTGATCCCCGAGGGCACCCCCAGCGAACCCACGCCACAACCCAAAGCCGGCGGCCCTGCTGCACCAGCCGCACCGGGACCCGGTCCTGCTCTGCCGCTGCCGCCACCGCCGCCACCACTGGCTGCCCCGCCACCGGTGCCTTAAGCAAGCTGCAGCCGCGCGGCGTAGAAGCCATCACCCGCGCCCTGCAGCTCGCCCGGCCAGAGCTGCCAGCTCTGCTGCAGCCTGAGTTCAGGGTGATCAGCGAGGAACGCCTCGATCAAGGAGCCGTTCTCCTCGGGATGCACGGTGCAGGTCGCATAGACCAAGCGCCCGCCGGGCTTCAGAGCAGGCAGCAACGCCTCCAGTAGGGCGCGCTGCAGCACCACCAAACCAGCGATGGCCGCGGGATCGATGCGCCAGCGGGCATCCGCATGGCGGGCCAGGGTGCCGAGGCCTGAGCAGGGGGCATCGATCAAGACGGCATCAAAGCTGCCTTTGAGCTCTGGTGCGCTCTCCAAGAGCGAAGCCGCATCGCCATGGCGGGGTTCAATGCAACGCAAGCCGAGACGTTCGGCATTGCGCGTCACCCGCCGCAGCCGGGCTTCACCGCGATCCAAGGCCAACACCTGGCCTTGGTCGCCCATCAGTTCCGCCAGATGGGTGCTTTTGCCGCCGGGGGCGGCGCAGGCATCAAGAATGCGTTCACCAGGCTTGGGATCGAGCAACAGGGCAACCCGCTGCGCCGATCGATCCTGAACGCACCACTGGCCTTCGCCATAGCCGGGCAGTTGGCGCAGATCACCGCAGCGCCCCTGGACGCTGAGGCCATCGGCCAACCCCTCGATGGGCTGCAGGTTCACGCCGGCGGCGGCGAACGCGGCCTGGAGCTCAGAGGCCGTGCTGCGCAGGCGATTGACGCGCAAATCCAGCGAAGGCGGTGTGTTGCAGGCCCTACCGAAGGCCTCGGCTGCCGCCGGGGTCTGCCATTGCAACAGCAACTGCGCCAACCAGTCCGGCAGGGACTGCTCGATCGCGAGGGCCGAGGCGGGATCACGGGGCAGCGGGAGACTCTGCTGGGCCTCTTGCCCGCGCAGGAAGGCCCTGAGCAGGCCATTGACCACCGGCGCCAGCCGGGCCAGGCCACCGCGCTTGGCCAGCTCAACGGTGGTGCTCACCGCCGCAGAGGCGGGGATGCGATCGCTGTGGAGCAATTGATAGAGGCCCAGGTGCAGCAACCAGCGCAACTTGGGCGGCTGCCGCTCGGCCGGCACCTTGCCGAGACGATCCAACCAGGCATCCAGCAAGCGCCGCTGCCGGATCGCCCCGTAGGCCAGCTCCGTGGCCAGAGCGCGATCAGCCGGGGACAGGGGTGTTCGCCCCAACTCCCGCTCGAGCGCCCCATCGGCGTAGGCCCCAGCGGCGACGGCCAGCAGGACCTGCCAAGCCACCTGTCTGGAGGCCAAACCGGGGGGGGGACTGCTCATCCTCCACAACTAGCGCCCGGGCCAGGCCAGCGATAGCGGCTCAGATCCAGGCGACCGCCGGGATCCACCGGGATGCCCTCCTGAAGCAGCAGATCGCGCTGCATCCAGTCGGAGCCCTCGCGGCTGAGGCTCAGGGAGATGCAGCCCTTGGCATTCACGACCCGATGCCAGGGGATCTCCGAGGGCAAGGTCAGGCGGCGCAGGGCCCAGCCCACCTGACGGGCGCAGCCATAGGCCCCGATCAACTCAGCGATCTGCCCGTAGGTGGCCAGCTGAGCGCACGGGATCTGCGCCACCACGGCGTAGACGCGCTGATC
>JBMSIW010000094.1:0-7826 GCA_049418265.1 Vulcanococcus sp.
CTAGAGCTAGGGCTAGAGCGGTGCCTCGGTGCCTTGGGCCTGGTGCTGGACCACCCCGCCCAGGCCGAAGGCCCTGTGGATCACCTGCAGGGCTTTGATGCCATCGCCCTCGGGGACCACGCAGCTGGTGCGGATCTCACTGGTGGCGATCATCTCGATGTTGATCCCAGCTTCCGCCAGGGCCCGGAACATGCGTCCGGCGGTTCCAGGGGTGGCTGGCATGCCAGCACCGACGGCGCTCACGCGGGCGATGGCCATGCCTTCTTCAAAGCTGGCTCCCGCCCACTGATTGAGCAGCGGTTGCAGGGCGGTTTGGGCGCGGGCGAGATCGTCGCGCTTGAGGCAGAAACCCATATCCCGGCTGAGTTGATCACCGCTGCCGTGGGTTCGCTCCGATTGGACGATGGCATCGAGGCTCACTCCCGCGTCGGCCAAGGCACGGCAGACCGCAGCGGCGGTGCCAGGTTTGTCGGGGATGCGGCGCACCGCCACCTGGGCCTGGTCGCGATCGAGGGCCACGCCGCGCACTTCCGGCTGACCGGCTCCGGCAGGGGCGGGGTTGAGATGCAGCTGCCGCTCACTGAGTTCAAAGCACTGGGCGGCAGCCTGCAGGGCCTTGTTGCCTTGATGGCCGGCCACCAGACAACTCACCTTCACCTCGCTGGTGGCGATCAAGCGCAGGTTGATGCCCCCTTTGGCGAGCGTGTCGAAGAGCCGTGCCGCCACGCCGGGGCGACCCATGATCCCGGCCCCGGAGATGCTCAGCTTGGCCATGCCGGCTTGGGCGCTGAGGGTGGCATCGCTGGCATCCATGCCTTCCAGCAGGTCCTGGCAAACCCGTTGGGCGGCTCCCAGCTGCTGTTCAGCCACGGTGAAGGCGATGTCATTGCTGCTGCCTTCATGGGTCGACTGAACAATCAGATCGACATTCAGTCCCGCGGCTGAGAGCGCTTCAAACAGCTGGGCTGCCACGCCGGGGCGATCGGGCACATGGGAGAGGGCCAGCACGGCTTGATCGGTTTCCAGTTCGGCTCCATCCACCGGTTTGCCCAGCTCGAGTCCATCGCCATTGCCGCGGCGGCTGGTGGCTTCACTGGTGAGCAGGGTGCCGGGAGCGTCTGTCCAGCTGGAGCGCACCACCAGCGGGACCCCGTAGTTCCGGGCGATCTCCACGGCCCGCGGGTGCAGCACCGCCGCTCCCAGGCTGGCCAGCTCGAGCATCTCGTCGCAGGTCACCGACTCCATCAGCTGGGCATCGGCCACCTTGCGGGGATCGGTGGTCAGGACCCCAGGGACATCCGTATAGATCTCGCAGGCATCGGCGCCGATGGCAGCCGCCAAGGCCACCGCTGAGGTGTCAGAGCCGCCGCGGCCCAGGGTGGTGATCTCAGGCACGCCCGAGAGGCTGTTGCTGGTGCCCTGGAACCCGGCCACGACCACGACGTTGCCGTCATCGAGCAGGTGGCGCAGCCTGTCGGTCTTGATCTCGAGGATGCGGGCCCGTCCGTGGGCGGATTCCGTCAGGATCCCGACCTGCGGGCCGGTCATGGAGATGGCTGGGACGCCCTGGGCATTCAGCGCCATGGAGAGCAGCGCGATGGAGACCTGCTCACCGGTGGCCAGCAGCATGTCCATTTCCCGTTGGGGAGGGTCATGGCTGATCGCCCTGGCTAAGCCGGTGAGTTCATCGGTGGTGTGGCCCATGGCCGAGACCACGATCACCAGATCGTTTCCTGCTTCTCGGCTCGCTGCAATCCGCTTGGCGACGGCCTGGATCCGTTCCACATCGGCCACAGAGGTGCCGCCGAATTTCTGGACCAGCAGGGCCATGGCCAAGCTCTAAGAGTCGACGATTCTCTTATGGCGTAGGCAGCAGAAACCCGTCGCGAAAGGCATCGCCAGGTTCACTACCGCGCTTCAGGCTGGCTTCCACGTTGAGCAGCTGGCTCAGCAAAGCCAAGAAGCGTTCCGGCTTGCGCCCTCGGATCTGCTTGCGCATCACATAGATCCGCTTGGGGTTGCCGATGCCTGCTGCTTTAGCGATGGCGGCCACATCGTTTTCCCCCTGCTGATCCAGCAGGCTCACCCAGAGCCAGCCCCGAATTTGACCGCAGAGGGTTGCCACGATCCGTAGGGCTGGTTCGTTCGCCAGCAGCAGGGCGTCCACCAGTGCAACGGCTTCCGCGGGCTTGCCAGCCAACAGGGCATCTCCCACCTGCAAGGCGTTGGTGGCCTGGCCGCCGATCAAGGCATGCACAGCCTCTGCCGTGATCGCTTGCCCAGCTCCTGCATAGAGGGACAACTTTTCGAGCTCACTGGCGAGGCGAGCGCTGTCACTGCCGATGGCATCGCTGAGGGCCTCGGCGGCGGAGCGCTGCAGGCTGAGGCCCAGTTCCTCAGCGGTGCGTTGCACCAGTTCCACCTGGCCCGCTCCATCCCAAACCGCTGGTAGTTGGAAGCTGCGCTCCGTGGCTTCACCCGCCTTGATCAGCTTCTGCAGCGCTTTGGTGGTGCGCAACCGGGCGTCGGGCTTGCCCCCATTGACCAGGACCAGATGGCATTGCTCTGGAATCAGGGTCAGGCTCGCCTCCAGTTGCTCGGCTAGCTCAGTTGGGCACTGATTGCAGAACGGACTTCTCTGCAGAACGATCACGCGATCCCCACTCCCGAAGGGGGCCGTGCGCGCGTCTTCCAGGGCCTGGGAGGCCTGGTTGCTGTCGTTGCCGTCCAGACGGCTCAGGTTGATGCTTTGCCAAGCGGGGTCCACCTTGGCGCTGACCAGGGCATCGACGGCACGGTTGCGGGCTGCCTCGTCGTCGCCCCAGAACAGGTGAATCGGCATGGCTAGCTCGGCCGCCTGGCACTGAGCACGGGGTGCAGCGCAGTCTGGGCTAGTTCAGCGTCGGCCGTCACCAAGACGGTTGTTTCGCTGCGAATGGCCGTGGCCAGTTCAATGGCCTGCAGGTTCGCCAAGCGGGGTTCTTGTGTTCGCAGTCGCGTGGCACTCAGCACCAGATCGGCGTCAACCTCCTGCTGGAGCCAGTGGGCTGGATTGGCAAAGGTGGCCAGGTAGCGCTGCACCAAGGCCTCATGGCCCTGGCTGATGGGCTCGCGCAGCACCTCCATCAGGCTCAGGCTGCTGATCACCCCCTGCCAGGTGCCCTGGGCGATCCCCTGCAGGATCGGCTCCAGCACGGTGTGGCAGCCCTGATCACCCTTGAGAAAACTCACCAAGGCGCTGCCATCGAGGGCGATGCGACTGCCCTTGCTGAGCTGCCTGGGCTGAAAGCGGGGCGGAGCCGATGGCTTGGCTTGATGGCTGCCTTTGAGCCCCATCAGGTTCTGAATCGACTCTGGCCGCGGCAGCGGTTCAACCTGGTGTTGCTGCGAGAGCGGAACCAGCGCTGCCATGGGTTTGCGGTGGCGCCGGATCTCGAAGTGCTCTCCCTTCGCGGCCCGCTCCAGCAGCTCTGGCAGACGCCTACGGGCCTCCTCGACTCCAAACGAGGTGGGTCCCGCCTCCATCCGTAAGCTCTTGAATCTCCTGTACGGACTGTACGGAATAGTGGGACGTGTGGCTCGGCGGGCCATGCTGAGCCTTAGGCGCAGCGTTGGGGTTTGGAGTCGGTATCCGGATTCGACCACCCGATCTTCAGCGAGAGCCTTCGCCTGATCGAGGCGGCTCTGCCCATGGGAGCTCTCGATGGGCTGGCGCTGCCTGAAAAAGATGTGGTGCTGCGGGTCATCCACAGCAGTGGTGATCTCAGCCTGGCCAGTGCCCTTTGCTTTTCCGAGGGGGCCTGTCAGGCAGGCCTTGAGGCCTTGCGCGGCGGCGCTCCGATCCTCACCGACACGGCCATGGCTGCGGCCGCAGTGGCGCCCATGGCGGCGCGCACCTTTGGAAACGTGGTCGAGAGCGTGTTGCAGTGGGCCCCGGCCAAGGCTCCCGAAGGCAGCACCCGCGCGGCCGCTGGCATGCAGCGAGCCCTGCAGGCACACCCCAAGGCTTTGGTGTTAATCGGCAGCGCGCCGACCGCGCTTGAGTTGCTCTTGGATCAGGTGCGCTGCTCCTTGGTCCAAGAGCCTCCCCTGGTGATTGGCATGCCCGTGGGGTTTGTCGGTGTGGCGGAGAGCAAGCGGCATCTGGCAGACAGTGGCCTGGCGCAGATCCGCTTGGACGGATCCCGTGGTGGGGCTGGTTTGGTGGCCGCGGCCGTGAATGCTCTGCTGCGCCGGGCCTGGCTGGATCAGGCGGCCTCGTGAACGCTGACGTGGCTGTTGGCCTCGATGCGGCTCAGCACCTGACGGGCTCGCAACACCACGCTGGCTGGAACCCCCGCCAGCCGTGCGGCTTCGATGCCATAGCTGCGGTTGGCCCCACCGCTCACCACCTGGTGCAGGAACTTCAGCTCGGAGCCGGTGTCCTCCACCAGCACCTGGGCGTTGGCCACATTGCTGCGCTGGTCTGCCATCTCATTGAGCTCGTGGTAGTGGGTCGCGAAGACGCTTCGGGCACCGATGTCGCCTGAGAGGTGTTCGGCCACGGCCCAGGCAATCGAGAGGCCATCAAAGGTGGCCGTGCCGCGGCCGATCTCATCGAGCAGCACCAGGGATTGAGCTGTGGCGTGATGAAGGATGTTGGCCGTCTCGGCCATCTCCACCATGAAGGTGGATTGACCGGCTGCCAGGTCATCACCGGCTCCAACGCGGGTGAAGATCCGATCCGCGATCGATAGGCGGGCTGATCGCGCCGGAATCCAGCTGCCGATTTGCGCCATCAGTTGCAGCAGACCGGTCTGCCGCAGATAGCAGCTCTTGCCACTGGCATTGGGTCCAGTGAGCACCACCAGATCGGTCCCCTGACCAAGGGCGATGTCGTTGGGCGTGAAGGCTTCCTCGACGAGGAGCTGCTCCACCACGGGGTGACGACCGGCCTCAATCACCAGGGCTCGATGTCCTGTCTCGAGGATTTCGGGCCGGCAATAGCCCCCCGTGGCGGCCACCTCAGCCAAGGAGGCGATGGCGTCCAGTTCCGCCACCAGGCGGGCGGCCTGGCGAATCGCTCCGGCCTGCTCCCCCACCCGTTGCCGCAGCTGGCAGAAGAGGTCGTATTCCCGTTGGGCGGCCCGCGCCTTGAGTTGAAAGATTCGCCCCTCCCTGGCTTTCAGATCCGGGGTGACGAACCGCTCCTCGTTGGCCAGGGTCTGGCGGCGAATCCAGTGCTCAGGCACCTCTTTGGCCTTGGCCTTGCTGACCGCCAGGAAGTAACCAAAGGTGCGGTGGTACTGGAGTTTGAGGGTGCTGATGCCGCTGGCGAGCCGTTCAGATTGCTCCTGCTGGGCCAACCAGGCGTCCTGATCATCCAGTTGGTTCCGCAGCCCATCGAGTTGGGCATCGACGCCGTCGTGCAGCAAGCCGCCCTCGGTGAGGCTGAGGGGCGGGGCGTCCAGCAAGCTGTGCCGCAGCTCGCCAGCCAAGCTCTCCAGGTCCGGCCAAGGCCGAGCCAAGGCCTGGAGGGGCTGGCTGCTGGTGTTCTCCAGCAGGGCTGCCAGGGCTGGTAGCCGTTCCAGGCCATCGGCCAGGGCCACGAGGTCCCGCGCTGAAGCGCTGCCAGCCCCGGCTCGACCTGCCAGCCGCTCCAGATCCCCCATGGGCCTGAGGAGACGCCTCAACCCCAGGCGCAAGCTGCGTGCCTTGGAGCCAGTCACCAGTTCGCTCACCCCGTCCTGGCGCGCGCAGATGGCCTCGCGATCCACCAAGGGCGCCTCGATCCAACGGCGCAGGCAGCGGCCGCCCATGGCGGTCATGGTGCGATCGAGGGCCCAGAGCAGGGAGCCGTGGAACCCGCCACCCAGCTGCGTTCGGGTCAATTCCAGGTTGCGTCTGGTGGCGGCATCGAGCACCAGTTGATCGCCGGCATGCCAGGTCGTGGGCAGCTCCAGCGGAATCTCTGTGCCCGGTTGGGTGTCCTGCAGGTAGCGCAACAGACCTCCGGCTGCCCGGAGTCCCAAGGGCACCTCCCCAAGCCCGAGTCCATCGACACTGGCCAAATCGAAGCGCTGCAGAACCGCCGCCTTGGCTTCTTGCAGTGCAAAGGGTGTGCGGCTTAAGGCCGTGAGCCGCAGTCCGCTGGGACACCAGGCAGGCGACTCCCCTTCGCCGGATCCAGGGTGCAGCACCTCAGCTGCCTCCACCTGCAGCAACTCCTGATGGAGGAGGTCGCTGCCCTCCCGTTGGGTCACCCGAAACTCGCCGGTGCTCACATCGGCAACGGCCAGTCCCCAGCTCCCCTCCTCACAGACCACAGCGCAGAGCCAGTTGTTGCGGCGGGCGCTGAGCATTCCCTCCTCCAGCACCGTGCCTGGGGTCAGAACCCGGGTGATCTCCCGTTTCAGCAGGCCGGGTTTGTTGCGGGCGCTGGCTTCTTCCACCTGATCGCAGAGGGCCACACTGAAGCCCTTGCTCACGAGGTCGGCGCAGTAGCGCTCAGCGGCGTGGTGGGGAATGCCAGCCATGGGCACGCGGCCGATGCTTTTGCCGCCCTCTTTGCCCGTGAGCGTGAGCTCCAGCAGCCGTGAGAGGGCGATGGCGTCTTCGAAAAAGCATTCGAAAAAATCGCCCAGCCGGTAGAGCAGCACCCGTTCTGGGTGTTGGGCTTTCAGCTCCACGTAGTGCTGAAGCATGGGCGTCAGCAGGGCGGGATCCACCAGGCCGTGGTGGTGCCAGGCCGGTAAGTCGTCTGCGTCGTCGCCCTCCTCAGTCGGCTCCTCAGCGCTGACGGAGGTCCATGGGTCGAGGGCGGATTCGCTGGTTGATGCGCTCTTGCGGGCTCTGGGTCTGGCCTTGGCGTCGTGCTCCAGCTGGCTGTCGTTGAGCTCGGCCTCATCCAGGTCCCCGGTCTTGGGGCTTTGAGCAGGGGCGAGAGAGGGCTCTGGGACCGGATCGAGTCCAAAGAGGGACCCCTGCAGCGCCAGCTCGGTTGGATCGGCGGGCGCGGCCACAGGCTGGATTCGATGCGGCCAGATCGTAGGCGCGCCACAACATGTGAAGGAACCCAAGGGCCCCAGAAACCTGCGTGGGAGAATCCTTCAACTGACAGGCCGCCGCCGCCACAGTTCCATGACGATCCTCAACACCCTTTCTGTCCTGGCTCTGGTGGTGATGTCGTTCGCTCTGATCGTGGCTGTGCCCGTTCTGTACGCCAGCGAAGACACCAGCGGCCGCTCGAACCGTCTGATCCTGTTGGGCAGCATCGCCTGGGTGGCTCTGGTGCTGGTCAACTGGGGTATGAGCTTCTTTGTGGTCTGATCAGGGCTCTGCGTAGGCTGAAAGCAAAGAGCACCAGCCGCAGTGACCGTTTTTGAAGGGCAGTTTTCCGGCGCGTCCGGATTGCGGGTCGCCATCGTTGTGGCTCGATTCAACGATCTGGTGACAGCCAAGTTGCTGAGCGGATGTCTGGACTGCCTCTCGCGGCACGGCATCGATACCTCCGCCAGTAGCACTCAACTCGACACCGCCTGGGTGCCGGGCAGTTTTGAGATCCCTCTGGTGGCCCAGAAGCTTGCTGCTTCCGGTCGCTATCAGGTGGTCATCACCCTCGGTGCCGTGATCCGTGGTGACACACCCCACTTCGATGTGGTCGTTGCGGAGGTCAGCAAGGGTGTGGCGGCCGTCAGTCGGGACACGGGTGTTCCGGTGATCTTCGGGGTGCTGACCACCGACACCATGCAGCAGGCCCTCGAGCGCGCTGGCATCAAGAGCAACCTCGGGTGGAGCTACGGCTTGCAGGCCATCGAGATGGGCAGCCTGATGGCGGCGTTGCCGGG
>JBMSIW010000095.1:0-7756 GCA_049418265.1 Vulcanococcus sp.
CCAGCCAGGTCAGGCCGTTGCTCTCGGCATCCACGTAGGGATTGTCGATCTGATACGGGTCACCGGTGAAGACGATCTTGGTGCCCTCACCCACACGGGTGACGATCGTTTTGACCTCGTGGGGGGTGAGGTTCTGGGCCTCATCCACCACCATGTACTGCCGCGGAATCGAGCGACCGCGGATGTAGCTGATCGCCTCCACCTCCAGGAGCCCCATCCCCTTGAGGTCGGTCCAATTGCTGCGGGCAGGTCGATTCGCGCCCGCCCGATTGGCCGGTCCTGAGGCGCCACGGGGAGCGGTGCGTCCCTCGTCCTCAGCGCTGCCACCCAGCAAAAAATCCAGGTTGTCGATGATGGGCTGCATCCAGGGGCCCATCTTTTCCTCGAGGCTGCCGGGCAGAAAACCGATCTCCTTGCCAAGGGAGATCACAGGGCGGGTCACCAGCAGGCGTTCATAAAGCTGTTCATCGGCCACCTGATGCAGGCCCGCCGCCAAGGCAAGCAGGGTTTTACCGGTGCCGGCCTTGCCCACCAGGGTGAGGAGTTGCACGGCCGGATCGAGCAACAAATCCAGGGCGAAGGTCTGCTCGCGGTTGCGGGCAGACACCTTCCCCAGGCGAGCGCGGGTCGCCCGCTGCAAGGGCACCAGGCACTGGCGCTTGCCATCAAAGCGGGCCAACAGCGTGTGATTGGGTTGCGCCTGATCCACCAGGGTCACCCCTTCATTGGCCATCAGGACGGCCCCCTGGGCCGCGGGGAGCTCACTGAGAGGCAGGCCGCCCTCGGATTTGAGGGACTCCATCGCCGTGGCACTGGCGGACAGCTCACACACCCCGGGGTAGAGATCGGCAATGTCGACCTTGTCGGTGGTGTAGTCCTGCGCAATCAGTCCCACCGCATCCGCCTTGATGCGCAGGTTGGTGTCCTTGGTGACGAGCACCACGGGGGGCTGATCCGCGATCAATCCCGATCGCAATTGCTCCAGCGCAACGGCCAGGATGTTGTTGTCGCCATTGCCGGCCTTGAGCTCCGGGGGCAGCTGCGCCAGGGTTTCGCTGCGGCAGAAGACCACTTGCAAGGTGCCACCACTGGTCTCATCGATCGGCACCCCATCAGCCAGGTTGCCCTTCTCACGCAGGGCATCGAGGAGCCTGGAAATCTGACGGGCATTGCGGCCCTTCTCAGAGGGATCGCGCTTGAAGCGATCGATCTCCTCGACCACCTCAATCGGAATCACAACCGCGTTGTCTTCAAAGCGGGTTAAAGCCTGAGGGTCGTGCAGCAACACATTCGTATCGAGAACGAAGGTCTTGCGCATCAGGGGACACCACTGAAGTTGCGGAAACGCTAAGCGGCTTTTTCAGCTGCAAGACCTACGCTCCCGCAGAACGCAAAGCACCTCCGTTGGCAGCCCTGTTCGCCGTCGTCTTGATCTCAGCCCTGATCTTTGGGCTGGCCTTGTTGTGGCTCGAGGCGCGGCATCGGCTGCGGCCCGCTTCCCCCCTGCGCCTGAGCAGCAGCGGCTGGAAGGTGCAACGGGAGAACGACGAGGCCTTGGTGGTTCGGGGCACCGTACGGATCAGCAACCCCCATCGCCGTATGGAGGTGTTTGTCCCTGAGATCGAACTCAAACCCACCCTGCTGGGACGCGGTGACCTGAGCGCAATCACCATCCAGTCCAGCCTCACCCCCCAGCACCCCGATGAGGAGGCCCGAGCTGATGGCTACTGGTTCGCCTACATCGTCAAAGGGCACAAGAGCACCCAAGCCGAGGTGGAAATCCGGATCCAGGGCCCCCAAGGCAGTGATCTCCGCAACCTGCTCGACACCCTCTGGTTGGAGATTCTCTGGATCAACTACGGACCCTTCGGCCGGCTGCAACAACGCGATGGCGTGCTGATCCCCCTGCGCCGTCCCGCCCCCGCCAGCCCATCCACGGCCCGCTGGCGTGAGGGTGATCGCTGCAGCGTGTTGCCGATCCGCACCCATCTACTCGGAACCCTCGACGATCCCGCCGAGGTGCTCCAGCACTACGCCGGCGCGATGCTCCAACCGGGGGATGTGCTCACCATCGGCGAGACCCCCTTGGCCGTCATGCAGGGCCGCTACAACCACCCCGCCAACCTGCAGCCATCCAGCCTGGCCCGCCTGCTTTGCCGGGTGTTCCATCCGACGAGTTCCCTGGCCACCGCCTGCGGTTTGCAGACCCTCATCGACAACGTGGGGCCCGCTCGCGTGCTCTGCGCCTGGCTCGTGGGCACCGCCTTGAAGCTGGTGGGATCCAAGGGTTGGTTCTATCGCCTCGCTGGTGAACAGGCGCGCCTGATCGACGATGTGACCGGCACAACGCCTCCCTATGACCAGACGATCGTGCTGGGGCCTTCCGACAGCGCTGCGGTCTGCCGGCAACTGGCTGCCGAGCTGGGTGTGGCGGTGGCCGTGGTGGATGTCAACGACCTGGGCCGCGTCAAAGTGCTGGCCTCCAGCCCAGGCTGCGATGAAGCGCTCTTGGAGCGGGCCCTCAAACCCAACCCCGCCGGCAATGCCAACGAGCGCACTCCCCTGGTCTTGGTTCGCCCCTGAGGGCAAGCACCCATAACATTGAGACAGGCCCACTCAGGCCATCGCCGTGTCCACAGCCGCCAGCCCGCAGCCAGCCCATCGCCTCCAGGTGCTGCCTTTGCGCGGTTGGCAGCTGCCCCTTTTGCAGGAGGCCTGTTTCCAGGACCTGCTCCCCGTTCTGCAGCGATCGCTCCTCCTGCAGGGACCTGAGCGCCTCCTCCACAGCCTGGCGCCCAGACCACCCCTGGCACCCGATGCCCTGGTGGCCTTCCGCGATCCCCAGACGCCGCTGGGGTTGCTGCTCTGTCAACGGCTCAATCGCAGCGGCAGCTGCTGGCGACTCGAGGCCCTACGCAGCAGCGACGCCTGCCTGGAGGCCGGTGAAGCCGGTCGCATGGCCATCGAGGCAGCCCTGGTGCGCAGCGCCATCGAACGCAGCCGCAATGCCGCCAGCTGGATCGCCACCAGTGCCAGCACCGACACCAGCCGTCTGTCGCTGCTGCGGCAACAGGGTTTCCAGCAACTGCGCCACGAAACGCTCTGGCGTTGGGAGCCCCCGGCGGAGCCCCTAGAGCGTGGGCTCCCGAAGGATCTGCAGCTGCGTCCTTTGAATCGCCGCTCGGCCCAGGCCATGTGGCAACTGGAGCAGGCCGCCCTGCCGGCCCAACTGCGCCAACTGCTGGATCGCCGCGTCGACGATCTGCTTGATCAGAGCGAGCAGCCCAGCCTGATGCTCTTCGACAGCTCGCGCCAGCAGGCCGTGGCTGGAGCCCGGCGCCTGCGCAGCGGCAGCCGCGATCTCCCTGAGATCGAGCTCACCCTTCACCCCGGCTGGGGGCATCTGCTCGGAGATCCCCTGCAACTGCTGCTGGAGCACAGCGCCGGTGGCGCCCCGCAGCTGCTGGTGCGCAGTGACCTGATGGACGGTGAGCGCAGTCGCTGGCTGCAGAGCCTCGGCATGGCCCCGGAGGGCGAAGAGGTGGTGATGGCGCGCAGCGTTTGGCGGCGCCATGCCCCACAAGCCAGCCATGCCGTGGCCCGCCGCCTGGAGGCGGTGCTGGGTCAGCTGCAACCGCGTCAACGCCCGATCCCCACCCCCCTGGGCCGCTGAGATGGCTGCCCCGCAGCCCCGTTCCGTGCTGGCCCTGGATGTGGGCCGGCGCCGCATCGGCCTGGCGGGATGCGATGCCCTGGGGCTCACCGTCAGCCCGCTGCCGGCCCTCAGACGCGGCAAATTTCCCTTGGACCTCGAGCAGCTCAGCGCGCTGGTCGCGCGCAGACGAATCAGCGCCCTGGTGGTGGGCCTACCGCTCGATGCCAGCCAACAGCCGACCGAACAGGCCGAGCACTGCCGCCGCTACGGGGAGCGGCTGGCCCGCAGCCTGGATTTACCCCTGGCCTTCGTGAATGAATTCGCCAGCAGCTGGGATGCGGGAGAACGCTTTGGCCTCCACGGGGATCGCAGTGGTGCACTCGACAGCGCCGCCGCTGCTCTCCTGCTGGAGCAGTGGCTACGGGAGGGGCCTGAACCTGCAGCAGTGCCGAAGGCGACCCCAGACCTTGGCCCAGGGCCTGATGCCCAGGCATCCTGAGGACATTGCAACGACGCACCATGAGCAGCGACGGACCCAGCAGCAACGGTTCCGGTGATGTCCCCACCGTCTTGGTGCGCGACCAGACGGGGCGGCAACTGCTCTGCTTCCTCGAGCAGCTGATCCCCCTGGACGGCAAGGACTATGCCCTGCTCACCCCCGTGGACACCCCGGTCTGCCTGGTGCGCATCGCCGATGAAGACGGCGAGGACGAAGTGGTCGAGGAGCTCGATGGAGCTGAACCGATCCTTTCCGTGGCCGATGTGGTGCTGCAGGAGCACGACCTGACCCTGATCCGCTCCGCCGTCACGCTCACCGTCAGCGGTGATCTGGAGGAGCCCGACGCTGAAGAGTTCGAAGACGAGCTCGACGAGGGCGAGGAGGACGACGAGAGCGACCTCTACGAAATGCTGATCCAGTTCCGGGCCGAAGGTCAGGAATACGGCCTCTTCATTCCGCTGGATCCCTTCTTTGTGGTCGCCCGCATGGAAAACGGTGAGGGCGTTCTGGTGGAAGGGGAGGAATTCGAGCGTGTTCAACCCCGCATCGAGGCCGAGCTGGACGATCGCGAGCTGGGCGACGACTGAGCCTCGGTGACACGCCTCTCCATCGCCCAATTGCTGCAGCCGAACATGGTCGCGCCAGGCACCCTGGCGGACCTGCCGCTGCATGGCCTTTTGGCCCATGGCATCCGTGCCCTGGTGCTGGATGTGGACCGCACCCTGCTGCCCCATCGCGGCACCACCCTGCCGGCCCCGATGGAGAGCTGGCTGCAGAGGGCCCAGGAGACCCTGCCGCTGCACCTCTTCAGCAACAACCCATCCCGCAGTCGAATCGGATCGGTGGCCGAGCGACTCGGCGTGACCTACACCACCAGCGCCGGTAAACCACGGCGGGGGCCCCTGCGGAAGGTGCTCAGCGAACTGGACCTGCCTTCCGCGCAGGTCGCGATCGTGGGTGACCGGGTCTTTACGGACGTCCTGGCGGGGAATCGCCTCGGTCTGTTCACGGTGCTCGTCAAACCGGTGAATCCCGAAGGTTTGCCCTGTCGCTACGACCATTGGCAGAAATTCGAGGTGAAATTGGCTCGTCTTGCTGGAGCTGATCTGCCCTGAGATGGCCAACCGCCGCGTCATCAAGGTCGGCACCAGCGTGCTGCGGGGATCAGGAGGCCGCGGCACCGAGCAGGTGATCGCCGATCTCGCCACCAGCCTCTGTGGCCTCTGGCAAAGACAGGAACCCGTGGTGCTGGTCACCAGCGGTGCCGTTGGTCTCGGCTGCCATGCCCTTGGCCACAGCCAGCGTCCGACGGAGGTCGAGGCACTCCAGGCCGCAGCCGCCGTGGGGCAAGGCCGCCTGATGACCCTCTACGACCAGGCCTTCGCCCGCCATGGTCGTTGCGTGGCTCAGGTGCTGCTCACCCGGGGGGATCTCACCTCCCGCCGCCGCTATCAGAACGCCTGCCGCACCCTCGAGCAGCTGCTCGCCTGGGGGGTAACGCCGGTGATCAATGAAAACGACACCCTGGCCACCGACGAGCTGCGCTTCGGCGACAACGACACCCTCTCAGCCCTGGTTTCCGTGGCCGTGCAGGCCGATGAGCTGGTGCTGCTGACGGATATCGACAGCCTCTACTCCGGCGATCCCCGCAGCGATGCCGATGCCAAACCGATCCCCGAGGTCCGCAACATGGCCGAGCTCGAGGCCTTAGCGGGCGTGGCGAAGGGCGGCGGCAGCTGGGGTACCGGGGGGATGACGACCAAGCTCTCCGCAGCGCGCATTGCCACGGCCAGCGGCATCCAGGTGCGCCTGGCCGACGGCCGCGACCCCGCCGTGCTCGAGGCCGTCCTCGCCGGCACCCCCGCCGGCACCCTGTTTCGACCCAGCAGCAGTCCCCTGAGCAGCCGAAAAGGTTGGCTGGCCCATGCCCTGTTGCCCAAGGGGAGCATCACCGTCGATGCCGGAGCCGCGCAGGCACTGCTGGAGCACGGTGCCTCCCTGCTGGCTGCAGGTGTTCAGGCGGTGGAGGGAAGCTTTGGCCGCCGCGAAGCGGTGCGGGTGGTGGATCCCCAAGGCCAAGAGCTGGCGCGGGGACTCAGCGCCATGGCCAGTGATGAGCTGCTGGAGCGCAAGGGCCAGCGAGGTCTGGTGATCCATAGGGACCACCTGGTGCTGCTGTCCAGCAACTAGAGAATCCACCTACGATCCGCCGCAATCACCCTGCAGCCAATGCTCTTCAGCCAACTGCTCAGCCAACTGAGCGAGGTGAAGGCCGCAGGTGGACTCGATGGGATCAGCCATCACCTTGCCGCTGATCCGGAGCTGAGCGCAGCCGCTGCTCTCGATCAGGCCCAGGCCGGTCAGGTGAGCTTTCTGGAGCCCGGCAATGCCCTGGCGGCTGCCCTGGCTGCCAGTGGTGCCAGCGCCGTGCTGCTGCCAGCCAAGGGCGATGAAGCAGAGGTCATCCAACGGCAGGCCAGCGACCGCGGCGTCGCCTGGATCGCCCTGAAAGATCCGCGCCTGGCCTTCGCCGAAACCCTCGACGCCCTCTACCCCCGCAAACCCAAAACTCCCGGCATCCACGCCAGTGCCGTGGTGGCGCCCGAAGCCGTCGTGGGCATGGGCAGCCATGTGGGCGCCCATGTGGTGATCGGCGCCGATGTGCAGATCGGCTCCAGCTGCACGATCCACCCCAACGTGGTCATCTACGACGACGTGCAGATCGGCGATGGCTGCGAGCTGCACGCCGGGGCTGTGCTGCATCCCGGCTCACGCCTGGGCCGCGCCTGCGTGGTGCACTCCAATGCCGTGGTGGGGAGTGAGGGCTTTGGCTTTGTGCCGACCGCCAGCGGTTGGCGCAAGATGCCCCAAACCGGCCTGGTGGTGCTCGAAGACGGCGTCGAGGTGGGCTGCGGCAGCACCATCGACCGGCCGTCCGTGGGCGAAACCCGCATCGGTGCCGGCACCAAGATCGACAACCTGGTCCACATCGGCCACGGCGTGACCACGGGCAAGGGTTGCGCCCTGGCGGCCCAGGTGGGCATCGCCGGCGGCGCGCGGCTGGGCAACGGCGTGATCCTGGCGGGCCAGGTGGGGCTGGCCAACAAGGCCGTCATGGGGGATCGCTCGATCGCCTCCTCGAAATCCGGCATCCACGGCGAGGTGGCCCCCGGTGAAGTGGTGAGCGGCTACCCCGCCATCCCCAACCGCCTCTGGCTGCGCTGCTCCGCCGCCTTCAACAAGTTGCCCGAGCTCACCAAGGCGATCCGCAGCCTCGAGAAGCAAGCCAAGCCGTAGCCTCGCGCCCAGCACCAGCGCGGCCATGACCTCCAGCTACCGGATCACCCTGCTCCCCGGCGACGGCATCGGCCCGGAGATCACGGACGTGGCCCGTCAGCTGCTCGATGCCGTGAGCCGCAAACACGGCTTTGAGCTGATCTACAACGAGCAGCCCATGGGCGGCGCTGCCATTGACGCCACCGGCGAGCCTTTGCCGGCCAGCACCCTGGAGGCCTGCAAGGCCGCAGACGCCGTGCTGCTGGCTGCGATCGGTTCGCCCCAATACGACAGCCTGCCGCGGGAGAAGCGCCCTGAAACGGGCC
>JBMSIW010000096.1:0-7717 GCA_049418265.1 Vulcanococcus sp.
TTCGATCGCAGCGCCCATGCGCCTGCTCGTTCAATCGTTCAATGTCGCATGGGGCAGCGGGGTCAGGTCAAACCGCGATCACCCGCAAACGCCAAGCGCACCAGCGAGAGCAGCAAGACCAGGATGAAGAGGGCCAGACCCACCGTGCAGGCGTAGCTGATCTCCAACTCTGCAAAAGCCTGGTCATAGACGTAATAGACCAGGGTCTTGGTGGCATCGGCCGGGCCGCCCTGGGTCATGAGATAGACCTCCTCAAACACCTTGGTGGCGGCGATGGCGGAGATGACCGCCACGAGAGTCACGTAGGGCTTGAGCAGGGGCAAGGTGATGTCGAGGTGCTTACGCCAGCCTTCGCTGCCGTCGAGTTCCGCCGCCTCATAGAGATCAGCGGGAATGCCCTGGAGGCCAGCGAGAAAAATCACCATGTAGTAGCCGAGGCCCTTCCAAAGGGTCACGACCATGACCGCCGGCAGAGCCAGCAGCGGATTGGTCAGAAAGCCGATGGGCTCAAAACCACGGCCCAAGAGCGCCGTGAGCCAACCATTGATCAGCCCCGTTTCGGCGTAGAGCCAGCGGAAGGCGATGGCGGCCACCACGATCGACACCAGCACGGGTGTGTAGAAGGCGGCCCGAAACCAGTGAATGCCAGGCAGCTGTCGATTCACCAAGACCGCCAGCGCCAGCGAGCCCAGCACCACCGGCGGAACCACCCCCACCAGGTAAGCCAGGGTGGTGCCAAGCACCTTGAAGAACATTGGATCGGCCAACAACCGGCGGATGTTGGCCAAGCCGACAAAACGCAGGGGCTCACTGACATCAAGACCGCTCTGGGTGAAGCTCATCACCAGAGCCATCGCGGCCGGAATCAGAACCGAGAGCGAAATCAGGGCGAGGGCCGGCGCCAAAAAAGCCCAGGCCGAAGCATTGCGGGGAGCAGAAACCGACATGGAGCCAGCGGGCGCAGACGCATTCTGGCGCCGTAGCCTCAAAGCTTCGATAGGCAGTTTCGAGCGACGCATGACGGCTACGCCCCTCGCGATCCGCACCATTGGGGTGGAGCTCAGCGCCAACCCCTATCCGATCGTGATTGGTGATGGCGCCCTGCGGCAGCTCGGTGAGCAGGTCTTAGCCCGAGGGATCAAAGCCGGCACCAAGGTGCTGGTGGTCACCAACCCTGTGGTGAATGAGCACTACGGCACCACCGCCATCAACAGCCTGGAGGCCGCTGGCTTCAACGCCAGCCTGCTGGTGATTGAGGCAGGGGAAGAGCAGAAAACGCCGGCCACCGTCGGTTTGATTCACGACGCGGCTTTTGCCCACAAGCTGGAGCGAGGCTCTCTGATCGTGGCCCTCGGCGGTGGTGTGGTCGGGGACATGGCCGGCTTTGCCGCCGCCAGCTGGTTGCGCGGGATCGCCGTGGTGCAGGTGCCCACCACCCTGCTGGCGATGGTGGATGCCTCCATCGGCGGCAAGACCGGGGTGAACCACCCCGGCGGCAAGAACCTGATCGGGGCCTTCCACCAGCCACGGCTCGTGCTGATCGACCCCAGCACCCTGGCGACCCTGCCGCTGCGTGAATTCCGGGCCGGCATGGCTGAGGTGATCAAGTACGGCGTCATTGGTGACCCGGAACTGTTCGAGCAACTGGAAGCCGCCGGGGAGCGGCTGTCCTCCATGGAGGCCCTACCGGCTGATCTCTTGCAACAGATCCTCGAGCGCTCCGCGGCCGCGAAGGCCAAGGTGGTGGCCGCCGATGAGCGCGAAGGGGGTCTGCGGGCGATCCTCAATTACGGCCACACCCTGGGGCACGTCGTGGAAGCCCTTTGCGGCTACGGCACCTATCTCCATGGAGAGGCCGTCGCGATCGGCATGGTGGCCGCCGGTGAGCTGGCCCTGGAGCTGGGACTCTGGTCTCAGGCTGACCAGCAGCGTCAAAGGGACGTGATTGCTGCCGCCGGTCTGCCCTTGAACTGGCCGGATCTGGATCCCACGGCAGTGCTCACCTGCCTGCAAGGTGACAAGAAAGTGCGCGACGGCAAGGTGCGTTTCGTGCTGCCCACAGGCCTCGGTCAAGTCGAGATCCGCGGCGATGTCAGTGGCGATCAGGTGCTGGCAGCGCTCGAGCGCTGCCACTAAGCAAGCGGCGGATCCTGCAGAAACAGCGGCTCCTCCGTCCCTGGCGGCGTGCCCACCCGGCTGAAGGCGATCCAGCGGAAATCCCCCAGGGTGTGGGGATCCACAAGACGCAGCAACGCCTCCCGGCGCGTCAGCAGCTCAGCAAGCGCTGAGGCAGGTTCGCTCTGCAGGCCGTGGAGACGCTGGGCCAACCCCAGGGCCAATAGGGCTTCTCCCTGTCTGCGCTGCCCAAGACCCTGCCAGCCGGTGGCAGCGGCCGCCCGCTCAAGGCTCTCCAAACAGAGATGAGCCGTCAAATCCCAATGCCCCGGATCCTGCAGGGGATCGCCACTGGCCTGCTGCTGCCGGTAGGCCATCAAGGTGCCCTGGTCGCGAGCTGGGGCGTAATAACGCCACGCCTCGTGGGCATAGTCCACCACGAGCAGCTGACCGCAGCGCAACGCTGCAGCCGCCTGCTGCAGCCAGGGGGCAAGGGCGAGATGCAACTCCGTGGAACTCCCTGGCCTGCGCTGGCTGCCAGCTCTCTCCAGGCCGAGCTGTTGCAGGGATTCCAGGAGCTCCCCCGGCAGCGGCTGGCGCCCCTCCAATTGGAGAGTTCCTTGGGAGGTCAGGGCGACCCCCTGCTGGCTCCAGCGCGTCCCGTCCCAGCTGATCCGCTCCACCGGCAGCGCATCGAGAACCTCATGGGCCAACATCACCCCGCAGACCGGCTGAGCCGCCAACTGCTCAAAGCTCAGCCAGCGGCAGGGAAGGGGAGCCTCCGCCAGACGCGCCTGCTGGCGTTGCGCCATGCCGGCATTGGGCTCCACCAGAACCAGTTCGAGCCGCTCCAGTAAGTCCGGCCGGCTCTGCGCGATGCCAGAGGAGAGCTGCAGCGCCAGGGAGCCCTCCCCAGGACCGGTCTCCACCAGCGCCAGGGGCTGATGCTGCGGTTGCTGATCGAACCACTGCAGCAGCTGCGGCAGGAGCAAATCTGCGAAATCGGAGCTCAGGGAGGGGGAGGTCGCGAAATCACCGCGAGGACCCACCTGCAGGCGCCCGCTGCCATAGGCCCCATGCTGCGGATCATGGAGGGCCCAGTCCATGTAGGTCCTGAAGGGAACCCAACCTCCGGCCTGCTGCAGCCGCTCGACCAGCCAGGCGGGGGCTGCCCCAGGGGACGGCTGAGAGGGAAGCGGAGGAGAACTCACGGCAGCGCCAAGGCCTCAGGGAGAATGCTGGCCACTGAAGCAGCAGGGATGAAGCAGCTGGGAGCATCGACTCGAGGATCCCACTGGCTGGGCGTCCTGATCGGCAGCGTGTTGAGCCTGCTGCTGCTCGTCACCGGAGCCGCCACGCCGGCCCTCGCCTACGACAATCCCGACCTGCTGCCCGATCACCCCACCCCGGTGATCGATCTGGCCAAGATCCTCACGGACAACCAGCGTCAGGCGCTGGAGGCCGAAATCGATGACTTCGAGCGCGTCAGCGGTTGGAAGCTGCGGGTGCTGACCCAGTACGACCGCACCCCGGGCCTCGCCGTCAAGGACTTCTGGGGGCTCGATGAGCGCAGCTTGCTGTTGATCGCCGATGAGCGTGGCGGCAATCTGCTGAATTTCAACGTCGGTGATGCGCTGTTCGCCCTGATGCCTCGCACCTACTGGGTGGAGCTACAGACCCGTTTCGGCAACCAGTACTACGTGCGCGATCACGGCCAGGATGCGGCCGTTTTGGATTCCCTCCACACCGTGAAGGGCTGCCTGGAGATCGGGGGCTGTCAGGTGGTGCCGGGTTTACCGCAGGAGCAGTGGCTCCTCACCCTGGCCACCTCGATTCTTGGGGGCCTGATCGCTGGATTTGCGGCCTATCCGCGCAAACCTGAGCACAAGGTGGAGTGGGCCTGGGTGCTGCTGCTCTCGCCACTTTGGGTGATCCTCTTTGGCGTTTTTGGCGTGGCACCCATCGTCACGCGCACCTCAGACCTCCTTCCTCTCGTCCGCAACGGTCTGGGGTTTGTCGGAGCGATTGCGGTGGCCTATCTGATTGCCCAGAACACCGTGGGTAAAACCAGGCTGGGTGAGAGCGGCGAAGGTTGATCGTTCAGAGCCCCAGGCTCTTCGGCTTGGGGCCGATGCGATCAAGCGATTGAAGGCGGCAGCGCAGTGAGGTCTCCGGCACGCAGGGGGGCGCCAGAGCAATCGGCGCAGAAGGCTGAGCCAGGCCCTTGAGCTGAGCGAGGCTGCGCTCATAGAAGGCTTTGAGGGCAGTGAAACGCTTCACCGGCTGGCCGTAATAGCTGTAGCCCGCCAGGGTGGGGAAAGAAGCCCACTCAGGCGCCAATTTGGCGGCCAGTTCAGGCGTGAATTCACCGCGATCGGCGAGCTGAAGCGCACCACGGCGCTGAATCAGAAAGATCGCAGCCTGATCTTGAACATGGGGGCCAAAGCCAGCCAGGCCGAGTTTCTGACTGGCCATGGACCAGGTAAAGGGCATGAACTGATAAGCCCCAGCAGCTGCGCTGGCATAACGACCCGAATAGATCACTCGATCTGGATGGCGATCCAGACCCGGCATGAGACCACCGCCGAACATGACGCGATAACCCAGGTCCTGGCCGCGGGCCCAAGTGCCCTCGGCATAACGGATGGTGTTCAGCAGGGCTCGGCGCTCAGGGGTGATCGCGAAGCGAAAACCACCGCCCTCGGCGTCATGGCCATCCTTCTGATCCAAGAGAGCCAGAAGCGAGCGAGGAAGCTCAGGCGCGGAATTAAGGCTGGAATTGAGGTTGGGATTGAGGTTCAGTGGGCTGGAGCTCGAGCTTGCAACCTGCAGGGGGGAAGCAGCGGGTGCGACGTCTGCCAAAGAGGCCCTCAGGGCACTGGAATCAGCCCAGGCAGGGGAAGCAATCAAACAGGAGCCAAGAGCGGCACCCAACCAGCTCGGGAAGCAAGGCTTGGTCTGGGAGGAGCTCAGCAAACCTGTTTCAAATAAAGATCAGACACATCAAGATGACGATTCAGGAGAACCCGAAACGCTCAGAACTTGATGCGATCCAGTGAAAAGAGCAAACGCCTTGACCAAAAAGATCAATAGATCTCGATGGCAGCGATAGGGCAACTAATCAAATGGATGCGATGAGTTTGCCTAAACAACCACCCCGAAGGCAATGAATTAGTGACAGCCGTACAACTGTCCACCGTTAACAACAATGCTGCAGCGGATTTAACACTTTTTGCTGAATGGAAAGTTTTTATTGACAACGGCGGGCGATTTCGCGTCGATCGCTACACATCAAAATTGGCACGCAAGCCTTGAGCCTGCAGAAACGCAGCGGCTTCTTCGGCGCCATGGGCCGTAAGGGGCTGACCCGTGGGGGCCAGGAGGGGTTGATCAAGCTGCCAGTCCCCAGCTTCCAACTGGGCGCGGCTCAGCAAGCGGTGGCGGCCATGGCGTTGCAGGGCTGCCTCCAGCACCGGGGCCTCCGCGAAACCCTCGCGATGGACCAAGTGGACTCCAAGGCCTTGGGAAAGGGCTTCACAGAAGGTGCTGTAACCAGGCTTCGTGATCACGCGAGAGCAGATCTGCATCACCTCGAGCGGACGCCAATCAGAGGGAACCACCGTGACGTTGGGAGCTGATGCAGCCAATCCGGGATCACTGACGAGGAACTGAAAGGACGGCCAGCGCCCAAACAGCGCATGGGCCAGCGACAGACCCATGCCGCCAAATCCCATCAGGATGGTCCGCTCCCGTGGCCCGCTGAGCCCGAGGCGCTGTCGGATCTGTTCGGGCGTGCAACGGGGACGGCCCGCCGTCAAACCAACGGGCACGCTCGGCAGACCCCAGGGCATCTCCATGTTCAAGGGACAGGCAATGAGCGCTGTCCCCTGCCGGTAGGCCTGAAGACAGTGCTCAGCCCAGGGCACAAAGGCACCGCCCATGGGGCGGTAGATGACATCCCAGCCGAAATTCCCCATCCAGATCAAGGGGGCTCCCAACCGCTGACGCAGACCGGCGGCGGCAGGAGCGACATCAGAGAGCAACAGGACTGGTTCGGCCTGCGCGCAGATCCAGTCGACTTCGTCATCCAGTTGAGCTGGAAGCTGACGCTCCAACTGCTCGAGGGCCTCAAGGGTGGCCTCAGGATCAGCCCCAAGGGCATCGGCCTGAATCACCCCCACATCCCAGCGACAGGAACGGAGCTCAAAGGGGACTTGCCCCATGGCCAAGCTCAAAAAGTCCTGGGAGAGCGGGGTGGAGAGCACCAGGCGCCAGGTGGGCTCAAGGGCATGCAGGCAGCTCAAGACGGAGGCCACCCGAGATCCATGGCCATACCCATGGCCGCTCAAGCAGACGTAAATCAGCACGGGGCCTGCTCCGGAGCACGCCACAGGGTCTGGCGATAGAGCATGGCGCCGCTCTCGCCAAACCAGCGGTGGCTGAGGTCGCACAGGCCCCCGTCGCGGAACACCACCCAGCTGAAATGACGCAGCTGCTGCCCTTGTTCGTCCTGGCTGTGGCGCGGCACAAAGGCCGTGTTGAGGTAAGCCGTTCCGGCGCGATCGCGGCAGAAGCTTCGGCGCTCACCCTGCCCGCGCTTGAGGCGGTGATGCATGTGACCAAAAACCACCAGGGGAAGAGGTCGCTTCTGACGGATCTGATCGATGGCCAAGGCCAGGTCCTGATCTCCCCAATCGCAGGAGGGACGCTTCCAGTCGCGCCCACAGGGATCCGAGGGTTCACTGCCAAGACCGCTGGGGCCGCAATGGGCCAGGAGGACCATGGGCAGTTCGGGGTTGGCCTTCAGGGCTGCTGCGCTGATGCGCTGTGCTGACTCCTGCAAGCTGACGGGTCCGAAGACGGCCTGGGCGCCCCGGTTGAGGTGAAAACCGCCACCGGCGCTGGCGGGACGCGCCCCCACCACGGCGAGCCCGGGCGGTTGCAGCTCACGCAAGGACCAGCCGCAGTGGCGCTCACCCAACAGATCGAGCTGACGTCGCAAGGTGCGGCCGCTGGGATCACGTCCGCTGTCGTGGTTCCCGAGGATGCAAGCCAGGGGCAGATCGAGCTGGGCGAGCCGTGCAGGAATACGGCTTTGACCATCACTGAGATCACCCACCACCAGGAGGGCATCCGGCTTCAACTGAGCCAGCAACTGTTCATCGAGCCCATCCCACTGGCCATGGAGATCTCCGGCGATGGCGATGCAGAGCTCGGCCAAGCCGGTGCCTAGGCTTCCGCCATCCTGCAACAGCTCGGGCACTCCCTTGGTTTTCGCAGCAGCCCAGAACAGCACCGGCGGTTGCCCGCCCCACGCCGAGCTGCCAGCGGCCATTGCGGAGCTGAAGCGCCAGCGCAAGGCCGTGATCCTGGCGCACTACTACCAGGAACCTGAGATTCAGGACATCGCTGATTTCATTGGCGACTCCCTCGAGCTCTCCCGCAAGGCCGCCGCCACCGATGCCGAGGTGATCGTGTTTTGCGGCGTCCACTTCATGGCGGAGGTGGCCAAAATCCTGAGCCCAAACAAAACGGTGTTGCTGCCGGATCTGGAGGCCGGCTGCACCCTCGCCGATGCCTGCCCCGCCGACGCCTTCGCCTC
>JBMSIW010000097.1:0-7672 GCA_049418265.1 Vulcanococcus sp.
AGCTCCATCCAGTCGGAGGTGACCTTGCGCTGCTCGCCCTTGGCCTTCACGGCACCGGCCTGTTGAATCGCGCCCCCATAAAGCAGGAGCTTCTCGGTGAGGGTCGTCTTACCGGCGTCCGGGTGGGAAATGATCGCGAAGTTGCGGCGCCGTGCCACGGCCTCAGCCAGGGCCTGGAGCTCGGGGGTGGAGGCGGGAGCAGAGGAGCTGGTCATCGGGCCAGCCTCTCAGAAGAGCCGGCCCCACACCTCTAAATAGCGGTCATCAGCAGGCGCCACCTGCAGCTGATCCGCCAGGCCTGAGGCCTCGAGCTGCTGCTGCACCTCCTCAGGGGTGAACGCCGCATGCAGCGAGGCGATGTAATCGTGCTGCAGCACCGCCGGTGCATCGACCAGATAGCGCTGCTGCAACGCCACAGCCGCGTCGGCGCTGGGGGGCCGGCGCAGATCCTTGATGTAGACGCAGGCGCCTGGCTCCCCCAACAGCGCCACGGCACTCCAGAGCACCTGCGGATCATGGAGATGGTGCAACAGGCTGTTGCTCAGCACAGCCGTGAATCGCTCTGATCCACCGCGCAGCGGCAGACAGTCCAGGCGAAAGCGGACGCGTCCCTGCAGTTCGGGGCGTTGCTGCAACTGCCGCTCCGCCAGATCCAACATCGCGCGGGCGCCGTCGAGTCCCACCACCTCCGCCGCGCCGTAGCGATCCGCCAGACGAAAGCTGATGTTGCCCGGACCGCAACCCAGGTCCACCAAGCGATCACCGAGGCCCTCCGGGAACAAGGCCGCAACTCGCTCGATCAAGGCTTGATCGCCTGCACTGAAATCAGCGCTGGCATAGGCCTGGGCCTGCTCCAGGCCCTCCATCAACTCGGGCTCAGGCGTCCGCAGCATCACTGGAGGAGACCATCAGGGTCTGGGTGGGGAAGGGAATCTCGATACCGCGCAGCGCTAGGGCCTCGATGATGCGGCGATTGAGATCGTGCAGGCTCTCCTCGAAGTCATCGTGCTCGAGGTGGCTGGCACTGAACTCGAGCACGTGGTCATAACTGAAGGCCGCGATGCGCTCCATGCGGCAGGAGTGGAAGGTGAGGGCCGGATCGTGCTCCACCACCTCACGCATCAAGGCAGGAATGGCCTGCAGCTGCTCAGGGGTGGTGCTGTACGAGAGGCCCAGCGGAATTTCAGAGAGCTGGGCTCGCTCCACGAGCTCCTCAAGCCGGACCAACAGCTGCTCCCGCAGGGTCAGATAAGGCTCCCAGCCGTGCAGGGCGACCGTGGCATAGGCGATCAAACCCAGACTGCCGTCCTCGGCGCGCCGCTCCAGGGTCACCAACGGATGCTGCAACTCAGGAACCGTGGCCAGGAAGCGCCGGGTCTGGGTCAACAACTGCTCGAGCTGAAACGGCGAGAACTGCCCCTCCAACTGCAGCCGCAGCTCTAGGCCCTGCATCGGCCTGAGCTGCCCGCGGCGATCCCGCAGGGAGTAATTCACGATCGTGGCGTCCTCGGCCACGGCGTTCGGGATCGTGACGCGGCTCTCCAGGGTCTGCAGCTCCAAGGAGCGCAGGCCGATCTTGGTGATGTAGCCCAGGTTGTCGCCCACCCGGCAGAACTCCCCGACCCGCAGGGGACGGTCCGTCTGAATGGAGAGACCGGCGAAGAGATTGCCCAGCAATTTCGAGGCCCCAAGACCGATGGCCAGGCCTGGCACCGCCGAGAAGGCCAGCACGGTGCTGGCGGGCAGACCGAGCACGATCAACAAGCGGTATCCCAGAGCCACAGAAGCCAGGGCACCGATGGCACGGCAGAGGGGCATCACAAAGTTCGTGATGCGTTGCAGCTGCAGATTCGAGCTGCCGCCGCGCATCCGGGCCAGGACCTCAGAACTGGAACGACCGACCGCCTCGAAGAAATAGAAGGCGAGGAAACCAGCCGCCAGGTACCAGATCACAAAGAAGAGATAGGTGAACACCACCAGCGGCATGCCGGTGAAATTCACCACGTCATCAATCAGATATTTGGCAAAGCGCGTGAGCGGAAGAATGGGCAGGGCAAGGAGGAAGCGGCGCCAGGCAATGGCGTCTCGCTTCCACGGTCCACTCTCCTCAGAACCGCTCGCGAGCTCAGCACCAGCGCCCGAGGCAGGCCTGCGGTAGGTGTTGAGCAATTGGAGACTCAACCAGCCAAACAGGATCAAGAAGATCACCAGGGCCAAGAAGGCGCAGGCGATCTGAAACACCGTCTGCCCCCAGATCGGCAGCTCGATCATGCGCCGCAGGCTGGGAGAAAAGGCCAGGTACCAGCCGGGAGGGACGAGATAGCCGGGCGTATAGACGAAGTTCTTGTAGAAGTTCGGCGTCGCGAAGGGCTGCGCGATCACCGGATAGTCGCGGATCTCGCGGTACATCTCCCCGATGGAGGCGACCGTCTCCGCCGAGAACAAATAGTCCTTGTTTTCGGGATCACCCTCCTGCACGGAGGTCAGGGCAATGGCCGTACCCGGGATGCGCCAGAGATCCGCTGGACTGGCCCGCCGATCGTTGATCTGCCTCATCTCCAAGGCATCGGGGATCGCCAGCGGCGTCCGGCTGTGGGTGAAGACGTAATCAAGAACATGCTTGAGCTGAATGGCCGCCTCTTCGGCCATGTCGGTGCGCACGCTCTCGGGAAAGCTGGAGGCATCGAGGGCCTTTACGGCCAGGTGGAACAGCAGGTCGGTGTCGTCGATCTGCTCGCGGCGCTCCGCGTCCGAGAGTTGTTCACGGCGCAGGGTGGCCGGCTGACTGAGGCGCTGGGAGCGGTGCCCCACCTCCGCCATGACGGCATAGAAATTGATCAAGGTGGCCCGAGGGCTATCGCCCACCACCTGATCGAGCACCACATCGGACCACTTGCGCGAGACCTCCTCGAGCTGTCCATAAAAAGGCTGCTGCTCGATCGGGATCGAGGCACTCAGATGGGAATGGGGCAGAGCCTGAGCCCGCGCCGGATCCAGGGCCGGTGCCAGAGCCGGCGTCGCAGAGATGCGCAACGGAGCGAGGAGCTGCACCACCAGCAGTGCCACGCCCAGGGACACCAGCAGCCAACGGCGCATGAGCCAACGGCGCATCAAAGGCCAAGCAGTTGCACGCAATCTGACAAAAGCCAGCCGTGGCGCAACCCAACAAGAGAGCCACCGCCACTAGCGGCAATGAACAGTTGCAGACCCCATCTATGGCGTTATGGTGCGCCCACTACCCCGTTCCAACGCCATCGTGACCCTGTCAGCCCCTGGAGCGAGCTCTGTCACCAACCCAGCCAGTCCCACTGCGAGTGCACTGAACAGCCCCAGGCCTGACTTCCCGGCCACCGCCCCTGCGGCCAACCCCGTCTTCTATCGGACCTACAGCCGCAAGACGGCCAACGGCCGTGAGAGCTGGCACCAGGTCGCCGAGCGCAACCTGGCGGGCCTGCGCAAACTGGGCAACCTCAATGAGGAGGAAGTGACCCTGCTGCGCCGCATGCAGCAAGAGCAGAAGGCACTGCCCTCCGGCCGCTGGCTCTGGATCGGTGGCACCCCCTGGATTGAGCAGGAAGCGAACTTCTCCGGCTCCTACAACTGCACCTCCACCAACCTGGTGGATTGGGAAGCCTTCGGTCTGATGATGGACCTGGCGATGATGGGCTGCGGCACCGGGGCCATCATCGAGCCCCACCTGATTGAGCGTCTGCCGGCCGTTCGCAACCGCCTGCAGATCATCTCGGTGAGCGACATCGGTGCCACCCCCGCAGGCCAGCGCCAGGAGCACACCAGCTCCGAGATCTCCGGCCAGAGCGTGCGCATCAAGGTGGGTGACACCCGCCGTGGCTGGGTGGACAGCTACCAGCTGCTGCTGGAGCTCTGCAGCGACGAGCGCTTCGATGCCGCCGCGCCCATCGAGATCAGCGTGGATCTCTCCGATGTGCGCCCCGTGGGCGAGACCCTCAAGGGCTTCGGGGGCATGGCGAACCCGGTCAAGTTGAAGGACCTCTACGGCCGCGTTGCCCAGATCCTCGGCAAGGCCCAGGGCCGCAAGCTGACCTCAGTGGAGTGCTGCCTGCTGATCGACGAGGCAGCCGTGACGATCGTGGCTGGCAACATCCGCCGCAGTGCTGGCATGCGCCAGTTCGCCGCTGATGACACCGCCGCATCGACCGCCAAGGACAACCTCTGGCAGCAGGACAGCGATGGCAACTGGCGCATCGATCCCGAGCGCGATGCCCTGCGCATGGCGAACCACACCCGGGTCTTCCACAGCCGGCCCGACCGCCAGACCGTCCTGGAGGCCGTCACCAAGCAGTTCCACTCCGGTGAGGGTGCGATCCAATTCGCCCCGGAAGCGATCGCTCGCTCCAATGCGGATCTGCTCAGCACCCCTGAGCTGCGCAAGGAGTTCATCGACGTCTACTGCGAGCAGGGCCGCGAAGAAGCCGGCAACTGGCTCAGCACCAACCACCCCGAGATCAGCGCCGCTGAGCTCGAGCACCGTCTGGGTCGCTATGGCCTCAACCCCTGCGGGGAGATCCTCGGTGCCGACTTCCACTGCAACCTGGCGGAGATCCACCTCAACCGGATCGATCCCGACGACCTGGTCGCCCAGGAGGAGGCCTTCACCGCCGGCGGCCTGGCCGTGGCCTGCCTGCTGAACCACCGCTTCGAGGTGGAGCGTTACCGCCAGAGCCGCGCCTGGGATCCGATCGTGGGCGTGAGCTTCACCGGTCTGTTCGACTTCTTTGTCCATGCCTTCGGCACCCCCTGGCTGACCTGGTGGGAAGCCGGACGCCCCGATACCGAAGAGGGCCGCGCCTTCAAGGCCAAAGAAGCGGAGTACCTGAGCCGTTGGAAGGAGATCGTCAACAAGGCGGTCTGGGATTACTGCGATCGCCATGGCCTGCGCCGCCCCAACCGCTGCACCACCGTCCAGCCCGCCGGCACCAAGAGCCTGCTGACTGGCGCCTCCCCCGGCTGGCACCCCCCCAAGGCCCAGCGCTTCATCCGCCGCATCACCTTCCGCAAGAACGATCCGGTGGCCCTGGCCTGCATGGACTATGGCTACACGATCGTTCCCTCCCAGTCGGACAAGGACGAAGAAGGTCGCCTGCTGAACGATCCCTTCGATCCCCGCTGCACGGAGTGGCTGGTGGAGATCCCCACCGAGGTGAGCTGGGCGAACATCCCGGGCGCCGATGCCGTGGAGATCAACAACTTCTCCGCCATGGCGCAGTTCGACTTCTACATGCAGGTGCAGCAGCACTACACGGCTCACAACACCTCCGCCACGGTGGAGTTCCGTGAGCACGAGATCGAACCGCTCACCGACGCGATCTACGCGGCGATCGACAGGGGTCAGGGCTACATCTCCGCAGCACTGCTGGCTCGCTTTGACGCCAACGCCACCTTCCCCCGTCTGCCGTTCGAGCCCATCGACCACAGCACCTACGAGCAGCTGCAGAGCGAGGTGGTGGAGCGCCGCCGCACCAACGACTTCTTTGAAGCCCTGCAGCGCTACGACAGCGGTGAGCTGATGGAGGCTGGCCCCGCCGGCTGTGACTCCGACAAGTGCCTGCTGCCCCTGGCGAAGCCGGCAAACTGACCCATCAGGCCTGCTGCCAAGCAGGCCTCAAAACCAAAAGCCTCCTCCCGAGACGTCTCAGGAGGAGGCTTTTTCGTGAGCGGGGCCTGGCTCAGATCTGGCGATCAGGCGTCAAAGCCAAAGGCTTGGCGGCGGCCCGTGTTGACCAGCTTGGTGACCACGTGCTTCTGAGCGTGCATCTGCTCGGCCATCTTCACGGCGAGGTGGCGCAGGATCTCAATGTCCTCAATCGAGCCGATGGTGCGCTTCAGACGCTCCAGCTCAAAGCTCGACTCCAGGGGGGCAGAGGTCTCGGCAGCCATTTCTGAGAAGCACCTTTACAAAGCTTAAAAGAAGTCAGTCCTGGTTGCGGGGGCAGAGGGCCCCAGAGTGACGAGGCGCGGCGCCTTCGACCCATGACTCCCCATGGCAGGGCCCTGCGCCTGCTGCTGCTGGCCCTGACCGCGGTGCTGTTTGTGGCCGTCAGCAGAGAGCAGCCCAGAAGCACGCAGAGCAGCAAGAGACCCTGGGCCAGCCAGCCGCAGAAGCCGATACGGCATGTGCGGCCCGACATGCGTTACCTGCGCTAAATCAGCCTGGATCTCCGCAGCAAGCAGCCATTTCTCGCCGAGCGCTGCCACCTCCACGCGCCCTGGGGCTCTGGCTCACGCTATGGCTGGTGCGCCTGCTGAAGATCCTGCTGGTGGGCCTGAGCACGTGCGGCCTGGGCTGGGTCTGGCTGGCGATGTTCATCTACTACGAGCGCTTCAAGCGCAAACGCTCCCTGGCTTCAAGACGGCGTCATCGTTGAGAGCAGGTCCAAGGCCACGGCGACCTGCTCCAGCAGTTCACAGCAGCGCTGGTACTGATGGTCAGGGCTGAGGCAGACCGGCAGCGTCTCGATCATGTCGGCCAGCTCGCGGGTGCGAACAGCCAGCAGGTTGGTGGAGAGAACGGCCATCGTCGGCGCGGCCCGAGAGCCGCCGTGCGCTGTCCCAACCGTGCCATCGGGTCTCAGCGTTCTCACCCGCGAGACGAATAAACCGCAAAGCCTCGTGGCACAATGGGTTTGGCCGATTGGTCGTCCCTGGAGGGGTGGTCGAGTGGTTGATGGCTCTGGTCTTGAAAACCAGCGAAGTGAAAGCTTCCGTGGGTTCGAATCCCACCCCCTCCGCTCCCCCACCTCAGGGCCCACCGCCGCACTGAGGTGAGACAAGGAAATCTCTAGATTTCAGCCCTTGCATCGTTGCGGCAGAAGGCTGAAATAAGCGGTTTGCCCCAACGCCGGCTCCGCCGGGCGGCTGATCAAACGGCAGCAATGGCGACAGTTGGCCCGTGCGGGCCTCGCTTCCATGGGGCCAACCAAAACAGTCGGATGCGCTACGAACCCGGCACCAGTGAGTGCAGAGTCCTGATCAACAGCAAGGAGCAGATCGAGGCCATGCTGCTGAGCCTCAGCCGGCTGGAGAACACCGAAGGCATTCGCGAGCAACTTCGCGCCGTCCACGGCCAACTGGAGGCCCTGCACGATCAGGTGCGTGAAAGCCGCAGTGCCGCTCGCGCCTGATCGTTGCTCTAATCAAGGGTGATGTTCGGGGCGCCACCACCATGGTCGCGTTGCTGCTGAGCCTGCTCACCGTCGTCATCACGGCATCCCAGGCAGCCCTGAGCGCCGACCAGCCGCAGCTGATCCCCAAAGAACCGATCCAGAGGGCCGACCAACGCCTGCGGGGCCAGGGCTGGCAACCGGCCCAGGGTTTGAATCCAGACCCCCTAGAGCGGCACCTGGCCGGAAATCAACTCGCCAGCCTCAGCGCCTGCTCAGGAACAGGGCAGGGCTTTTGCCGCTACGACTACCAGCGCGGTGGCATGAGCCTGGCCGTAGTGACCATTCCTGGACCGAATGCCGAGGGCTTGGTTCAAAGCTGGAGCTTGCGATGATGCCCTCAGTTGCAGCGGGCCCGTGTTTGAGAACAACAAACGACCGGCCTGGCTGAACTGGCTGTTTCTGGCCATGTTCGTCTTCTCCAGCTATCAGCTCGCCGGGATGTGGTTCCAGCAGCTCCACGGCGGTTGAAC
>JBMSIW010000098.1:0-7565 GCA_049418265.1 Vulcanococcus sp.
ATGCAGCTGACCCTTGCCCTGCGGTTGGTCAGTAGCTGGGAACCCTTCTCCAAGCTTCCCCAGAGCGCCCAGGCGCGCATTGCTGAGTCTCTGCAGGCATTGCAGCTCAGGCCTGGTCAGAAGCTCTACGACTACAACGCCCTTCCGCCCGGCGTGGCCTTGCTGGCCAAGGGCCAGATGCGCCTGTTGGCCCTGGATGAGCAGGACGTCCCCTTTACCTTGCGGCGGCTCTCCGCAGGCGATACCGCGGGTGATATCGGTTTGCTGCGCGGGGTCACAGGACAGGCCCTGGCGGCATCCCAGCCCAGTCAGCTGTGGTTGATGCCGCAGTCGGTGTTCCTGCAGGTGGTGATGGAGAACCCACCGCTGCAGTTGGCTCTCGCCCAGCCCAGCCTGGAAGAGTTGTTCGCGGTCGCTGCGGCCAGCCCTGCGCCCCGGTTGCCCAAGCGCCGCGATCTGCGCGATTGGGCCAGCAACCAGCTGGAAGAGGCGGCAGGCGAGCAGCAGGTGCTGCTGCTGCCTCCTGGGGAACACCAATTCGGATCCAGCTGGGGCCCTTGGCTGGTGAGCAGCAGCAACGTGGCTGGTGCCAACCCAGGGGAGGAACTGCTGGGTCCCCTCAAGTTGACCGTCAAGGGCAAGCTCCCGGCGCGGCTCCTGGCGAAAAGCAGCGCCACCCCGCCGATGGAGCGTCCCCCGGTGCTGGTGCTCTCTCCCGAAGCCGGTGAAGAGGCCGCAGAACCGACGGAAGCTGAGCTGCTGGAGCCCGATTGGCAGGAGAGCTCAGCGGCGATCGTTGCGGTTGAGCGTCAGCAGGAGGCCCTCGAGGATTGGTACGGGCGTCTGGGGGATGACGGCACCTATCCCCATCTCAGTGGTGAAGGAGCTGTTGAGGCGCCGATGGCGGCGCTGCGGATGTTGGCGCGCTACTTCGATCTGCCCTTCCGCAAGGACGTGCTCACGCGGATTCTCGAGGACCAGATCCAGAGAGATACGACGGGCGCCGGGATCGGGCTCCTGCAGCTGGCGGCCATCTCCGATCTGATGGGGCTTCGGGCCTCTCAGCTCAATGTCAATGACGCCCAGATTCCCAGGCTGCAGTTGCCGGCACTGGTGATGGGTGCCAACGGCCCGGTGGTCATTTGGGCCAGCGACATGGCCGGCCAGCTCTTGATCTCCGATCCCACCTCCGGACAGGGGCCCGTTGCCATCAGCTCCCTGGAAGGGCGCGATGAAGAGGGCAATCTTCCGGTGCTCTGCATCGAGCGCAGTCAGAAAACACCCAAGAAACGCTTTGGTCTGGCTTGGTTCTTGCCGGCGCTGAAACAGCACAAAGGTGTGTTGGTTCAGGTCCTGGTGGCCAGCTTCTTTGTGCAGCTGTTTGGCCTGCTCAATCCGCTGCTGATTCAACAGATCATCGATGCGGTGATCAGCCAGGGCAATGTCAGCACCCTCAACGTGCTGGGCACGTTGTTGGTGGCGATGAGCCTGGCTCAGGCGGTGCTCTCGTCCCTGCGCACCTACCTCTTCTCGGACACCACCAACCGCATCGATATCAGCCTGGGTTCCACGATCATCGATCACCTGCTGAGGCTGCCGCTCGGCTACTTCGCGGATCGCCCTGTGGGTGAAGTCAGCAGCCGCCTCAATGAACTCGAGAAGATTCGCCGCTTCCTGACCGGCACAGCGCTGACGGTGATTCTCGATGCCGTCTTTGCGGTGATCTACATCGCCGTGATGCTGCTCTATTCGGTTCAGCTGACCTTCTGGTCGCTGGCGGTCGTGCCCCTGTTTGTCGGACTGACGGCCCTGACCGCACCGGTGATTCGCCGGCAGCTCAGAGAGCAGGCCGAGGCCAATGCCCGGGTTCAGAGCCATCTGGTGGAAACCCTGGGTGGCATGGAAACCATCAAGGGCCAGAGCATGGAGATCCACAGCCGCTGGCGCTGGCAGCAGCTGTATGGAGGTCAAATCCAGTCTGGTTTCCGCAACGTCGTCACGAGCACGGCAGCGGGATCAGCCAGTCAGTTCTTAGAGCAGCTTTCCGGCCTGATCGTGCTGTGGATTGGAGCCTCTTTGGTGCTCAAAGGTGAGATGACCCTTGGCCAGCTGATCGCGTTCCGCATCCTGGCGGGCTACGTCACAAGCCCCTTGCTGCGGATGGCCAATCTCTGGCAGAACTTCCAGGAAACCGCCCTGTCCCTCGAGCGGCTGGCGGACATCGTCGATCACCCCCAGGAATTGGAGATCACCGGTGAACAGAAGCCGCCGATTCCCCCGATCGTCGGTCAGGTGGAATACGCCGGAGTCAGCTTCCGCTTCGCTGAGCAAGGCAAGCTTCAGCTGATGAATGTCAGTTGTGAGATTCCTGCAGGGGCCTTTGTTGGCGTTGTCGGAAGCTCGGGCTCAGGCAAGAGCACGATGCTCAAACTCTTAACCCGGTTGTATGAACCGGAAGAAGGCTTGATTCGCATTGACGGCAACGACATCAGCAAGGTGGATTTGTATTCCTTGCGTGCCCAGATCGGCGTGGTTCCCCAGGACAGCTTGCTCTTCGATGGAACCATCCTCTCCAACATTGCCTTGACCAGGCCTGATGCCAGTTTTGAAGAGGTCGTGCTGGCCGCTCAGGTGGCCTGCGCCCATGACTTCATTCAAGCGATGCCTTCGGGATACAGCAGTTCGGTGGGAGAGCGAGGGGCCGGCTTGAGCGGTGGTCAGCGGCAACGCCTCGCCATTGCCCGCATGATTTTGCGGCGTCCCAGGTTGCTGGTGCTCGATGAAGCCACCAGCGCTTTGGACGTTGATACCGAACGACGTTTGACGGCCAATTTGATGGAGCTCTACAAGGGCAGCACGGTGTTCTTCATCACGCACCGCCTGGCGTCCCTCAAAGCCGCCGATCACATCCTCGTGATGGATCAAGGGGCGCTGGTTGAGCAGGGCACCCACGAAGCGTTGATGGCCCTCGATGGCCGCTATGCCACCTTGTATCACCAGCAGGAGGTCTGATTAATGGATAGCAAACCCCCCTCGAAGTCCAATCTCACCAAGGCCAGTCTTTCGGCTCTTGTGGTCCGTCCGATGGATCCCCAGGAGGTGCGGCTGCGACCAGCTCCGGTTTGGAGTAAGGCCCTGGCCTGGACGATCATCGGCAGCGCCTCCTTTGGCTTTGTCTTTGCCTGTTTCGCCAAGATCGACGAGGTGGTCCTGGCCCAAGGCGAGCTTCAGCCGCTTGGCGCAGAGCGTCCGATTAAGGCGCCCTTTGCGGGTGTGGTGAAGGAGATTTTGGTCAAAGAAGGCCAGAAAGTTGAGTCAGGCCAAGCGTTGCTGCGATTGGATGCTGAGGTTTCCAAGAAGCGCGCTCAAACGCTGGAAAAGCAGCTGAAACTCGAATCCACGCGCTTCAGTGAAGAGAGCCGCTCGATTCAGGCCCGTGAACAGAGCCTCCGGGAGCGCATGGATGGCCTGAGCAGGGCCTTGGCCACCGAGAAGCAGATCTATAGCGACATCGTTCCCCTCTCCAGGCAGGGGGGCATTCAGCGCATGCAGGTGCTGCAGCAGCGCAACCGCGTCGAACAGCTGGAATCAGAAATCGCCCAGGCCCGGGCGAACCTTCAGGAGGTTCAGGCGCAGCTCCTGAAGATGAAGCAGGAGTCACTGCGTGAGTTGGCAGACCTGGAGCGTCAATTGGTGGAGGTCAAAGACACCCAAGACAAGGAGGTGCTCAAAGCACCCCTCAATGGCGTCGTGTACGACCTGATCCCCTCCAGTCCTGGTTACGCAGCATCAGCGGGAGAAACGCTGGTGAAGGTGGTGCCTGGTGGTGTGCTGGAGGCGAAGGTCTATGTCACGAACCGCGATGTGGGTTTTCTGAACAAGGGCATGAAGGCCCAGGTTCGGGTGGATGCCTTCCCTTACACCCAATTTGGCTCGATCGACGGTGAATTGAAGTCCGTGGGGAGCCTGCCGCTGGAGCCTGATCAACAGAACCCCCAGCCCCGTTTCCCGGCCTACATCCGCCTGGAGCGTGACTACCTCAGCAAAGGCGGTGAGCGCTTTGCCATCAGTGCCGGCCAGAGCGTTCAAGCCAACTTGGTGCTGCGCGATAAACGGGTGATCACCCTGCTGACCGATGCGGTGCAGAAAGCCTTTGATTCCCTGCGCAGCATTCGCTCCTCCAAATGATGCGTGATCCCTGCTGCCATCCCTCCCTGGGGCCCTAAGGCGAGCCAACGGTTGCTCGTCTCGTTTCTCTTCTTCTCATGACCACTGCATCACTGGATCTCAATAGCCGCGTTGAAGAATTCCTGCGCTGGTTCCAGGCCCTTGAGGCCAAGGACCAGGAGGAGTTGATGGGGCTTGTCTACAACGAGCACAAGGTGCGTGATGTGGTGCGCTCCTTCTCCACCATGCCCGTGGAGCAGCGCAAAGCGGTCTTCCAGCGTCTGGGACTGCCGAATGATCTGCTCACCCGCATTCCGCCCCCGGCCAGCGCAGGCGTGGGTGATGTGGAAGTGGAGTGGCAGGAGTGGGATAACTCCCGCAGCGCTTGATTGCTTGATCTGATCGACTGAACCCCCAGCTCGTAAGCCCGTGGTTGCCAACTTCCTGCCTTTAACTCAGACCGCCCCGACGGCGGGGGCCGTTCCCAGCGTCAATCTGGGTTTGGGCAATGATCTCGATCCCCAGTTCAAACGCTGGGCGGTGCCTGGAGGGATTGGAGGCTTTCTGCTCTGGGCGATTGCGACGCCCTCGTCGATGCCCTTCCATGAGTTCCTGCACCAGCGCGGACCGACCCAGGTGTTCGTGCTGGTGATGGGCGGGATGTTGATGGCGTTCATCATCAACAAGTGGCGCCTGCTCCAGCGAGAAAAAAAGGCCTATCTGGCCTTTGATTTGTCCATTGCCCAGGCGATTCGCAGCGGTGATCTCACGGCTGTGACCAACCAGGCTGAGCGTTCGGCGTCCCTGGTCGGTAAGCGTCTGCTGCGTCTGTTGGATGTTTGGAGCAGCACAGGATCGTCGTTCCAGCTGGAGCGCTCGGCTGATTCCGATGTCGAGCTCTATGAGCTCTCCAGTCAGTCCAGCTTCAGCTTGCCCAAGGTTTTGCTCTGGGCGATTCCGCTGTTGGGTTTCATCGGCACCGTGATCGGGATGTCCCAGGCGGTGGGCTCGTTTGATGCGGTGCTCAGCAATGCCGACAACGTCGATGGCCTCAAAAACGGTTTGACCAAGGTGACATCCGGTCTGGGTACCGCTTTTGACACCACGTATCTGGCGCTGGTGGTGTCGGTGATCTTTACCTTCCCGCTCAATGCCTGCGAGCGCCTGGAGGATCGCCTGCTCAGTCAGATCGATGGCCAGGTGCGTGAAGCGGTCATGGCTCTGAGCCCCACCGGTGATGGTGAAATTCCAGATGGTCCTGCTGGATCTGGTGCTCGCAGCCAAGCCAAGAGCGAGGCACTCGAGCAGCTCACCGGTTTGGCTTCTGATGATTTGGGGGCGTTGATCAGTGACGCCTTTGAAAAGCATCTGCCGGATCCATCGGTGCTGGTGGAGCCGGCCCAGGCCTACGCCGATCAGCTGACCCAGGCCACCTTGGAGAAGTTGGCCCCCCTGACCAATCTGGTTCGCGATTCCGTCGAGGGTGTGGCTGAGGCAAGGCTGAGCCTTCAGGACCAGGCCGATGTGATTCGCGGCAGCATGGATGGTCTCTCCCAGGAGCTGAATCAATCCCTGCAGGCTTTAGAGCCTGTGTTGACGCGCCTTGAGCGTCTCTCCACCGGCACGTACACCGAGGCCGAACGCATCGATCAGGTGCAGGCACTGGTGGAGCTTCGGCGTTCGATTGAAACGCTGAATGCCAGTGTTGCTCGCCTGGAGCCGGCTCGCCGCCGCTGGTGGGGACGGGGTTGAGTCATGGGCCGCCGCCGCTCCAAAAGCAGTGATCCGGGAACCGATCTGTTCTCGTTCCTGAACATCATGGCGGCCACCATTGGTGTTCAGACCCTCTTGATTGTGATCAGTGCATTGCAGATCAAGCCAGGGGTTCAGGCGATTCAGCTACTCCCGGCCGGCGGTGCGGGAAAAGGCAAGCAGGCCAATTACATCCTTTGCGAGGGAGGCGGAAAGGTTGAGGTCATCGGCCAGGGCCAGCGGCGCACCTGGAGCCTGAAGGACCAGCAATTTGATCAGTTCCTCGATGCGGTGGCCAAGAACAACACGCCGCAGTATCTGGTGATCGGAGTGCGCCCTTCGGCCTATCGGGATTTTGAATCGGTTCGCTCCAAAGCTGAGGCCCGGCGCCTTGCCATTGGTTATGAGCCTTTGGAGGCGGGATTGAAGGTTCAGCTCCCAGCGGGGATGCCTCCAGCTCAGGAGGCCGGCTAGATGGATCAGCGCAGTTTGCTGCTCAGGCGCCGCCGCCGTTCCAATTCCCAGGAGCTGGGTGATAACACTGACGGTCTGATGGACATCCTCTCCAATGTGGTGGGGGTGATGGCCCTGATCGGTTCACTGACAGGAATTTTTGCGACGACCAGTGCCTTGAACATTCAGGCACCGATGCAGCAGAAGAGCTCCCGTAACTTTGTGCTGCTGCAGGCTGCCAAAGAGGGCGTCTGGGACCTTCAACCTGCGGTCGATCGCATGGTGAAGCTGGATCGCCAGAGGGCCTCTGAGGTCAATCGCTGCGCGCAGTTGCTACCGCCAGAGCAGCAGGCCTGTGACCGTGAATTGGATGGCTGGAAACGCCAAGAGCAAGTGGGACCCATTGGCATGACCGTCAGCCATGCCAATGGGCTGATTGCACGCAATGGCCCACCGACAGTTCTTGCCGTTGATCTGAAGAAAACCGAAGGCTGGTTGGATCAAACCATGCAGCGCCTCGCCAAGGAGAAAAAGGCGGTGTTTGTGGTCCTGGAGAACGATGGTTTTGAGGCCTACAGGGCCATCAAGAACAAGGCCCTGCAATACAAAGTCCCGATTGGTTGGGAGCCTTGGTACAAGCAAGATCCCATTTATTTCTGGGGCAACTCAGGTCGCAATCTCACGATTCAGTAAGGAGCTTTTCGTTGATGCGCCGCGCGCTGTGCTGTTCTGCTTTGAGCCTGCTGAGCGGACTGCTCCTGGTCCCGCTCGCCTCCGCCAAGACCCCACCACCTTGGCCGGCTGATCTGCTGCCATTGGTGAAGGCACTGCAGAAGGCCGGCTATCAGGTGCGCTTTGAAAAGCCGCCGATTCAGGGGGCCTATGGCGCGACGAATGCCCGCAAAAAGATCATCTGGGTCGATCCGATCACGATTGATCTCGGCATCGGCCGTCAAACCTTGATCCATGAAGCAGTCCATGGCGCCCAGGGTTGCCCGGCCGGCAAGCTGCAGACGATCGGCTGGAAAAACGAAATGGTGAAGTCAGTCGATCGTGAAGTCGCAGGCATCTTGTACCGCAACTATTCCCACGCCAAGTTCGATGTGGAGCGCGAGGCCTTCGCGATGCAAGGTCACCCCAAAGCCTTTGAGCTGATCAGTGCGGCGCTCAAGCAGCGCTGCCGCTGATCAAGA
>JBMSIW010000099.1:0-7532 GCA_049418265.1 Vulcanococcus sp.
GTTTCGAGGCTGATCAACAGCAGGAGCGGGCGCTGCGGCCGCAGCGCTCCTTCAAGGCACCCAGCCAACTCGAGACAGCAGCCAGCGCCTCGGGCCTTAGCCGGTAGTAGACCCAGCGGCCCTGCTCCCGCGCCTCCAGCAAACCGGCCTGGCGCATCACCTTCAGATGGAAGGAGAGCTTCGATTGGGCCAAACCCAACTCCTCGGTGAGCTCACAGACACAACGCTCTCCCTCCGCCAGGGCCATCGCCAGCTCCAGACGCCGTGGATCCGAAAGCGCCTTCAGCAGACCCTGGAGCTGATCCAGGGGTAATTGCTCAGCCGCGAGGGCCATCAGAGCCAGAGCAGCTGGACCTCAAAAGCCTAACCACGCCTTAACGCATCAAGGACCATTGATGCATCAAGATTGGTTGATCTGTGTTGCGGTCATGCGCATCGGCATCAACGGCTTTGGTCGCATCGGCCGGCTGGTCTGCCGCGCCCTCTGGGGCCGGCCCGGCATTGAGCTGGTGCACGTCAATGACTGCGCGGGCGATGCCGCCACCGCCGCCCATCTGCTGGCCTTCGATTCAGTGCACGGACGCTGGCAGCCAACGGTCGAGGCCCTCAGCCAGAGCTTCCTGATCGAGGGCCAGAGCATCGGCTACAGCCAGTGCAGTGATCCGGCAGCGGTTCCCTGGCGCCAGGCAGGCGTGGAACTGGTGCTGGAGTGCAGCGGCAAGTTCAAGTCGCCAGAGGCTCTTCAGCCCTATTTCGATGCCGCCGGGATCGCCAAGGTGCTGGTGGCCTGCCCAGTCCAGGGGGCGCTGAACATCGTCTACGGCATCAACCACCAGCTCTACGACCCCAACCAGCATCACCTCGTCACAGCGGCCTCCTGCACGACGAACTGCCTGGCTCCGGTGGTGAAGGTCGTGCACGAAACCTTCGGGATTGAGCATGGCTCCATCACCACGCTGCACGATGTAACCAACACCCAGGTGGTGGTGGATGCCTTCAAGAGCGACCTGCGCCGGGCCCGCTCCTGCATCCAGAGCCTGATCCCCACCACCACAGGATCCGCCAAGGCCATCGGTCTGATCTTCCCGGACTTGCAGGGCAAGCTCAATGGACATGCCGTTCGGGTGCCCCTGCTCAATGCCTCCCTCACGGATGCGGTCTTTGAGCTGAAGCGCCCCGCCACGATCCAGGAGGTGAATGCGGCTTTTGAGGCGGCGGCCGCCGGTCCCCTCCAGGGGATCCTCGGCTTTGAGCCTCGTCCCCTGGTCTCGGTGGACTACGTCAACGACAACCGCAGTGCGGTGATCGATGGCCCATCGACGATGGTCACCGGCGGCACGCAACTGAAGGTCTACGCCTGGTACGACAACGAGTGGGGTTACAGCTCCCGCATGGCGGATCTGGCCTGCCATATCGCTCAGTTGCAGAGCCGTTGATGGCACCTCTGTCTCCGCTGCAGCAGTACGGGATCGTCACGGCGAACTACTGGGCCTTCACCCTGACCGATGGCGCCCTGCGGATGTTGGTGGTGTTTCACTTCCACGCCCTGGGCTACTCCACCTTGGAGATCGCCCTTCTGTTCCTCTTCTATGAGTTCTTCGGGATCGTCACGAACCTGACCGGCGGCTGGCTCGGTGCCCGCTTCGGCCTGAGGCTGACCCTCTGGAGCGGCACCTTGATGCAAGTGGCCGCCCTCTTGATGCTGATCCCCGTGGCGGACAGCTGGCCGAAGTGGTGGAGCGTGGCCTACGTGATGGCTGCCCAGGCGATCAGCGGGATCGCCAAAGACCTCAACAAGATGAGCGCCAAAAGCGCCATCAAAACGGTGGTTCCGCAGACGCCGAACGATCAGAGCCGAGGCGAGCAGCAGTTGTTTCGCTGGGTGGCGATCCTCACCGGCTCCAAGAACGCCCTCAAGGGGGTGGGCTTCTTTCTCGGTGGGCTGCTGCTCAACACGATCGGCTTCAACGCGGCCGTGGGAGCCATGGCCGCGGCACTATTCCTGGCGTTTCTGCTCACCCTGGTGCTGCCGGCCGACATCGGCCGCATGAAAGACAAGCCCAAGTTCACGGCCCTGCTCTCGAAATCCAAGGGAATCAACGTGCTCTCGCTCGCACGCTTCTTCCTGTTCGGCGCCCGGGATGTCTGGTTTGTGGTGGCCCTGCCGGTGTTCCTCCAAGCCGCCCTGGGTTGGCGCTTCTGGGAGGTGGGCGGCTTCATGGGCCTCTGGGTGATCGGCTACGGCCTCGTGCAGGCCTCGGCGCCGGCACTGCGCCGCAGCTGGGGCCAGGACAAACCACCCGGCGTGTCGGCCGTGGAGTTCTGGAGCGGAGTGCTCACGGCCATCCCGGCCCTGATCGCCATCGCCCTGTGGCGCAACGTGGCCCATCCCGGCATCGCGATCGTGGTGGGCTTGGCGGCCTTCGGGGTGGTGTTTGCGATGAATTCCTCGATTCACAGCTACATGGTGCTGGCCTACAGCGACCGCGAAGCCGTCAGCCTGAACGTGGGCTTCTATTACATGGCCAATGCCGCAGGACGTCTGGCGGGAACCCTCCTCTCCGGCGCGCTCTTCCTGGTCGGCGGACTGCAGGCCTGCCTGTGGGCATCGTCCTTGCTGGTCGCTCTGGCCTTTGCCACCAGCACGCGCCTGCCCAATCCGGCGCGCTCATAGACCACGAAAGAGGCGACGAATCTGCTCGCTCCTCTGCGGGCAGAGCAGCGGTGTGTACGCGCGCACGGCCAGGGTTTCCACCTCCTCTGGCGTCACCCCCGCCAGATCGAGATCCGCCCGCTCAAGGCGCTGCGCCAGCTGCTGCTGCAGTGCCTGCATCTGCCCGGGACGATCGAAATGGGCGCAGAGCAGTTCCGCGTAGATCCGCGCGGCACATCCGCTCGGCGCGTCCTGCGCCGGACAGCTTTGGGCGGAGACCCGCAGCGGAGGCAGCGCGAGCAAGGCCAGCCCCAGGCCCCACCGCCAGATCGGTGCGGTCCGCATCAGCGGAAGTTCTCCGGCTTGCAGCTCAAGTAACGCTTCAGCTGGGGCTGATTCAGGCGAACGGGCGGCTCGGCCTGCAGCAGATCGGGACTGATGCTGCGCAACTGATCGGCCAATTGCTCAAGCTCCTGCTCCGCGGCGGCCTGACGCTGGGCCTTGGCCTGCTCCCAGACCTGACGGCGCTCCGCTTCGCTGCGCTTCCAGGCTGCCTGCGCCTCGTCGTAGAGCTGCTGCTCGGTTTCCTGGTCGTAGATGGTGAGCAACCTCTGCTCCTCAGGATCCAGGGGCAACGGTGGCATCGCGGCCACAAAACGCTCCGCCGCGATCGCCTTCAGGCGCCCCTGGGTTTCCGTGAAGCGTTGGCTCAGCAGCGGCAAGCTGCCCCGGTAGCGGCGGCATTGCTGCAGCGCCTTGCGCTTGAGCTCCTCAGCCTTCGAGAGGTTTGGATCCACAGGCTTGGGCTGGCGGCTGGAGCAGGCAGAGAGCCAAGCCACCAGCAACAGAGCGGCCAGAAGGCGAGGAAAACGGATCACCGCAATCCTGAAGTTCCCATCCATGTTGTCAGCCCCAGGACTGAGCCCTTGGGACAACGACCCCATTTGGGGGTATCGAAGCGGGGCTGAGCCCGGGTAGCTGTATCCAGTCGGCCAGCAGAGCCCTTGGAAAGCATCGACGCCCACATCGCCCAGGACCGAAGTGAGCTGGAAAAAGCCCGCAACGCGGGTGACACCGCAAAGGCGGCCCACCTGGAGCAAGAGCTGAAGGATCTCGAGGCCTACAAGGCCCACCATCCCGAGGAAACCGCGGACCCCACCCCGCTGGAGGTCTATTGCGACCTCAATCCCCAGTCACCCGAGTGCCTTGTCTACGACGACTGAGACATGGAAACCACCAAACCCAGCATCACCATCGGCGAACTAGAAGCGAACTATCAGCTCTATTGCAAGGCGCTGAAAATGTTGATCGCCGAAAAGCGCACCCTCAACAAGATCCAGCGCACGGTGTGCTGGGGGCGTCTTGAGACCCTCCATCACTGCCTGCCCCGTCACTACAAATCACCGGACTATCTCTACGCCCAACTGGTCAAAAGCCAAACAGCAGCCATCAGCTGAGATCGGCCTGAGCCCATCGCCCATCAGACAGTCTGAGAGGCCAAAACGCCGCTCCCTCTCAAGCGAGAGGGGGCGGCTATTTCTTGGAAACATGCCGCGCAAATAACCTTACGTTTAACGAAATCCCCAGCCAGAGCAGGTCCCCCTGGGGAGCATGATGAACGAGCTCCCAACGGGCACAGATGTGCTCAGGCAGGGCGGATGGATCTCACTCCCTTTCTCGACAGCCTCCAGGGCAGCAACCTTGATGAGGTTCTCTTGTCCGTGGCCGTCAATGGGAAGGTGGCCCTGGCGATGAAGGGGCGCTTCTTTCTGCGCTGCCTGTGTGAAAGCTTTCGTGATTCCAGCCTGATCGGCTGCGCGGTCACCGACGAACGCAGCTGCTTGAGCTACCTGAAAAAAGAGCCCTACGAGCTGCTGATCTGCACGGACCACCTGGAGAGCGGCAACGGCTTCGAGTTGGCCAAACAGGCCCGCAGCCTGCAGCCTCACCTGAAGGTGGTCGTGCTGGCCCTCGGTGATGCGATCCCGGTGGAATACTCCGACGCCCCCTGGCTTGAAGCGGTGGTCGCCGAAGCGGACTTCATCGAAGACCAAAAACCGCTGGAGGCTGCCGTGATCGCGGTCATGGGCCATCACTCCTACCGCAGCCCATCCCTGCGCTCAGGTCAGCTGCCCTATCTGAGTTGCCCGCGCCTCACCCCCCGCGAATACGAAGTGCTGGACCTGCTGGCCAGCGGCCTGACGGATCGGGAAATTGCCGAGCAGTTGGTGGTCAGCGAGGAGACGGCCCGGACCTACACCAAGCGGCTGCTCAAGACCCTGGAGGTCAACAACCGGGTGCAAGCGGTGCTCAAGGGGATGCGCTGCGGCATGGTCCAGCTCTGACCGCAGCCGCAGGGTCTGTCATGCCCTGCAGGAAGCCAAGGCCGTGCCCATCATTGGGGGTCCCTTCCCGCGCCGGTTCCGCACTGTTTGATCATGCGTAGCTCCCTTCTGCTGCTGAGCGCCGCCAGTCTTCTGGCGCAGGTGATGACCCCGACGGCATTGCAGGCCGCCAGCCCCAGCAGCTGCAGCAGCCTCAGCCCAGGCCGCTACGCCGTCTGGGACATGGGAGTGCTCAAGGAGAGCGGCAGCCTCAGCACCCCCACCGCGCGACTGTTTGAGGAGCGCTGGCTCCCAGGTGGCCGGGTGGAAGGCTCCGTGGTCGAGCGGGTGGGCAAGGAGGGGCGCCGCGGCAGCTACTCAGGCAGCGTGAGCCTCAGCAAGAACTGCGTGGCGGTGGTGCAGCGGCAGCTGCCCTGGGGCCCAGAGCGCACCGAGGTGGTCCTCGATGGCCGGGGCCGGCCCCTCTACGGCCTGATCCGGCAGGAGAAACAGGTGATCACCAGCAGCTGGTTGCCCATGGCCTCGGGCTCCTGCCGCAGCAGTGATCTCAATGGCCTGGTGCTGAGTCGCCAAACCGGACTGAACGCCTCCAGCGGTGGCGGCTGGATCCCCAATGCGGTGGTGCAGCGGGAACAGTGGAAGGACGGCAAAGTCCAGGGCCTGGCCCTTGCCAGCTACGGCGGCCACGGGGAGAGCGCCGGCTACAGCGGTGAGCTCAAGCTTGATCCGGGCAGCTGCTGGGGCAGCCTGGTCGAGAAGGACCAGTTCGGGGTCACCTACAACTACTGGGCCCTGATCGTGAATGGCCGTAAGGACAAAGGCGCCCGCGGCTACCTCTATCTCCAGCGCGATCCAGGCAACCTCACCGCGGCCTGGCTGGTGCGCGACTAGGGATTGCTGAGCACCCGGCCAATCACGGCGGCCTCACTGAAGCCAGAGCACCTGAGGGCCTCCAGGGCCCCCTCGGCTTGCTCCGCCGGCAGGGCCGCCAGCAGGGGGCCGCAGGTCTGCGGATCCACCAGGAGCTGCCGTTGCGCCGCAGTGACCGCGCCACGCAAGCGCACGGATCCCTCCGGCTCCAGCTGCGCCAAGGCCAAGGCATTGGCCGGGGCCAGGCTGCTGGTCATGCCTTGCTCCAGCAGGCTCAGGGCACCGGGAAGAACCGGAACAGCAGCAACGTCGAGCTCCAGTTGCTGAGCGGGGGCGAGCATTTCCCCGAGGTGACCCAACAGACCAAAACCGGTCACATCGGTGCAGGCCTGGACGCCGTAGGAGGCGAGGAGCTCCACCAGCGGAGCCTGGCTTTGTTGCATCGTCTCCAAGGCCGCGTCGATCCAGCTGGGATCGGCAACACCGGCCATGGCGGCAGCAAACAGCACGCCGGTGCCGATGGGCCGCGTCAGCAGCAGCACCTGCCCTGCCTGAAGTGGGCCTTTGGGCCAAGGATTCGGCTGCAGGGCCGTGCCAGTCACGCTGAGGGCCAAAGCCAGGCCAGCTCCATCGCGGGCCTCCAGGGTGTGACCACCCAGCAACGGCACCTGCAAGGGATCGAGCACCGAACGCACCCCAGCCAGGGTCTGCACCAACCATTCCTCCTGCAGGGCAGCGGACGCCTCTGGCAGCGTGACCAGGGCCTGCAGGCTGTGCAGCTTGGCGCCACTGGCCCAGAGGTCGCTGCAGGCATGCAGGGTCGTGAGGCGAGCATTCAGCCAGGGGTCATCCACCAGGGCCGGAAAGCCATCCACGCTCTGCAGCAGCCAGGCACCGGTGCTGTTGCGATCCAGACGAACCGCATCCTCGGCGGGCGGGACCTGGCCATCGCCCTGCAGACGCGCCAAAGCAGAGGCCAGGGGAGGACCGGGCAACTTGGCCGCGCAACCGCGGCAAGCCATGGGTTCCGCCGCGGCCATGGCTGTCGCGGGCGCAAAACCGGCCATGAAGCGTCGATCAATGCGGTCCTTCCAACGCCAGATCCAGCGCGAAGGACCGAAGCTCAAGGGGCCATAAAACGCCACGGCCCTGCCGCGGCCATCGCCAAGCAACTGCAAGGCCCGGCGTTGGGGATGCCAATGGCGCAGGGGCCGTTGGCGTTGCGCCAGCGATCGTCTCAAGTTCTCCGCTAAGAGCGGCGCGGAGCGCACGGCCCAGACCCCAGAAGCCGGCCGAGGGTCCGTGGCGATCAAGGCGCAATCACCGCTGGCAAAGAGCCGAGGATGGCCGCACACAGCCAAGCTGGCCTCGGTGAGCACCCGCCCGCTGCTGGGATCGACGGGCAATCCCGCCGCCGCAAGCCAAGGCGGAGCCACGCTGCCTGTGCAGGCCAGATCCGCCGGCGCGTTCTCCGGGCACTGGCGCTCCACGGGGATGCCGGCGGCGCGCAGGAGCTGCTCTCCGCTCCGGTTCGCCGCCGAAGAGCCGAGCCTGAGCTGATCGCCGCGCAGCCGCAGCCGCGGCTCAAAACCTCGGGCCCGCAGCGCCAGGGCCAGCTCCACCGCAGCAGCTCCACCGCCTCGAATCACCAAGGGGGCGGCCAG
>JBMSIW010000100.1:0-6973 GCA_049418265.1 Vulcanococcus sp.
GCAGGTCCTTGCCGGTGAAGCTGGTGTCGAAGTTCAGGCGAACGTCGTAGTTGAAGACGGTCGCGCCGTAGTTCTTCTTGTTGTAGTTGGCGTTGTATGCCTGAGCAGAGTTCTGGGTGCTGGTACCCGAGAAGCTGTTAGCGCCGAGCACGAAGGTGGCTTGGCCACGCAGCTTGGTGGTGGTGGAGAACTGGGTTGCTTCCAGCTCGCCCACGCGGGCCTCGAGGCCATCAACGCGGCCACGCAGAACGGCGAGTTCCTTCTCGAACTCCTTCATCAGGCGCTTCAGCTCGTCGGTCACTTCGGTGATCCGGTCGAGGCAAGCGTTCAGCAGTGCGGCCGCTTCATAGCGGGTCATCGCACGGCTGCCGCGGTAGGTGCCGTTGGGGTAGCCGGCCACGCAGCCGTAGCGCTCGATCAGGTTGCTCAGAGCCTGATAAGCCCAGTCGGTGGGCTGCACGTCGGAGAACTGGGTGATCGAAGTCACCTGCTCTTCAGCGGCGTACTGGTTCAGACCAGCAATTTGGACATCAGCGGCAGATGCAGCCACAGGAGCCATCAGGCCCAGAGCTGCAGGTGCCAGAAGAAGCTTCTGGAACAGTTTCATGGTCCTCACACCAATAGAGGAGATGAGACACGAGGTCTCATTAGGGATGATCACGGCGGGGCAACCCGCCACACAGCCCCCTTGTGCCACAAGCCGCAATGACACGTAGCAACGGATACAAGGCAAATCCCTGGCGCTGGCTGCCGTTTCTGCCGCTGCTGCTGAGCCTGGCGCCGCGCAGCTACCTGGCCCACGACGAGGGCTACTACGCCCTCCAGGCCCGTTGGATCCAAGACAGTGGCCAGTGGCTGGCCCCGCTCTGGTGGGACCAACCCCTCTTTGATCGGACCATCGGCGTCCAGTGGCTGATTGCCGGCAGCCAGCAGCTGCTGGGGCCGAGCAGCTGGGCCGCTCACCTGCCCTCCTTGCTCGCCGCGGCCATCGCCCTGGCGCTGACCGCGCGGCTGGCCCATCTCCTGCTTGGCCCGGGTCTGGGCTGGCTCAGCGCCGCCCTGCTGGCCCTGACGCCACTGTTCATCAACTACGCGCACCTGGCCAGCCAGGACATGCCCCTGCTGGCCCTCGAGCTCTGCGGCGTGTTGGCCCTTCTGCAGGCAGATCAGAAGGCTGGCTGGGGCTGGAAGCTGGGCGCCGGCCTCTGGATCGGTCCGGCCTTTTTGATCAAGGGCTTCATGGCGGCCCTGCCCGTCGCCGCCTTGCTCCCCCTGCTGCTGCTGCAGCGGCGGGCCTTGCTGCGCAGCGGCAGCTTCTGGGCCGGCCTGATCCTGGGTTGGCTGCCTGTGGCGCTCTGGCTTGGGCTGAGCATCCAGCGCTACGGAGGCCCCGTGGTGGGGGGCCTGCTGGAGAAGCTGCTCTTCCTCTCTGAAAGCGACGTCTACAGCGCCGGGCCTCTCTATTACTTGTGGAACATTCCAGCCAACTGCGCCCCCTGGAGCCTGGCGGCCCTCGTTGGCCTGATCTGGGGTCTCCAGCACTGGCGGGGCCGAGAGGCGCTGGTGCTGTTGGTTTACCCGCTGACCCTGCTGCTGCTGCTGAGCTGCTTTCGCACCAAAACCCCCTACTACGGCCTGCAACTGGCGCCGTTTCTGGCCCTTTGGGCGGCAGCGGCACTGAAGCTGGCCTGCAGGAACGGGGCGTTTCGCCCCAAGGCCCTGCGTTGGCTGATCTGCAGCCTCGGAGCTGCCGTCCTGGCAGCGGGTCTGACGTTGCTGTGGCCCGGCAATCCCAGCGGCATCCAGCTGGCACCCCTGCAGCCCTGGATGCTGGGCCTCGCGGCCTGCGCGCTGGGGCTGAGCTGGCTGCTGCTGCCAGCCCAAACGGAGCGGGCGGGCAGCCTGGCCTGCCTGCTGGCAGGCCCCTGGCTCGCCTTAGCCCTGCTGGTGCAGGCGGGATTGTTCAGCGATCGCAGTCCGCAACTGCGTCAGGCCTTAGAAGCGCCTCACCTCAAGGCCGAACTGGCGGCAGGCCCGGTGGCTGTGATCAGCTCAGGGCCGCTTAGTGGGGACGCCCACGCGCAGCTGATCCTGCTGGCCTTGGCAGCGCCCGAGCTGGGCCCCAAGCTGAGCAACCCAGCTGCTCTTTCGGCAGGCCAACTGGCCTGGATCGAGACCAGCCAACTGCAGGATCCGGCCAATCAGGGCTTGCAGCCTCTGACCTCGGGCGATGATCTGGCCCCATGGACCTTGGTACGCAAGAGCGGCGGCCGTTGAATCGCCGCGATGCTTGGGTGCTGCTTGGCCTCTGGCTCGGCAGCGCCCTACTCGATGGGCTCTGGATTCAGCAACACCAGGCGCCGCCGGCCTGGGATCAAGGCGATCACCTCAGCCGGGCCCTGGGCATCTGGGAGGTGCTCACGCGCGCCACGCCCTGGAGCCCTCAGTGGTGGCATGCGCTCTGGGCCCAAGCCCCCAGCTACCGCGGTCCACTGACCTACGTCCTGACGGCGCCACTGTTCACGCTGCTGGGCCCCGGCTTCGCCAGTGCGATGGCCTCCGGCACGGTGTTCAACGGGCTGCTGCTGGCGAGCACCTACGGCCTGGGCCGGCAGCTGTTCAGCCGCAACGCGGGGCTTTGGGCGGCGGCGTTTTGTGCCATGGCTCCGGCGCTGTTGAACCAGCGCACGGACTACCTGATTGATCTGAGCCTGACGGCGGTCCTCAGCGGCGCCTGGTGGCTGCTGAGCCAATGGCGCTGGAATCCCAGGCTGGGCTGGGCGATCGCGGCTGGCGCGGGTCTTGGGGCCGTGGTGCTGACCCGGCCCACGGGGCTGGTCTTGCTCTGGGCACCACTGCTGCTGCTTTTCGTCCGTGGCTGTCAGGCCGCGCGCCAGGGCCGCTGGGGGCTGATCCGCCAGGGGCTACTGGCGGCCGTGGTGGCCTGGGCCCTGGCCTGGCCCTGGTTCAGCCAAAACTGGCTGACGATTCTCAGCACGATCAACAAGGCGCGCCAATGGGGCGTGGCCTATCAAGACGGCCTTGAGGCCAACACCCTCGAAGGCTGGCTGTATTACCCGCGGCTGATCCCCACCATGGTGGGCAGCACTCTCACCGCTTTGGTGCTGGCTGGAGCTCTGGTGGCGGCCATCCAACAAGGGCAGCTGTTCCGTCTGCCGAGCCGGCCTCGCGGTTGGTGGCTCTGGTGGCTGAGCTTCCCGATCGGCGGGCTGCTGGTTTGCACGTTGATGAGCAGCAAGGACTTCCGCTTCGTGCTGCCGTTGCTGCCGCAAGTGGCCTTGCTGCTCGGGATCCTGGTGGCCCAGGTGCAGCAGCGCTGGGGGCCGCTCTGGAAAGGGAGCCTGATTGGGGTGGGCCTGCTTGGTGCGCTCTGGAATCAGTTCGGCTGGGGGCTGGATCTCAGCGGCTTCCCCCCCCATCGCCCCTTGCAGGAGCCGGGCTGGCCGCTGGAGCAGATCATCGGGACGATCCGCCAGAGCAGCCCCAACCAGCTCTCCACCCTGGCTGTGCTGCCGGACAGCGAACGCCTCAACGCCTTCAACCTGGAGGCCGAAGGCCGCCGCCAGAACTTCCGCGTGGCGGCCCGGCAGACCGTGGCTCCCTTGGAGCGCAGCGAAGAAGAACTGAGCAACTTCGACTGGTTCCTCCTTAAAGGCGGGGACCAGGGGGTGATGAGCGATGAACGCCAGGCGCGCCAAAGCGCGCTGGTCCGTCAATCAGGCGCCTTCAGCCAAGCCGGCAGCTGGGCGCTGCCCGATGGCAGCACGGCCGTGTTGATGCGCAGAACCCCCTTGAGTGTGCAAGCCACAGAGATCGCCTGTACCCCCAAGCCGGCCGCCACGCTGACGGCAATCCCTGGGGGTCTTCAGGTTGAGCTGAGGGGATCTGCCAAGCAGCTGCGGGGCGCCCAACTGCTGCTGGATCTGCGCAACGGCAAGAGCAGCCTGCAGGCGGACCAGGCCGTGGGGCAGGGTCTTCTGCGTAGCAGCAGCAGCGGCTGTCTTCAGCTTGTCCAACGCCTCGCACTCCCAACAGTCGAAGACGCCCAGAGCGGCCTTTGGCAAGCGCGGTTGCAGCTGCTGCAAGCCAACGGAGCTCTGCGGCCGATTCCACTGAGCAGCGCAACGCTGGAACTGCTCCCCGCCACGGGCGATGACGGAGCCCTGGCCAGCAACCGGGTCGCCCTGCTGCGAGAACTCGGTCAACAGCTGCGGCGCGGTGAGCTCGATTCCCTCTTCTCCAAGGTCGGGCAGCTCAATCAGAGCGATCCCGAGCAGGTGTATCTGGCCAATGCCGAAACGATCTTGAGGGCGCGCTTAAGGCAACAGCCACACAACCTGGACGATCTGTACGGATTGGCGCTGGCCCAGGCCCTGCAGCGCCATGCGAGCGATGCGGCCCTCACCCTGCAAGAGCTGCATCGCCTGGATGCCGGCAATCCCAATGCCCTGCTCGGGCTGGGGGTGGTGGAGCTTTATCGCTTCCGACCCGCAGAAGCCCAGAGAGCCCTTGATCAAGCGGCGAAGATGAGTCCCGGTAACAGCACCCTGCGCACCCTGCGCATCGTGGCCAGTGCCCTGCGCCTGGATCTGCCCCAAACCCTGAGCCTGCTTCGTTCATGAGTGCCCCGAATCAGCAGATCCGCTTTCGGCAGCGCAACCGCACTTACTACGCCGATTTAGAGCGACTGCATCAGCTGCTGGTGCCGCCTGGTCAGCGGGTGCTGGAGATCGGCTGCGGCCCCGCCGATCTGCTGGCGAAGCTGCAACCAGCCCATGGGGTCGGCATCGAGGCCAATCCCGAGCTGGCGCAGGCCGCACGGGAGCGCCACCCGGGCTTGCGGATCCTGGCGGTGGATCCCGAGACGATCACGCCCGAGAGCATCGGCGAAAGCCAGCCCTTCGATGTGATCCTGCTGCCCAACACCCTGAACACCCTGCAAGACGTGCAGGGGTTACTGGAGCGGTTGGAGGCCTTCTGTCACCCCCGCACCCGCCTGGTGGTGAGTTTCCACAACTGGCTCTGGCAGCCGCTGCTGAAGGCTGCCGAAAGCCTGGGCCAACGGCAGCCGCAGCCGCCGGAAAGCTGGTTAACCCCCAAGGACGTGCGCAACCTGCTGGATCTGGCGGGATGGGAAGTGCTGAAACAGGGCCAGCGCTGCCTGCTCCCGCGCCAGATTCCCTTGATCACCCCATTGGCGAACCGTTGGCTGAGCCAACTGCCGCTGATTGACAACCTGGGGCTGACCCATTGGATGGTGGCCCGGCCTGCCCGCCAGCAACGCCAGAACCCGAGCGTGAGCGTGGTGATCCCCGCCCGCAATGAAGCTGGCAACATCGCCCCGGCCATCGAGCGCCTCCCGCAGCTGGGACGGTTCACCGAGGTGCTGTTCGTCGAGGGGCACTCCTCCGACAACACCTGGGAAGAGATCGAACGGGTCTGCGCGACCTACCAAGGCCCCTTGCGTCTGCGCAAGTTCCGCCAGAGCGGCAAAGGCAAAGCCGATGCGGTCTGGCTGGGTTTCGATCAGGCCGAGGGCGACGTGCTGATGATCCTCGATGCCGATCTCACCGTGCGGCCCGAGGATCTGCCGCGCTTTGCCCAGGCCATGGCCGACGGGCGCGGTGAATTTGTGAATGGTTGCCGCCTGGTCTATCCCCGCAGCTGGGAAGCGATGCCGCCGCTGAACACCGCCGCCAATCGCTTTTTCGCCGCCGCGTTCTCCTGGTTGCTGCGTCAACGGCTCAAGGACACCCTCTGCGGCACCAAGGTGATCTGGAAGGAGGACTACGAACGTCTCAAGGCCGGTCGCAGTTACTTCGGCGACTTCGACCCCTTTGGAGACTTTGACCTGCTGTTTGGCGCCAGCAAGCTGAATCTGAAGATCGTCGAAGTGCCCGTGCGCTATCAAGAACGCAGCTACGGCAGCTCCAACATCGCCCACGTCAAAGAGGGCTTGATCCTGGCGCAGATGTGCCTCTACGCCGCCCGCAAACTGCGTTTTATTCCCTGATGCGTCGTCGCTGGCTTTTCGGACTGATCGCCGCCTTGGCGATCTACCTCGGCCTGAGCACCGCTTTTGGCATCCAGGAGGTGGGCGCCACCCTCGGTGAGCTGCCTTGGCAGTGGTGGCTCCTGGCCCCGGCGATCTGCCTGACGAACCATCTGCTGCTGGAAGGACGCTGGCAGTTCTACCTGCAGCAACTCGGATTTCCCTTGCACTTCAAGGCGGCCGCCTCGATCTATGCCGCTGGCCTGGCCCTGATCGCCGCACCCGGCCGCAGTGGCGAGGCCGTGCGAGGCCTATGGCTGCAGCGGCGCCATGGGTTCCCGCTCACGGTCGGAGTGGGCATCACCTTGGCTGAGCGCTTAGCGGACCTGGCCAGTGCCCTGTTGGTGCTGAGCTGGGGCCTGGGGGAGCGGGTCTGGGCGGCCATGGCGATCGGCCTGACGGTGCTGGGCACTGGTGGCTGGCTGCTGACCCACCCACGGGTGCTGCGGCGGCTGGAGCATCTGCTCGAGCGCCTGCCACTGCATCAGCGCTGGAGTGGCCTGATCCGTTTGCTGCGGGAAGCCCTGCTGGCCATGGGCCGCATGCGCCAACTGATGAAGCCCTGGCCCCTGCTGGTGGGCACCTTGATGGCCTGCATCTGCTGGATGGCGGAGGCCTGGTTGCTGATGGCGGTCTATGGAGCCTTAGGGGCGCCGATGGATTGGCACCAAACAGCCGTGATCCGCACCGCCACAGGATTGGGTGGTGTGATTTCACTGCTGCCCGCGGGCCTGGGCACCAGTGAAGCCACCTCCATCGGTCTGGCGATGCTCTACGGCGCCGATCGCTCCCAGGCTCTGGCCGTCACCCTGCTGCTCAGGCTCTGCACCCTCGCCTTGCCCTGCCTAATTGGCGTGTTGGCCCTGGTTCGCCAACCCGATCTGAGTCGTTCAGCGAAGT
>JBMSIW010000101.1:0-6814 GCA_049418265.1 Vulcanococcus sp.
GTGCGATTCCTGACCCCGAGGAGGTGGCCGCCGCCCGCCGTCAGGCCGCCCAGAATGATCTTCAGGCCGTGGTCCCCGACACGGTTCCTGCAGCATCTGAGCCCGCAGTTGCTGAGCCCGCAGTAGCTGAGCCCGCAGTTGCTGAAGTCGATTGCGCCACCGTCTGCGCCAATGGCTGCATTCGCCCTGATAACTGCCCCAGCGAGGCCGCCCGGGCCCGCGTCGCAGCGCTGCTGGAGCGCAGTTCCCTCGACGATCTGGTCAGCCTGGCGACCAACTCCTTGGAGTCCCGTACCCGTGCTCGTTTCGAGCGGGACACTCCCCTCGGCGGCTGAACCCGGCAGGCTGGGGTCATGGCCAGCGCCACCCTTCAGGGTTATCTCGACTGCTCGGCGACCACACCGCTGGCGCCTGAGGTCGCCTCAGCCATGGCCGCCGTTCAGGCATCGGCCTGGGCGAATCCCTCCAGCCTCCATGGCCCAGGCCTTGCGGCCGCTGAAACCCTGGAGCGCTCTCGTCAGCGCCTTGCCGAGGCCCTTGGCTGCAGCGGGCAGCTTTGTTTCACCTCCGGCGGCACCGAGTCCATCCATCTGGCCCTGCTCGGTGCGGCCGCCCATCTCTGGGATGGAACGGGTTCTGCCCCCCGCTGTCTGATTTCCGCCGTGGAGCATCCAGCCACCACAGCCGCGGCAGAGCGGCTGGGGGATCTGGGCTGGCAGATCTCCCGCGTTCCGGTGAATCGCGAAGGCTTGTTGGAGCTCGATCAGCTCGAGACTCTGCTGAAGCCGCCCACGCGCTTGGTCTCTCTGATCTGGGGTCAGAGTGAAGTCGGTTCTCTGATGCCCTTGGCGGCGATCGCCCAACGCTGCCAGCAGGCGGGCGTCTTGCTGCACGTCGATGCCGTGCAGGTCCTCGGTCAGCTCCCCTTCGACTTCGACGCTCTCGGGGTCGATTTGATGAGCCTCGCGGCCCACAAGCTTCGTGGACCCCGCGGCATCGGTTTGCTGCTTGCCCGCGCTGGGGTGCGGCTGAAGCCGCTTTTTGGCGGTGGTGGTCAAGAGGGTGGCTGGCGTTCAGGCACCGAACCGGTCGCCCTGGCGGCGGGCTTTGCCGAAGCCGTTGAGCGACGGCTCGCCCTGCTGGAGGCTGCCCCCAGGGCGATGGCTGGTCTTCGCGACGGTTTGTTGACGTCGCTGTTGGAGCAACCGGGTCTCGCACTTGTGGGACCGGACCCGCGCCGGAGCCCCAGCGACCGTCTCCCGCACCACATCAGCCTGCTGGTCTCCGGCCAAGACGGGCGTCCCCTGCCTGGACGTGCCCTGGTCAAGCAACTCTCCAAGGAGGGTTATGCGATCAGCAGCGGCTCGGCCTGCCAGAGCCATGGCGATGGGCGCAGCCCGGTGCTGTCAGCCATGGGCTACGACCCCTTGACTGCCGCCAGTGGCATCCGCATCACGCTCGGCGATTGGCACCGACCGGATGACCTGCTGGCCTTGCCAGAGGTCCTCAGCCGCGCCATTAGGGTCAGCCGACCTGAGCTGCGTTGATGCTTCCCGCCGATCTGCGAACCGCTGAAGCTGAAGCCCTGGAGTCGGTTTGGGCCGCCCTCTCGGAGTCGGACCGGGGCCTCTGGACCGTCGAGATGCGTTTCGAAGGCCTGCGGATCATGCCGGTGGCCTTGCGCCTGCTGGCTGCCATCAGCACCCGTGAGCCGAAAGCAAAACTTGTCTTCCCTGACGCCGGTGCCGCTGCCCTCGCCAAGCGTGATGCTTCAGAGCAAGCCCCTCAGATCTGCGCCCTTGGCGATGTGATGCGCCTGCAGCAGGCCGATGGGGGCAGCGAAGGACTCTTGGTTCTGGTGGCGCCAACGCCGGCTGATTACGAAGAGGTGGAATCGGTTTGCGCCCAGCATCGCGGTCGCGCTCTGCTTCTCAACGGCAAGTTGGAAGATGCGGCTGTCGGAATTGGGACGGTGGCGCGTGAGCGGCGCAAGGGTTTCCTCTCGAGTTGGCAGTCGGCCTATGCCCTGATCCCCACCGCTGAAGGGGCACTCCGTCACTGCCATCCCCAGGGATGGGAGTTGTACCGCCGCGATCCCGACGGCTACCGGGCTGTGCAGGCGTTCGAGCAGAAGCCGGATGCCGAACAGATGGCTGAAGCTCTGGATGTCGCTGGGGGCTCTGGTGTCAAGCGGGGCCTGCAGGCGGTTGATCGCTTGATTGAAGGACTCCGCAACTGAGGCTTGTGCCCTCAGACGGCTCTCCTTACAGTTCGAACTCTGTCTGGAAGCCATGGATTCAGCCCCCCGTCGTTGGTCACTCGTGGATGCGGGGGCTGCTGCAGCTGTTGTTCTGGCTGCCGCAGGTGTGATCTGGAGCCCCAAGCTCAGTGGAGCCGTGGCCCGGGCCACCGGCGGACTCGAGCCCGTGACTGTGCTGGTGGACGTCAGGGGCGTACCGGTGGCCGATTCCGCCTCCTTGATCGAGGGCGCCCGCGAGAGCGGCAAGGTCTCGATCGTGATCCGCAACCAGCCCCATGGCACGGTGTCGGTTCAATCCGTGCTTCCCCTCCAGCGCAAGATCTCAGCGGTCTTCGCCGATGGGAAGGTGGTCAGCGCACCTGACCCCAACCAGGAGCAGTTCGGCAGCCTGGATGCCCGTTTCGTGCTGAAGGGTGAGGGCCGCAAGGGTGCTGGCGGCGTCGTCTTCGGCAACCAAACCTTGAAGATCGGCGCCCCGGTCGAACTCGAAGGCCGTGACTTCAGGGTGACCGGGTCGGTCACGGGACTCTCGATCGGTCAAGGCTGAGATGGGGGGAGCTCGCCAGCGCCGCAGCCTTGGACTGCTTTTGCTGCTCTCGAGCGGTCAGCTCCCTGCGCTTGCAGGACCGGATCCGGTCACAGCGATTGCACTGCCCGCAGCACCACCGCCGATTGGTCTGCCGGCCTTGCAACGACAGATCAGCTGCCCGCTGTTGCAGCAGCGCGTGCGCAGCGTTCTGGGCCCTGAAGCCTCCGTCTGGAGCGTCAGCGTCGCCGATGCCCAAGGCCGGTTGCTGGCCGATGTGAATGGGTTGCAGCCCCGCATCCCAGCGTCCAATCAAAAGTTGGTCAGCACGGCTTTAGCCCTCGATCGTCTTGGCCCGGATTACGCCCTGACGACTCGCCTCTGGCGCCGTCCCGATGGCTCCTTGCGACTCACAGGCGAAGGGGATCCCGATTTCAACATCTCCCAGTTGCGTCGCTTCGCGATGCTGGCCCTGGGCCGTGGCGGCAGTTCCTCGGGGCAACCGACCCTGCAGCCCATCCAGATTCAACTGGTCGAGGAGCCGCAGCAGCGTTGGTGGCCAGCCGGCTGGGAAGGGGCTGATCGCGCTGAAGCCTATGGAGCACCGATCACCCGGCTTGCCCTCACCAGCAACGCCCAGGGCATGGCGGTCAGCAATCCCCCCAGCCGTCTGCAACGGTTGCTGGATCAAGAGATCAAGCGCCAGGGCGGCGCGGCATCGATTTCCCTGCTGCCCTCCATCAGTGCCCCGAGTCCTGATCTCAGCAATGACGTGCTCCTGCATGAGGAGCGCTCCATCGGCATGCACGGGCTGTTGAGCCTGGCCAACACCGAAAGCCATAACTTCACCGCCGAGGTGTTGCTGAGACAGGCCGCCGGCAGTTGGGATCTGCAGCAGGCCCGTTTGCGGGCGATGCAATGGCTCTCCATGCAGGGCATTCCGATGGAAGGCGTGCGCGTGGTGGATGGCAGCGGCCTTGATCGCGGCAATCGGCTCACGAGTCGTGCCCTGGCAGCCCTGCTGTTGCGCATGGCCCAACATCCCCTGGCCAACCACTACGTGGCCTCGATGGCGATTGCCGGGCAGCGGGGAACCCTGAGGCATCTCTGGCAGAACAGCCAGCTGGACGGCAAGTTCTACGGCAAGACCGGAACCATCAGCGGTGTGCGCTCCATCAGCGGAGTGCTGATCAGCCCTGATGGTCCCCGCTACATCAGCATGATTTCGAACGGTGCCTCATCACCGAACAGCACGATCGGGTCCCTGTTGAGACAGGCTCAGACGGCAGGCCTCTGCCCCGCGAGCTAAGGGAGCAACGGAGAGCGAACAGCCAAGAGCGCTCAGCAAAGAGCGATCAGCGCTGTCCGGCAGCGCGGCGGATGCGATCGGCAGCGCGACGCGCCCGGTTGATCGAGACCGCTTGATCGCTGCCGGCGACGGGGGTGGTCACCAACGAGGCCGGGTTGATGCCCTGGAGCCGCACCAGCTCGCGGCGGCCTGCGTTGACCACCTGACCCATCTCGCGCAGGCGATCCTCGAGCTCGCCCAAGACCTGCTCGGCGTAGCGATTCGCGCCCTCTTGGATCGTTGCGGCCTCCTGGCGGCTGCGTCCGATCAGGGCCTCGCACTGCTGCTGCGTCTGCTGACGGAACTGCAGGGCATCGGCTTGGACACGCTCAGCTTCCGCCTGGCTGCTCTGCTGCAGTCGCATGGCTTCCACCCGTACCTTCTCCAGTTCCGTCAGGCTTTGCTTGCGGGCCTGTTCGTGCTGATCAGCGAGTTGGCGCTTCAGTTCCAGCGCTTCCTGGTCCAGCTGTTGCCGGCGCTGAAGAGCCTCTTGCTCGAGCTGCTGGCGGCGCTGGCTGAACTGCTGCTCCAGTTGCGCCAGGCGGGCCTGGTGCTCTTGGTCGGTCTTGGCCAGTTGCTGGCGGGCCTGGCCAAGCATCTGTTCGCACTGCTGGCGGGCCTGCTCGCGCAGCTCAGCCACCTGGCGCTCCGCTTCTGCACGGATGGACTGGCTGTTGATCAGCTGATCGCGCTGCTGTTTGGCCTGACTGACGATCTCCTCGGCCTTCTGGCGGGCCTGGCTGATGAACTCCTCCTTCTTCGCCACCAGCTCATCGGCCTTGGTGAGCTGCGCCGGCAGGGCATCGCGCACGGCATCCATCAGCTCGATGGCGTCCTGCTCGTTGACCAGACGCCCGCCGCTGAAGGGGACCCGGGTGCCGTCGAGCACGATCTCCTCGAGCTGATCCAGCTGATCGAGCACGGAGGTGAGTTGCGCCTCAGACATCAGCGGGGTGCAAGGAAGGACTACTGATTAAAGAGCCTGGCCAGGTCTTCTGCCACTCCTGTGGGCACCATGTGACCGACGGACCCACCGAAACGGGCCACCTCCTTGACCACTGAGCTGCTGAGAAAGCTGTGGGCCGTTGCGGTTGCGAGAAACAGGGTCTCGAGCTGAGGCGCCAGGCTTTTGTTGGTGTGCGCGATTTGCAGTTCGTATTCGAAGTCGCTCAGGGCTCTCAATCCCCGCAGGATCACGCTTGCCCCGCACTGATGGGCAAAGTCCACCGTCAGGCCATCGAAGGCCGCCACCCGCACGTTGCTCAGGTGCTGGGTGGACTGTTCGATCTGCTGAAGCCGCTGTTCAACGCTGAAACAAGGGTTCTTGCTTGGGTTCCGCAGGACCGCCACGACGAGCTGATCAAACAGGGCCGAGCCCCGCTCGATCACGTCCAGGTGGCCGAGGGTCAGGGGATCGAAGCTGCCGGGATAGAGGACCTGCATCGGCTGATCCTAGGAATCCGTAGGTCTCCCACAGCCGCAGAGCGCTTGCTGTTCCTAGAGTTTGGGCAACAGCGGCACCGCCATGGCCTTGAACGCAGACGCCAAAAAGACCCTGCTTCGCAAGATCCCCCACGGTGTCTTTATCTGTGGTGTGGCCGAAGGCGAGGAGGTCAACGGCTTCACCGCCAGCTGGGTGACCCAGGGTTCCTTTGAACCACCCCTGGTGGTGATGGCTGTCCGTGCTGACAGCACCAGCAACGGCATGATCCAGCGCACCGGCCGTTTCAGCCTGAACGTTCTGGCAGCCGATCAAAAGGACCTGGCAGCCGTCTTCTTCAAGCCCCAGAAGGGTGTCGGTGGTCGCTTTGACGCGGCCCCGTTCGAGCTGGGCGAGCTGGGCTTGCCAATCCTCAAGGACGCCTTGGGTGCCGTCGAGTGTCAGCTCGTCGGCCAGGTGGCCCATGGCGATCACACCGTTTTTGTCGGCGAGGTCAAAAGTGCCGTTCTGCATCGCGATGGTGCAGCCCTTGAGCTCAGCAGCACCGGCTGGCAGTACGGCGGTTGAAACCGCTGGTTCAAGATCAGGCGCGGCTTAAGGCACGCCTGAAGGAACTACCCGGCGAACCGGGTTGTTACCTCATGCGCGATGGGGAGGACCGGATCCTCTACATCGGCAAAGCCAAGGTGCTGCGCAACCGCGTACGCAGTTACTTCCAGAACGGCAGTGGCCATGGCCACTCACCGCGCATCGCCCTGATGGTGAGGCAGGTGTGCGAGATCGAATTCATCGTCACCGATAGCGAGGCGGAGGCCCTGGCCCTTGAGGCCAACCTGATCAAGAACCACCAGCCCCACTTCAATGTCCTTCTTAAGGACGACAAGAAATATCCCTATCTCTGCATCACCTGGAGTGAGGCCTACCCCCGCATCTTCATCACGCGCAAGCGTCGCTTCCGCTCGCCGCTGGATCGCTTCTACGGGCCCTATGTGGACGTTGGCTTGCTGCGCCGCACCCTGGGCCTGGTCAAGCGGGTCTTCCCGCTGCGCCAACGGCCCCAGCCGCTGCACAAAGACCGCACCTGCCTGAATTACGACATTGGTCGCTGCCCGGGGGTCTGCCAGGAAAAGATCAGCTCAGAGGACTATCACCGCACCCTGCGCCAGGTGGCCATGGTTTTCCAGGGGCGCAATGAGGAGTTGCTGCAGCTGCTGCAGGAGCAGATGGAGCGCTACGCCG
>JBMSIW010000102.1:0-6803 GCA_049418265.1 Vulcanococcus sp.
TCCAGAGCAGCCGCAGCGCTGGTGAGATGAAACTGCCGGGCACCCCCTTGAGCCCGAGGGACCTGTGAACCAAGAAACCCTGCTGTTTGAGCCGGCTGCTGCGCAGCAGGGTGCCCTTCGGGCGGTGCTGGCTTTCCCGAGCACCTACACCGTGGGGATCACGAGCCTGGGCTATCAGGTGGTCTGGGCGACCCTGGCCCAGCGGCCCGATGTGGATGTGCGGCGGCTGTTCACCGATCAGGGGGACCCGCAGCACCGCCACTGCGACCTGTTTGGCCTCTCCCTGAGCTGGGAGCTCGATGGCCCGGTGCTGCTCGATTTGCTCGAGCAGCAGCGCATCCCGATCTGGGCCGGTGAACGGGGCGACGAGGATCCGATCGTGTTCGGCGGCGGCCCCGTCCTCACCGCGAACCCCGAGCCCCTGGCTCCCTTCTTTGATGCGGTGCTCCTGGGGGACGGCGAGCTGCTGCTGCCCGCCTTCATCGATGCCCTGCAGGCCTGCAAAAACGCACCCCGGGCCGAGCGGTTGCGCCGACTCGCGGCGGTGCCTGGGGTGTATGTGCCCTCGCTCTACGCGCCCAACTACGACGCCGAAGGGCAACTGACCTCGATTGATCCGATCGAAGCCGGCATCCCGGAAACCATCGAGAAGCAGACCTGGCGCGGCAACACCCTGAGCCACTCCACGGTGATCACCCCGGAGGCCGCCTGGCCCTCCATTCATATGGTCGAAGTGGTGCGCAGCTGCCCGGAGCTCTGCCGCTTCTGCCTGGCCAGCTACCTGACCCTGCCCTTCCGGACCCCAAGCCTCGATGACGGCTTGATCCCCGCGGTGGAAAAAGGACTCAGCGCCACCCAGCGCCTGGGACTGCTGGGGGCCTCGGTGACCCAGCACCCGCAATTTGGCGATCTGCTGCAGTGGCTGGATCAGGACCGTTTTGATGACACCAGGGTGAGCGTCAGCTCCGTGCGAGCCGCCACCGTGACCCCTGAGCTCGGGCGCATCCTGGCCAAACGCGGCAGCAAGTCCCTGACCATCGCCATCGAAAGCGGTAGCGAACGGATGCGGGAGGTCGTCAACAAAAAGCTCGCCACCGATGAGATCTACGCCGCGGCCCGCTACGCCAAAGAGGGCGGGCTCAGCGGCCTCAAGCTCTACGGGATGGCTGGCCTTCCCTCGGAAACCGAGGACGACGTGGAGGCCACGGCCGATCTGCTGTTGGCCCTCAAGAAGGCCACCCCAGGGCTGCGCCTCTCCCTGGGCGTCAGCACCTTTGTGCCCAAGGCCCACACCCCCTTCCAGTGGCAGGGCGTCCGCCCGGAAGCCGAAAAACGCCTGAAGCTGCTGGCCAAACGCCTCAAGCCCAAAGGGATCGAGCTCAGGCCCGAAAGTTATGGCTGGAGCGTGATTCAGGCGCTCCTCTCCCGCAGCGACCGACGCCTCGCGCCCGTCATCGCCGCGGTGCGCGGCCGCCACGAAAAACTCGGTGGCTGGAAGCAGGCCTACCGCGAAGCAGACACGCCCCTCCCGGCTTGGGAGGAGGTCATTCATGCCAGCTGGGATGCCGATCGCGTGCTGCCCTGGGAGCACCTGCGGGGCCCCCTACCGAAGGCCACCCTGCGCAAACACCACGACGAGGCCTTGTCCTAAGGGACAGGGCCTAGAGGCGGCAACGCAATCCCGCCAGCAGGATCCAGCCGGCGATGTTGATCCGGCTGTCGTACATCGGGATGTCGGTGGAGTGCAGCGCCATCAGCACCAGGGCCGCCGCCCACCAAGCGCGCTCGAACAGGGCACCACTCACCATCCCTTTGACGGCCGCACGGATCAGCAGCCACAGGACCAGACCCACCACCCCCAGCGCCACCGGCAACCCGTGGCTGATGGCCAGATCAAGGCCGATGTTGTGGGGATGGCCGTGCCAATGCCCCGTCCGCAGGGGGTAAATCACGCTGAAGGCGGCGGCGCCCCAACCCAACCAAGGGCGCTCCCCGATCAGCCCCACCGCCGTGGCCCACTGGCTCAAGCGGGTGAGCGCCAAGGGGCGCTCTCCATGGGAGTTGAAGTCATTGAGCCGGCCCCAGAGCGATTGGGGAACCAACTCCCGCAGCGGCGCCTGAATCACCGCCGGCACCCCAGGCACCGTGGCGAGCACCACCGGCAACAGGGCCAGCAGCAATAAGGGCAGCAGCCAGATCCAGCGGGCCGGCCCCAACACGATCGGCACCGCCAGCACCAGGGCGCCCCAACCGTTGCGTGAGTCGGTGAGCAGCATCTCCGCCACCTGCGTCACCACCAGCGCCAGGCTGATCGCCCATAGGGCCAAGGGAGCACCCCCGGATCGCCAGCGGCGGGCGTGCTGCAGAAATGCCGCGAGCACCAGCGGCCAGCTCAAGGCCAACCAGGCCGCCGTGATGTTGGCGTAGTCGAACAGACCAGACAGACGCCCCGGTGGATTGCCCCCGCCGCGGATCCACCAGACGATTGCACCGCCCAACAGCTCATAGGGGCCACTCCAGCCCAGGACCATCTGACCGAAGCCGGTGGCGAGCACCGGCACCGTGCCGGCCACCAGCCACAGGGCCATGCGACGCCGGGCCTCGGGCGTGGCGACATAGGGCTGGAACCCCCAGAAGGCCCAGAAGAAGGGCAACCAATTGCCCAGGCCCACCCAGGCGAGCCAACCGCTGGAAGCCCCAAGGCAACCCAGCACCATCCAGAGGGACAGCGCAGCCAGCAACCAGTTGAGGCGGTCCTTCCACCAGGGCGCCGGCTGGCGGCTGCCCAGGATCAGAGCGACAAAGAGCAGCAGACCAGCCAACAGGGCACTGGCCGGCAGCAACAACAGGGCGAGCTGGAAACAGCGCCATCCCAACGGGCTGGTGGCGTCCGGCCTCTGCCCATCGAGCAGCTCCAGGGCTCGGTTCATTCGAAGACCGCCGTACGGCCGCGGTAGACCATCACCTGACGTCTGAGATGCAAGCGCACGGCACGGGCCAAGGCCAGCCGCTCGGTGTCGCGCCCCTTGCGGATCAAGTCCTCCACCTCATCGCGGTGGCTGACGCTCACCGTCGACTGGGCAATGATCGGGCCGCCATCGAGCTCCTCGGTCACGTAGTGGCCGGTGGCGCCGATCAACTTCACCCCCCGCTCCCAGGCGCGGTGATACGGCTGCGCTCCCTTGAAGGCCGGCAGAAAAGAGTGGTGAATGTTGATCACCCGGTGAAAGGCATCTGGGGGATCAAAGGCCGAGAGGAATCCCGGCGTCAGCACCTGCATGTATTTGGCCAGGATCACCAGCTCGATGCCGTGCTGCGCCAGCAGCTCGAGGTGCCGAGCTTCTGCCGCCTCGCGATTGGCATTGCTGATCGGCACGTGCTCGAAGTGAGCGCCGAACTCCTCGGCGATCGGGCCGAGATCCGGGTGATTGCCAATCACCAGTGGCACCTGCATCGGCAGTTCGCCGATGCGCGTCCGCCAGAGCAGATCCAGCAAGCAGTGGTCCTGCTTGCTGACAAAAATCGCCACCGCCGGGCGCTCATCCGAGAAGGTGACAGCCTGCTCACCCCCCAGCCGTTCAGCCAGGGAAGCGGCCGCTGGAGCGATGGCCTCTCGCGGCAGCCCAAAACCCTCGAGTTGCCACTCGATCCGGCTCAAGAACAGACCGGCACCCTGATCGCTGTGGTGGTCGGCATGGACGATGTTGCCGCCATTGCCAGCCACCCACCCCGACAGCTCCCGCACCAGCCCTGGCTGGTCAGGGCAGATCATCTGCAGGATGGCTGTGGCAGACGACATCACAGGGGGGAGCAACGAGCCCGGAGACTCCGCATTGTGCCGAGCCAAGGCACCAGCGCTGCCTACAAGCTGACAAGCGGAACGTCTTTGGGCCAAAAGCCCTGGGTAAAGTCCCGCAATCAGCTCCCCCTCCATGGCTGCACAGCTCTTCTCCGCCCTGCGACGCCTTGGCCTGCTGGCCCTGGCGGTGGTCCTCAGCTTTGGCCTCACCGCCTGCGGTGGAGCCAAGGCGAAGGCCCCGACCCTCAGCACCGATGACATCACCGTGATCGAGCGTCAGGCGGAAGGCTTCCTGGCGGCGCGGGACCGGCTGCCCGAGCTGGCCACCCTGGTGAATGAGCGCAATTGGGTCTTCACCCGCAACCTGATCCACGGCCCCATGCAGGAAGTGGGCCGCGAGATGCTCTACATCAACCAGCGCCTCCTGCCGGCGGATCGCCCTGAGGCCACCAAGCGTGCCAACAACCTCAAGGCAGCCCTGGCTGATCTCGATGAGGCCGCTCGCCTGCAGGACGCCAACAACCTGAGCAAGGCCTACATCAAGGTCGCCAGCGGCTTTGGTCTCTACGCCCAGATCCTGCCCGAGCAAGTTCAGACTGATCTCAAGCAGATCTGATCTGACCCCCTCTGATCAGCACGGAACCCACCCGCCGTCCCGCCTCGATCCTCGTGATCGGCGCCGGTGTGGTGGGTTTTTCCATGGCCTGGCATCTGCAACGGCAGGGGCATCAGGTCACGTTGATCGCCCCTGATCTGGAGACCAAGCCCGGGGAGCTGAGCGGCAGTCAGGCGGCCCTGGGTCTCTTGATGGCCCAGGTCTACCGGCGCAGCAGTGGCCGGGGCTGGAGACTGCGGCAACAGTCCCTGGCCCTCTGGCAGCAGTGGCGGCAAGAGCTGGCTGAGCGAGGCCACCCAATTCCAGGGCGTTCAGGGCTGCTGCAACTGGCCACCACCCCAGCTGAGCTGGAGGCCCAAGAGCGGCTCTGTCAGCAGCGCCAGCAGCAGGGCCTGCCGCTGCGGATGCTCACGGGCGATGAGCTGGCGGCTCTGCGACCAGCCCTACCCGAGCCCTGCCTCGGGGCCCTGAGCTCACCGCTGGATGGGCAGATCGATCCACAACCGGCCCTGGAAGCGTTCCGGCGCGATGGCATCACCCATGGCCTCCAGCTGGTCTGCCAGCGGGTTGTGCAGATCAGGCGCGCTCAAGAGAACCACGATCAACGCTGGTGCGTGGAGCTGGAGAGCCGCGAACGACTCTCGGCCCGCTGGTTAGTGATCTGCGCCGGTCTGAGCAGCCCGGCTCTGCTGACCCCCCTGGGCCATGAGCGAGCGCAAAGCCCAGTGCTGGGGCAGGCCGCGGAGCTGCAACTGCATCCCGATGACTGGGGAAGCCTGAACTGGCCAGGCAGCCTCAGCTGGGATGGCATCAACCTGGTGCCGCGGCCTCAGGGGCGACTCTGGCTGGGCGCCACCCTCGAGCCGGAGCGCACCACGCCCGAGGCCCCGTGCGATCACGCTGTTCAGGAGCTGCTGAACCTGAAGGGGCACGCCCCCAAGTGGCTGCAGCGCAGCAGCGTGCTGCGTCTCTGGCATGGCCTGCGGGCCAGGCCCAGTGGCAGGCCAGCGCCCCTGCTGGAGGTGCTGGAGCCGGGCTTGATCCTGGCCAGCGGCCACTACCGCAATGGCGTGCTGCTGGCACCGGCCTCCGCGCTATGGGCTGGTGAGCAGATCGCGGCGGCCGAGAGCCGCGGCTGAGTCCCAGGGGCAGCTTTAACGTTCAGATAACGCGGATCTCCTGACACGCATGTTGCGCGCACGCACCCTCGCCCCCCTGAGCCTGGTGGGGTTGATGGCCCTCACCGCCTGTGGCGGATCCAAACAAGGCGCGGGTTCCACAGCCAGCCTGCAGGGAGCTGGCGCCACGTTCCCTGCCCCGCTCTACCTGCGCTGGTTCCAGGACCTGGCCAGCAGCGAAGGGGTTCGGGTCAACTACCAATCGGTCGGATCTGGCGCGGGCATCCGTCAGTTCAATGCCGGGACCGTGGACTTTGCGGCCAGCGATAAGCCCCTCGATGCCGAGGAAGCTGCCGCGGTGAGCCGCGGCGCGGTGCAGATTCCGATGACGGCCGGGGCCATTGCTGTGGCCTACAACCTGCCCGGTTGCAGCCTCAAGCTCACCCAGCCCCAGCTGGTGAGCATCTTTGAGGGCAAGACCACCAACTACAAGGAACTGGGCTGCGCTGATCAAGCCATCAAGGTGGTGTTCCGCTCCGATGGCTCCGGCACGACCTACAACTTCACCAAGTCCCTGGCGGCCTTCAGCCCGGCCTGGGAGAAGGGACCGGGATCCGGGAAATCCGTGAACTGGCCCACGGGCATTGGCGCCAAGGGCAATGAAGGCATGGCCGCCAGCCTTCAGCAGGTCAAGGGCGCCATTGGCTACGTGGAGACCTCCTACGTCCAGGGGGCTCTGCAGGCTGCAGCCCTGCAGAACGGCGGCGGCACCTATGCCAAGCCCACGACCGAAGAGGCAGCCAAAGCCCTCGCCAGCATCGACCTTGGCCCTGAGCTGACCGGCAGCAACCCCAACCCCAAGGCGGGCTACCCCATCGTCACCTTCACCTGGGTGCTGCTCTACAAGAGCGGTAATGGCGACAAGCTGAGCGGCCTGCAGAAGGCCTTCAGCTACGCCCTGAGCGACGCCGCCCAGGCCAGCGCGCCCACCCTGGGGTATGTGAGCCTGCCGGCAAACGTGCTGGAGAAAGCCAGGGCGGCCCTGGCCAGCATCGGCAAGTAAGCCCCGAGCTGGAGCAAGCCAATAAAAAACCCCGGCTGACGCCGGGGTTCCTGAGGCTGATCCCTCAGCCGATCACTTGCTCTCAGTGAATTCGGCGTCGATGACGTCGTCACCGGCAGCGCCAGAGCCTGAACCGTCACCGCCCGGGGCAGCCGCACCCTCAGCACCAGCGGCCTGCTGATAGACAGCGGCGCCGGCGGCATAGAG
>JBMSIW010000103.1:0-6789 GCA_049418265.1 Vulcanococcus sp.
CTCGATGGACCACTTGGTGGCCATGCCCTCGGCCTCCAAGGGATTAGCCAGGCCCAGGCCGCAGACCACCAGATCAGGGCGCTGCTGCCGCACCCGCTGCAGCTGGTTCTCCACGTGCTGGCCCTCGCTCAGCTGGGTGGCGGGGGGCAACAGGGCCAGCTCCTCGGCCATCAACTGGCGATCGAGGTAGGGGGTACCCACCTCCACCAGCTCCATGCCGCACTCGCGGCTGAGGAAACGCGCCAGGGGGATCTCCAGTTGGGAATCGGGCAGCAGGAAGAGCCGTTGCCCCGCCAACGTCTCCCGGAGGGGAGCCAAGGCCCGCTGGCCCCGCTCCACCAGCGGATCCAACACCTCCGCCACCCGTGCCGGTGGCACCCCGAATGCCGCGGCCGCCGCGGCCATCCAGGCCCGGCTGCCCTCGACGCCGAAGGGATAGGGAGCACGGATCAACTCGGCACCGCGGTCGATCAGGGCCCGGGCGGTGCCGCTCAAAAACGGCTGGGCCAGCAGGAGCTTGGTGCCCGGCCCCACAGCGGGTAGCTCGGTGGAGCGGCGCGGCGGCAGGCTGACCACCCGCTCAATGCCGAGCTTGTGGAACAGACCGATCAGCCGGTCTTCCACCGCATCGGCCAGGGTGCCGGCGATCAAGAGCTGCTGCTGATCGCTTCTGGGCATCAGCGGAATCAGCGCTTGCAGGGCGCCGTCTTCCCCCTGGGTGAAGGTGGTTTCGATGCCACTGCCGCTGTAGTTGAGCACCATCACGCGGCCGGCATGCTGCCGGTTGAGCCGCTCGGCCGCTTTGGCCAGATCAAGCTTGATCACCTCACTGGGGCAGCTGCCCACCAGGAACAGGGTGCGGATCTCAGGCCGGCGCTCCAGCAGCTGAGCCACCAATCGATCGAGCTCCTCGTTGGCATCGGCCAGGCCGGCGAGATCCCGTTCGCCGAGGATCGCCGTGCCAAAGCGCGGTTCCGCGAAGATCATCACGCCGGCAGCGCTCTGGATCAGGTGGGCGCAGGTGCGCGAACCCACCACCAGGAAGAAGGCATCCGGCATGCGCCGGTGCAGCCACACGATCGAGGTGAGCCCGCAGAACACCTCCCGCTGACCGCTTTCCTTGAGGGGCGGCGGCAGATCCACACTTGTTGCCATGGGCCGGCCTCCTGCCGTGCGCTTCCCTCGCTAGCGCTGGCAGATGGCCAAAGGGAACCCCTTGTGCACAACCCTTAAACCAGCGGTGTGGAAACGACCACAGGCCGGGCCGAAACCTCAGCTCGCGGGAAGCGAGCGCAGGGATTCCTCAGAACCCATCACCACCAGCAATTCGCCGTTGGCCAGCACATGGGAGGCGGGTGGGTTGACGTGCAACTTGCCGGCCGGACCGGCCGCCAGCACGTTGACGTTGTAGTGCTTGCGCAGGTTCAGATCCCGCAGGGAGTGACCCACAAACGCCTCGGGCACCTTGATCTCCTCGATGCAGCTGCGGTCATCGAGGCGGAGCTGCTCGAGCAGGTTGGGCCGCACCAATTCGATGCCGAGCCGCTGACCCATCATTTTTGAGGGGAAGACGACCCGATCAGCGCCGACCCGCTTGAGCATCTTCATGTGCAGATCGCTCGTGGCACGGGCGATCACCTGCTGCACCCGGCTGCCTGCGGAGTCCTTGCAAATCAAGGTGGCCGTGACGCTGGCCTCAATCGGCTCGCTCATGGCCACCACAACGGTTTCCATCTCGAGTACACCGGCCGCGCGCAGGGCCTCCTCGTCGGTGCAGTCCACCACCCGCGCCTCGATCGCCGGATCGATCTGACGGAGCTCATCGATGGCCCGCTGGCTGGAGTCGATGGCGAGCACTTCCGCGCCGGCCCGGAGCAGCTCAGCGCAGACGGAGGAACCGAAACGGCCAACACCGATGACGGCATAGCTGCCGCGACGGGTGCCGCCTTCAGATGACCACTGCCACCACTGATTCACAGCCCGATCAAGCGTGTGCATCCGTTCTAAGCGGGGATCAGCTCAGCCAGATCCCCTCAGACGTACAGATCTTCGCGGGGATAGCCCACGCGGCTCTGGGGGCGACTGCCATAGAGGGCCGAGAGCAGCAGCAGGATGCCGATCCGTCCCACGAACATGCCGACAAGCAGCACCAGCTGGCCCCAGCGGTTGAGGTTGGCGGTGACCCCGAGATCAAGGCCCACCGTGCCGAAGGCGGAAACGCAGGTGAACAGCTTCTCGAGAAAGCTGAAGTTCTGATGGCCCGGGATGCCCGCTGCGGTGGGACCAAGGCCCAGTAACAAGGCCATCAGCACCACAAACAAGGCAGACGCCAACGTGACCCCCACCGCCCGCAGCACGGTGGAGTCAGGAATCTGCCGGCGGTGCAGCAACACATCACTGCGGCCCTGCAGGGTCGAGCGCGTCGCCCCCATCAAGATCGCAAAGGTGGTGGTCTTGATGCCACCGCCGGTTCCCCCGGGACTGGCGCCGATGAACATCAGCAGGATCATCAGCAGCAGACCGGCATCGGTGATCGAGGCGGCCGATAGCGGAATGGTGTTGAAGCCCGCCGTACGGGTGGTGATCGATTGGAACAGAACGATCTGGAGCCGCTCGAAGAACCCGTAGGGCGCCATGGCAGTGGCGCGGTAGCCGAAGTGCTCCGTGATCAGCAGGCCCGCTGCACCCAACACGATCAACACCGCTGTGGAGCGAATCACCAGACGGGTGTGCAGGCTGAGGCGGCGAATCCGGCGCAGACGGAAGCGATTGGCCCAGAGGTCGTTGATGACCCGCCAGCCGATGCCACCAATGACGATCATCGAGGCGATGACGCCATTGACGACGACGTTGCCGCGGTAGTCGACCAGGCTGTTGTCCCAGAGCCCAAAACCGGCGTTGTTGTAGGCGCTGATCACGTGAAACATCGAGGCCCAGAGGCGCTGGCCGGGTTGCTCGATGTCCGTGAAACCAAAGCTGTAGAGCACCGCCGTTCCGACGCCCATGACGCAACCCGCCGTGATCAGGATGCTGTTGAAGGTGGGTCCGATGCCTCCCACTCCAAATTCATCCAGGGCGCGCCCCTTATCGAGGCGATGGCGCAGGCCCGAGCGACCCTGCACGAACCCCTGCAGGAAGGTGGTGATCGCCATCAGACCGAGACCACCGGTGACGATCAGGCCCGCCAGCACCACTTGACCGAAGGGCGTGAGATCGCGGCTCACCGAGATGATCGAGAGGCCCGTCACCGTGATCGCGGAGGTCACCGTGAACAGGGCCTGCCAGAGGCCCACCGCGTCGGTGGAGCACAGCGGTGAGGACAGCACAAACGTGCCCAACACGATCACCAGCAGACCGGTCACCACAGTGAACTGAGGCACCGTCAGCTGGTGACGCCAGCGCTGTAGCGCCCGGACTGGGTTGCTCGGAGACGAGTTCATCTCGCAAACCGTAGATAAGGTCGGGGCCAACTCGCACCGTCTGGGGGCTGATGAATCCGATCGTTGTGCTGCTGGTGATGGCAGCGCTGATCCTGGTGGGCTCGGCCATGGCCTCCAGCACCGAAGCCGCCATGCTCACGGTGAACCCGATTCAGGTACACACCCTCACCCAGCAACGGGTGCCTGGATCGAGGGCCCTGGAGCGCATCAAGTCGAGGCCGGGACGGGCGTTGGTGCTCCTGGTGGTGCTCAACAACCTGTTCAACATCTCCGGCTCGATGGTGCTGGGGAGCCAAGCGCACGACGTCTTCCATGCCATCCCGGGAGGCAGTTGGGCCCTGGTGGTCTTCAACGGGGGCTTCACCGTCCTGGTGATCCTGCTGGGAGAAATTCTTCCCAAAACCATCGGCAACAGCTTCGCGATGCCCATCTCCCTGGCGGCAGCGCGGGTCCTGTTGCTGCTTGAGCGGCTCACCCTGCCGCTGCTGCTGGTGCTCGAGAAGCTGATGCCCTCCATCACCGCCGAGAGCGAGCTCACCACCAACGAGCGAGAAATCCACCTGATGGCGCGGCTCGGATCCCAGCAAGGACATATCGAGGCCGATGAGGCAGCCATGATCGGAAAGGTCTTCGCCCTCAACGACCTGACGGCCCGAGATCTGATGGTCTCGCGGGTGGCGACCCCCTCCCTCTCTGGCGCCGTGACGCTGGAGTCCGTCCGTCAGCAGATCCTGCAGGCCCAGGACGATGCCTGGTGGGTGGTCCTGGGTGAGGAGGTGGACGAGGTGCTCGGCGTCCAAAGCCGAGAGCAGGCCCTCAGCACCCTGCTCAATGGAGGCGGCAACCGCTTGGTCAGCGATCTCTGCGAAGCCCCTCAGTACGTTCCCGAGATGATTCGAGCCGACCGGCTCCTCACCAGTTTCCGCCGCGGCGATCGAACCTCCGTGCGGGTCGTCGTGGATGAGTTCGGTGCCTTTGTCGGCCTGGTGGGTGCCGCCGACATCCTCGGGGTACTGGCCGGCTGGAAACGGCTTCCCAGCGAGAACAGCTAGCGAGCAAGCGCTAAACGTGGGCGCTGCGGCGATGGTGACGCTCCAGCAGCCACCAGTAGACCCCCCCCAGCAACAACGACGCCACAAGTCCCACCAGGGCAGAACCCAGCATCAGCCGGCTGGTCATCGCCAGGCCCAGATCCCAGATCCCCACACGTTGGATCTGCTGCAGGGTGGGCAGCGCGGGACCCGGCCCCAGCAGCTGGCAGCCCACCGCGTAGTTGAACCAATAGAGAGGGACGTAGGTGAACGGGTTGCTGATCCAGGTGCCTGCCGCGGCCAGGATGTGATTGCCGCGCACCACGCTCGCCAGGGCAATCCCAAACAGGGTCTGCAGCCCAAAAATCGGGAAACAGCCCATGAAGACCCCGGCTGCCAGCCCCCGCGCCCGCTGCCCGTGGCTGCCCTCGTGATGCCAGAGCCAGAGCAGGCGCTGCCGCAGTCGGGTGCGCCAGGTCTTGCGGGGCTGCTGAGGATCGGAGCGGACCAAGCGCGAGGGCTCAAGTGGCGCCATCCTCGCCGCCCCTGGGCCTAAAGCCCAAACCAGCGGCAGATCAGGAACGGCACCAGCACGGTCATCGCCAGGGTCAACGGGAAGCCGTAGCGCGAGACATCCAGGAAGCGATAGCGACCGGGGCCATAAACCATCAGGTTGGTCTGATAGCCAACGGGGCTCAGGAAGCTCTGGCTGGCGCCAAACAGGACGCAATAGATGAAGGCCATCGGGGGTTGGCCTAGGCCCTGGGCCAACTGGCCGGCGATCGGAATCAGCATCGCCACCGTGGCGGCATTGCTCATCACCTCTGTCAGCAGGGTGGTGAACAGAAACACCACCACCAGCGCCGCATAGATCGGCCAGCTCTGCAAACCGAGCAGAAGCGTCTTGGCCAGGGCCGCCGCCAAGCCGGTTTTTTCGAGGGCCACACTGAAGCTGGCCAAGGAGCCCAGCAGCAAGATCACATCCAGGCGAATCACCCGCTGCAGCTCGCCGGCCCGCAGACAACCAGTGGCCACCATCGCCACGGTGCCCAGCAGCACGGCCGCCACCAGGGGAATGATCTCAAGGCTGGGGAGCAGGACCACCAACGCCGCGATCAACAGGGCCACCCGCTTGCGGCTCACCGTGGGGAGATCTTTCTCCAACTGCTCGAGCACCACCAGATCATTGGTGGCCTGCAGTCCGCGAATGGCGTCCTTGGGGCCCTGCAACAACAGCACGTCGCCATCGCGCAACTGCACCCGGCCCAGGCGTTCTCGCAACACCGCATTGCCGCGGCGAAGGGCCAGCACCGTCACGTTGTAGCGCTGGCGAAAGCGCAGGTCCCGCAAACAGTCGCCCGCCAGGGTGGAGCCGGAGGGGAGCAACACCTCCACCATCTGCTGACTGTTCTGTAGATCCGGCTGCAGAGGAGCATCGGGGGTCGGCGCCAGCACGATGGTGTGGTCCTGCTGCAGCCGCAGCAGATCTTCCCGGCTGCAGCGCAGCAAGAGCCGGTCATCCAGCATCAAGGTGCGGTCGGCCAGGGGTGGCAGAAAACGCTCACTGCCGCGATGAAGCTCGAGCACATCGACATCGAAACGCCGCTGAAGGCGACTGGCATGGAGCGATTGGCCGATCAACTCCGAGCCCTGGGGGATCTTGACCTCGGTCAGGTAGCCGCTGCTGGAGAGATCGGCGATCAGATCATCGTCATCGCGGCCGCGATCGGGCAGGAAGCGATCGGAGAGCACCACCATCAACAAGCCACCGACCAGCCAGACCCCCAGGCCGATGGCGGTGAAGCTGAATAGCCCGAAGCTGCCGTAGCCGAGCTTGCCGCTCACCTCGCTGGCCAGCAGGTTCACCGAGCTGCCGAGCAGGGTCATGGTGCCCCCCAGCACCGTGGCAAACGACAGGGGCAAGAGGACCTTCGATGGCGAAACCCCGCGGCGCTTGCACCAGCCCTCCACCACCGGGAGCAGGCTGGCCACGATCGGGGTATTGGGGACGAAGGCCGAGACGGGGCCAACGGCCGCCACCATGACCGCGATCATGCGCTTGGGGCTGCGCACCGCGTCGGATCCGATCAGGGCGCGCAGGCGATCGAGGCCGCCACTGCGGAACAGTCCTGCCGAGATCGCAAACAGACCCATCAGGGTGATCAAGGCGGGGCTACCAAATCCCTGCATCGCCTCGGCCGGCTTCAGAACACCCGTCACCATGAGCAGCGCCGCCGCCAGCAAGCCGGTCACTTCAGGAGCCAGCCAACCGGTCACAAACAGCACGATCGAAACGGCCAACACCAGCAAGGTGGTCA
>JBMSIW010000104.1:0-6719 GCA_049418265.1 Vulcanococcus sp.
CCCACCAGCAGGTAGGTGGAGAGGGTGAGCATTTCCAGCAGGAAATAGCTCATGAAGAGGTTGCTGCTGAGCACCACCCCGCTCATGGCGCCTTCGAAGAAGCCCACCAGGGCGTAGAAGCGCGCCAGCGACCATTCCTTATCGAGATATCCGAGCGCAAAGACCTGGCAGACCAGGCTCATCGTCGTGACGAGCTCGAGGGCCGCCAGGTTCGTCAGCGAGAGATCAAACCCGATCCGCAGGTTCAGATCGCCGCTTTGAAACCAGGGAAAATCAAGATGCTGGGGACCGATCTCGTAGATCGTGTTGATCACCCAGCTGCCGTGCAGTACCGCCAGCAGCGTCACCAGCAGGTTGAGATAGGCGGCGGGACGGGGCCCGTTGCGCTTCACCCAACCCGTGGCCCAGGGCAGCGACAGCAGCATCCCGCTGAATCCGTAGACCGGAATCAGCCAGATGAGTTGCAGCGGTAGAGGCAGAGCGGAACTCAAGTGTTTAAAACGTTCTGGCCGCCGAAGCAGTGGCCGGCGGCGGAATCTAGACGTTCAGAGCGGGCGTTTTAAAAGGTGGCCCGCTCGCTGAGAACCGATCGCGACAGGCCGCTTCTCTGGCCGTAGCGGCTGTAGCCGCGGGGTCGACGGCCACCGAGCTCCTTGAGCCAGGCCTCCAGGTCGGCCATGTGGTGCTGCTCGTCCTCCAGCAGAGCCTGGAAGAAGGCTCCGTTGGCCTGATCGTTGATCAGGCGGCAGAAGCGGGCAGCCTCGTCGTAGTGACTGACAAGCTGTTGCTCGAGCTCAGCGTTCTGCTCCAGCAGTCCCAGCAGATCCGGTGCATGGGTGACCGGCTGCAGCTGGGAGGCAGCCGGAGCCGCACCGAGGCTGAGCATCTGCTGCACGATCCGTTCAGCGTGCTGCATCTCCTCGACCGTTTCCTCTCGGAAGCGGTCGGAGGAGGCTTGATCACCCCAGAGCCCCACGAGGGAGGCCTGGGTCATGTACTGCTGAACGGCGGTCAGCTCAAGGCTCAGGGCACGCCCAAGAAAGCCCAGGACGCGCGGATGAACGGCGTCCATGGTCATCAGGCGCGGCGGATGTTGGAGCTGGCCAGAGCGGGCTCCACTTCAGCGTGGGGGCGAGCAATGATGTGGGCAGCCACCAGGCCATCGCCCACGCGCTCACAGGCATCAGCACCGGCGCGAACAGCGGCGTTCACGGCGCCGGTTTCACCACGCACCAGCACGGTCACGTAGCCACCGCCCACGAATTCGCGGCCGATCAGGGTCACTTCCGCAGCCTTGGTCATGGCGTCGGCGGCCTCGATGGCGGGAACCAGACCCCGGGTCTCGATCATGCCGAGGGCGATGCCTTGTACGGAGGAAGCCATGGGGGAGGTGCGGATGGAAGAGGAGGAGCGGTTGTTGCCGCCGGAGCCAGCGTTGCCGGCGCCCTTGGAGGCAGCGGGTTTGCTGGCGGCTGCCCGGCGAGCCGGGGCAGCTTTGGCCGAGCTGGTCTTGGCCGTGGCGGCAGGCTTGCTGGCGCTGGCTGAGACCGTCTTGGCGGTCACCGTCACAGGTGCTGCTGCTGCCGCTGCCGGAGCAGGGGTGGCGGCGGGCTTCGCTGCTGCTGCCGGGGCAGCAGGGATCGCGGTCACCGGAGTGGCCGCAGGCTTGGCGGGGGTTGCTTTACCTGCTGCCGGGGTGCTGGCGGCTCGTGGTTTGGGAGTGGCCATGACGGTGGTGGGCAGTGCCCGTTAAAAGGTCGCGGGAGAAACGGAGTGGACCCGACCGGAGGATCGGGAGGAGCTGGAAACTCCTTAACCGTCGGGCGACCAGTGGTCGATGATTCCGCCGATCGTGAGATCGGTGAACAGGTTGGGGTCACCTGTGGCAAAGCGGGCGGCTGAGCCACTGGCGGTGAAGACCCAGTTCCCTGGGGACGCGCCCACCGGGTCGGTGGCCACGTTCAGCTTTCCTTTGGCGGTGCGGAGCACACGCAGGTTCAGGTGGGCAAAGCCCTCCACTCGGTTGGTGCAAACCAGCGAGCCCATCACCTGCATGATTTCCATTACTTGGCACCCCCCTGGGGAGTGCCGGCGGCCATGGCCTTACCGGCTTCGGGATCCCAGTGATCAATGATCCCGACGATGGTCAGATCGCTGGGATAGGACTTGCTGCCGGCGGCCTCACGGGCGGCGGAGCTACCCACGCAGATGACCCAATCACCGGGGATGGCTCCCACGGCATCGACAGCGACCTTCTGGGTGCTGCCATCAAGCACCACCTGCAGGTGTTTGTGCTGGAAGTCCGCGATGCGGTTGGTGGAAACCAGCGGCTTCACGACTTTGCAGATCAACATCTCAGTGCCCCCCTCCTGTGTTGAACGTGATTGAGGAACTTACGGTCTCGGCAGGGACGTGTCGATCCCGATCCCTGACGGTGAGCAGGGTGTGCAGCAGGCCCTGCTGACAGAGCTCGCTGTAGCGAGCCTCGATGGCCGCTTTGACACGGCCGCAGTGGGCGATGGCCCGTTCACGGGCACCGGGAACGGCGCCGTGATAGTCGAAGCGGAGCACCACCGGGATGGGCAGACCGCGGGAGACGTTGAGGCCCTTGAAGATCTTGACGCCCACATCCAGATCAGGCGCACCCTCTTCGACGGTGTCCATGTAGGCGAAGTAGGTCAGGTTGCGCAGGTGCACCTCTTTGAAGCCAATGCCGACGCCGATGAAGCGCTCGGCGTGGCCGAAGTCGCTGTAGCTGCCGCCGTGGTACTGGCGGACGTAGTCAATCTGGGAGAGGTTGTTCTCCAGCAGGCGGGCCACCAGCTTCACCATCCCCTCATCGGGGCTGCCGGCCGCTGCTTCCAGCACCAGGGCGTTGATGCGCTCACGGGCCTGGTCGGCCCGCAGGGAGCGGGTGGCCTCGTAGACGTCACGGGCGTCGAGCCAGTGCTCCAGGTCCGTGGATCCGTCGCGGCCCGGCACGTGGACGCGGATCGCATCGGTGTCGGTATCCATGCCGATCAGCAGGAGATCGACGGAGGCCCCGCAGCAGAAGCTGTTCTCCACGGCCTGCTGAAAATCCTTGAGGCGCTGCAGACCCTGGGCGGCCGCTGCCTTGTCGTCGCTGCCATGGGCGGCGCAGCCCTCGTGGCAGGGATCTTTGGAGCTGAAGTGATAGACCACCACCTTCAGGTAGCGGGTATCGCTGTGGGCCGGGTTGGGGGTCCCTTCGCGGTAGCGGCGGTGCTCGGTCTTGACCCAGCGATCCACCGTGTTCTCGACGTCGAACATCGCGCCGGCGTGGGAGCGGCGACGCACCGAGCTGAACGGCAGCCTCAGGGCATAGGCGATGGCGTGGGCGAGGCGGCCATCCGCGCAGGGGGTGATGTCGAGCAGGTGGAACCCGCACTCGAGCAGGAAGGCGTTGAAGACCTCCGCATCGCGGCTGCCGTCCTGGGCAGCCAGGGGGTCCTCGTTGAAGAAGGAAATGCTGGTCTGCTCGTAGGCCTCAAAGACGCACCAGGCGAACAGGGTGCGCATGTCCAGCTGACTGGTCCAGGCGGTCTCCAGGATCGGCAGGGGCAGTTCATGACCCAGCTCGGCCTGGGCCAAGCGTTGGGCCTGAGCCACGAAGTCGTTCTCGTGCTGCAAGGCCGAGAGACGCTTCAGGACCGGCACGATGCGATCGAAGGACCCGAGGGTGCTCTCCTCGTAGGCCCTCAGAGCCGCATTGCTCTGACCGTTGCTGAGGGGATGGAGTCCGGAGCTGGAGGACCTGGAACGGGCCGGGCCTGAGCTGCTGCGATCAAGCACCACCTGGGTGGCCACCGGCCTGACCCGGCGGGTCGGACGGATGCTGCTGCCGTTGGCGCTGAGCTCAGCTTTGCTGGGCCGACTGGGCCGGGAGTTGCCGACGCGGGACGCGTTCGCCAACTCACGCTGGCGCAGCACCTTGCTCAACGAGGAGGCCGGGTTGAGCTCCGCAGGGCTCGCCGCGGTCTGGTTGTCCGCCTCGGTCTGACCGGGGCGACGACGGGGCGCTGTGGGTGCCAGCGGCCGCTCGTTGTTGGCGGTACGCCGACGCATCGCTCTCGTTCCCTCAGCCGCGGGCGCCGCCGGACACGGTGATCAGGGAACCCTGATCCGTGCTGCCGCTGGAGCCGGTGACTTTGTTGTTGGGAGCCGGGACTTCCTGGTTGCGCTTGTTCTGCTGCCCGGGCATGCCGCTCATGGGCCCCACGCGGGTGGGGTTGCGGCGACGGGCTGAACTGCCCTCGGTGCCAGTGACACGCTCACCACGATCCCAGTCGTCGCCGGTGATCTTGGTGCCGGAGCCCTCGCCGGTGACCCGGGACAGAGGAGCCTGAGCGGCTTCGCTGCTGGCAACGGCTGCAGCGGGAGCAGCCAGACGCTGGGCGGCGCGACGATCGAAGCGGAACTGCTCGGTGCCGGTGATCTTGCCGCTGGCCATGTCGAAGGGACCGGTGATCCGGCCGCCCTGCTCGTAGGTGCTGCCGGTGACGGCACCGGTGCGCTCACGCTCCACCTGGGCGGCGCGAGCGGGGGACTGCACGCTGAACTGCTGCCAGGCAGCTGCGGTCAGGGCCTGGGGGAAGTCTGCGGCGGGCGCGCTGGCGGAGCCACAGGCAGCAGCTTGCTGATCAGCGCCCACGTAGGGAGTGCCGGTGACGTCTTCACAGGCGCCGCGCTCTGCGCCGGTCATGACGCCGCCGATGCCCGGCTGGATGCCGGTCATGCGGTTGGCATTGCGAACGGCGGTGCGCTCGCGGGTGGCGCGGACGGCGTTGGCGTTGCAGAAGTCGCCGGCCTGCTCGAGACCTGCGTAGGGGGTGCCGGTCACGACCTTGCAGGTGCCGGGCTCATCGCCGGTCACCTTGTCGGAACGGCCGGTGCGGGTGCCGCTGACCACCTGGTTGCGGTTGGTGATGCTGAAGCCCACCTTGGCGGCCTCGGGGGCGGGGCGATTGCCGCAGAAACCCTCGAACTGTTGGCTGCCGATGTACTCGTCGCCGGTGATGTTGCGGCAGCTGCCGGGCTCATCGCCGGTCACATGCTGGCTGCGGCCCACGGCGGTGCCGGTGACTCCGGTGCCGCGCAGGGTGTTCTGGTTGCTCACCTTGGTGGGAGCACGGCCAGCCACAGGTGCTTCGGCACCGAGGTACTGATCGCCGGTCAGCTGACGGCCGGAGCCGGGCTCATCGCCGGTCACACGCTCGCTGCGGCCGACCATGACGCCGCTGACGGACTGACCGCCCAGGGTCTGGCTGCGGCCCACTTTGCGCACGGAGGGGTTCACGCCACCGCAGTAGGCCGCGGACTGGTTTGCCGAGATGTACTCGGTGCCGGTCACGGACTTGCAGGTGCCGGGTTCATCGCCGGTCACCTTTTCGCTGCGGCCCACTTCGTTGCCGGTGACGCGGTTGCCGTGGCTGGTGGCACTGACGCGAACCTTGGCGGGCTGGATCGGAGCAGCGGGTTGGGTGCCGCAGAAGGTCTGGAAGACCTCTGCACCCAGGTATTCGGTGCCGGTGATGGTGCGGCAGGTGGCGGCCTCGTTGCCGGTGGTTTTCACCGAACGGTTGGCCTGGGTGCCGGTCACGGTCTGACCTGCGAGGGTCTCGCTGACACCCACCTTCAGGGAAGCCTCAGCGGCCTGCTTGGAGCCGTGGCGGTTGGGACCGGAGGGACGGGTTCCAGCGTTCCGGGCGGTGCCGGCAGAACCGGTCTTGCTCTTGAGTTCCCGAACTTTCTGGGAGAGTTCGCGGGCGCTCAGATCGGGGTTGATCTGACGGGCCACAGCGGCAGGGCCGGTCTTGCTGGTGGTGCTGGCAGATTTGCCGCGCTTGGAGAGCGCTTCGCGGCGGGCCAGGACCAGGGCGCGGCTGGGGTTGTGCTGTGCAGAGGCCTTGCGGGTGGCAGGGCGATTGCTGCTGCCGGAGGCTGAGGAGCGGCTGCTGCTCAGGGACAGGGTTGCGGCCGACTCGCGCTGACGGCTACTGGTTTCAGTCTTGGTCTCCTCGCACTTGCACTTGTGCTCAGCGGCAGCAGCGGGGGCGGGCTTGCTGGTCTCGCGAGCGACGTCGGTGCGGGTGCGGTCTTTCGATTGATTGGCGCGCTTGCCACCACGGGACAGGGCTTCACGGCGGGCCAGCACCAGATCGCGGCTGGGGTTGCTGACGCGCTTGGCGCTGCCGCTACGCGCTGGGGCAGACACGCTCAAGCTGCGGGTCGGGGCAGGGGTTGCAGCCGGGGCGGACGCGACGGGGGCTGCGGCCTGAGCCGGTGCGGCGTTGGTGCGGGTGGGGCGGGCATCCGCCGCGGTGCGCACCCGGCCACCACCGGAGCTATGGCGATTGCCAGCTTGCTTGCCGCCTTCCGTGAGGGCCTTACGGCGCTCTAGGGCTGCTTCGCGACTTGATTTAGTGGCCATGTCCGCCCGGCGTATGGAATGACTTGTGTTCTCACAGCTGCTGGGTGACGAGCGCTGAGTGACGATCGCTGGGTGACGACCGCTGCGCTTCAACCGAACCAGCAAGGCTGCGGGAAAACTGAAAACAACTCACAGCAGTGAATTGCTTCAGGAATGAAGTAAGGAAAGGGTGGTCCCGGTTAGATCCGGGACCACAGATTCAGAAGGCGCTGGATCAGCGGCCTTCGAACACCACGAAGCAAGAGCCTTGGCTCTGGGTGTAGGCGTC
>JBMSIW010000105.1:0-6567 GCA_049418265.1 Vulcanococcus sp.
GCCGGCGCAGAGGTCCCACCACTCCTCACCGAGGGTGTAGAGGGTGATGGGCTCGCTGATGCCCGCGAGGATTTCGAGCTTGTAGGGCTCGTTTTGGGCCTTGATCTTGGTCTCGGCTTCCGCGCGGCTCACCTCGAGGCGCTCGAGCGGAAGCTTCTTGTTGATGATCTTGATCATCTCCTTCTTGATGGCCTTGAGATCGGCCTCGGTGAAGGGATCGGGGCTATCGAAGTCGTAGTAGAAGCCGTTTTCGGTCCAGGGGCCGATCGTGACCTGGGCCTTGGGAAACAGGCGCTGCACCGCCATGGCCATCACATGGCTCATGGAGTGGCGGATGCGCAGCAGCTGCGGGCTCTCGCTTGTTTTGGGTAGATGCACCGTGGTCGCATCTTGATCCGCTTCGGCTGCAGGTTTGGCAGAGCGGGTCGCGGTCACGGCGGAGGCATAGCAACCCCGATCCTACGCAGCGGAAATCAGACCATCACTAGGGTGTTGGGGTGAGCGAATCTTCCGCATCGGGCCCCATGGATCGGGCTGAACCCCAATCCGAATCTGCTGAGCTGCTCGATCACCTGCTCGAGTCACTCTTCGACGATTTTCGGTTCTGGTTCCGACGGGGCCTGGAACTCCTCGATCACACGCCGGAACAGTTGTTGCCCGCTTCCGAGCAGTCACGCCTGCGGGACGGCTTGGAGGAGGCCCTTCAGGCCATCGTCGCCGCCAAAGCTCTGCGATCGGCCTGTTCCACACCGATGGCCGTCGATATGGAAGCGATGGCCCCCTGGCATCGCTTGATGATGCGGGTCTGGAATCTGTCGGCGATGTTGCGCGTGGCCGGAGTCCCGATCCCTGAGGCTGAGCGCCCTGAGGTTGAGCGCCCTGAGCCCTCCAGCGGCCCTTAGGCCTGCTGGCGCAACTCCAGCAGGTTGCGTTCGTAAAAGGCAGCCAGTTCAGCGGCTTTTTTGACGGGTTGTCCGTAGGCGCTACGGCCATTGGTGTTGGGGAACGAGGCCCATTCCTTGGCAAGCACGTTCATGACCTCTCGGGTCAAGCCACGGCTATCCACCTGATCCAGGACGCCTCGGCGATCCACCAGGTACAAGGCGGCCTGATCTTGATGACGCGGACCAAAGCTGGCCAGGTTGAGCTTCGCGGCAGCTTCACTCCAGGTCTTGGGCAGGAACTGATAGGCCCCGGCGGCGGCGCTGGTGTAGCGCTTGCTCACCACAATCTCAGGGTGTTTGGCCAGGCTGAAGAAACGTCCGCCGCCATACAGGGTCCGATAGCCCGCGGCCCCTTGCTTCCAGGTGCCCTCGGCGTAGCGGATGGTGTTGAGCAGGGCGCGACGCTCTGGCGTGATCGCATACAGCTCGTTCTCGCCACGCTCAACGGCAGTCCATGCCTGAGGCTCAGGACCTGCCAGGAGCTGGCTTCCCTGGGAAGGGTTCACCAGTGGTCCTGCTGCCAGAAGCAGCAGACCTAGAACGCAGGAGCTGGTCGCGGCGCGACTGTTGCGAGCAAAGGGACGAATGAGCAAGCGGCACAAGGTCATGAGTCCAACGAGACTGACTGGTTCTCGAGTTCCATGACGAGACTTCCCGTCCGAACTGGACAAGGGCAGGGTCGATGTGCATGGGAGTCCGTGGTCGCCTCCCTTGCGGCCTGGACAGGTGCGATCAGCGAGTGCTGGGGCCTGCGTTCAGGCCCATTGATCAGCCACCTTTATGTTTGCTTTAGGTTCTGATCAGCCCGGTGGGGATCAGGCCAGGAATCCCAGGGCCTGGCGGGTGCGTTCCAGGGTGGCCTGAGCGACGGCATTGGCCCGCTCCTTGCCCTGCTGCAGAACGCGATCGAGTTCAGCGGGGTCGGCGTTCAGCTCGCTGTAGCGCTGTTGGATGGGTCTGAGGGCTTCGACAAGGGTTTCAGCGAGAAGCGGTTTGAAGGTCCCCCAGCCCATCTCGGCACACTCGCTTGCAGCGGCTTCACGCCCTTTGCCGCTGAGCAACGCGTAGAGGCCCAGCAGGTTGTCGGTCTCAGGACGCTCTGGGTTGCCGAACTCAAGGCCCATCACTGGATCGGTTTTGGCCCGCTTGACCTTCTTGGTGATCAACTCAGGCGGATCCAGGAGATTGATGCGAGAGCCCTCGTTGGGATCGCTTTTGCTCATCTTGCTGCGCCCATCGGTCAGGCTCATCACCCTGGCTCCCTCCTTGAGAATCAGCGGTTCAGGCACCTTCAAGACCGGGATCAACTCGCCGTCTGCGTCCTTGGGTGCGAACCGTGCGTTGATCCGCTGCTGGGCGATGTCACGGGCCAGCTCCAGATGTTGCTTCTGGTCCTCGCCCACCGGCACCAGGTCAGCGTCATAGAGAAGGATGTCGGCGGCCATCAGCACCGGGTAATCCAGCAGGCCCACGGAGACCTGGTCGCCTTGTTTGACGGCTTTCTCCTTGAACTGGATCATCCGCTCCAGCCAATTGAGCGGAGTGACGCAGTTCAGAAGCCAGCACAGTTCGCTGTGCGCTGGCACATGGCTCTGAACAAACACCGTTGCCTTGGCGGGATCAATGCCACAGGCCAGGTACAGGGCTGCAGTGCTGCGGGTGTCAGCCGCAAGTTTGCTGGGGTCGTGGGGGACGGTGATGGCATGCAGGTCGACCACGCAAAAGAACGTGTCATGGCTGTCCTGGAGTTCCACCCAGTTGCGGATGGCACCAAGCCAGTTACCCAGATGCAGAGCGCCAGTGGGTTGAACCCCGGAAAGAACCCTGGCGCGTGGCATTGCAGTCAGCTCAGCAGTCGCCGGATTCTGCCTTGAAGAAGGTCCAGACCCCGGCGGCTCTCAGCGTGACTCAGGACTCCGCAGCGGTCTCTTCGACGGCTTCAGGTGCTTCCTCAACGGCGGCAACTATCTCCTCGATGGGAGCAGCGGCGGGCTTGGAGGGGCGTGCAAAGGGGTTGGGGCGCGAGGACTCGGGGCGCTCGCCTCGCTCGCTGCGGCCGCCAGGTCCGCGTCGCTCGCCACGACCACGGGATCCGGCAGACGCTTTGTGTTGAGCAACGATCTCGTCGATCCGGCCCTCTTCGAGCAACTGGGCCACGGTGCGCAGGGAGATCCCCAGGGCCGCCACGGTGGAGCGAACCCCAAAGGCCTCCTGAACGGCGCGAGCAGCACGCATTTCGTTGTCGCTCAGGCGGATCCGAAAACCACCACCCTCACGTGGTCCACGCCCGTCACGGGGCTGGTCTCCGGAGTTGCGCTGGAAATCGCCGTCGGCCATGGCCGCACACCTAACAGTCAGCGGCAAGTTTGCCCCATGGACTGGGGCACGGGCCACTGCCAGAGCAGCTGGTGGACTTCGTTGCTGAATGGCCGTGCCAGGACGATGACGGGCAGTGGCTTGGGCCCCTCTGCCTCGATCCCCAGTCGGTAGCGCTGCAGCCAATCGAGATAGACCTGCAGCGTCCAGCCGCGGTTGCCCTGCTCCTGGGCGCTCCAGAACCGACGTAGGGCCTGGGAGCAGGGTTCACGGCCAAATTCCTGCCAACACTGCTCCTGGGCTTCCAGGCTGTCGTGACCTGCCCGCAGCAGCTCACGAAAACGCACCAACTCCGGGGCGTCGCCACTGCTGTCTGGAGGAAGTACGCCACAGAGATGCTCAATGCTGACCACCTGGAGGCGCAACCAGCAGCGATCCAGCAGCACCACGGGAAGCTCCCGATGCCACTGGAGGTGGCCCTGCTGCGCTTCCAGCAACGCCTCTAACCGCAGGCGTTGCTGCTCGGTGAGCAGCCAACCCAGATCAGCCATGGGTGCCCTGGAAGGTGATGGTGGGGATCGCGTATTCCCGGGGTTCCAGGTGGATTGTGCAGCGCACATGGCCAAACCGCGCTTCCAGGTGTTCCTCCACGAGCTCCGTGATGCGGTGGGCCGTGGGTAGATCGTTGGCGTCCACCACCATGTGGAGCTCAATGAAGACCCGTTGGCCGATCACGCCGCGGCTGGCGATGTCGTGGACGTTCAGAACGCCGGGCACGGCCATGGCGACCTCATGGATCGCTTCGGGCGCGATGGCGATCTGATCCACCAGCCAGGGCAGGTTGCTGCGCATCACTTGCCAGCAGACGCGGATCAGCAACAGGCAGAGGGGAATGGCGATGGCCACGTCCAGCCAGTTGAGCTTGAACAGCACAACGCCGCTCAGGCCCACAAGCACGACCACCGTGGTCCAGATGTCGCTGGTGGTGTGCTGAGCATCAGCCAACAACAACTGGTTGCTCAGCCGTTTCCCTTCGCTGCGCTCGTATCCCGCGAGCAGCAAGTTGCAGCCCAGCACGATCAGCAGCATCAGTAGTTCTTGGGCATCCAGCTTCAGGGGCTGAAGGCCTGAACTGATCCGCTCGATCGCCGTGCGCACGATCTCAAAGGCGGTGAACAGGATGAAGCCGGCAATGGCAATCGCGCCGACCGCCTCGTACTTGTCATGGCCGTAGGGGTGGTCCCGATCGGGCTTCGGGTCAGAGAGGTTGTTGGTGATCAACCCGAGGAGGCTGGAGAGGCCGTCGGTCGCGCTGTGCATGGCATCGGCCAGCAGGGCCAGCGATCCGCTGAGAAGGCCAATCCCCAACTTCAGAAGTGTCATGGCCACATTCACGCCCAAGGCCACGAGGAGCACGCGCTTGACCTCGGCACGCTTGTCCTGGCGCTCTGCCGCGGGAAACCTGCCCGTCTTGTCTTGGCCGGCGCGACCCATCCCCGCTCACAGTTGCTGAGGTTCCCCCAAGCTATTGGTTCTGGGCATGGCTTAATAGCTGAGCTACAGAGTTGGCGCAGTCGCCAGATTCCGCTTTCCTTTGACCCGTCCTGAGGCAGCCGAGCATTGGATGGCCCCTGCGGGAAGCGCAGTCTCGGGACTGATCCGCGGCACGCTCCAGCGCCAATGGCCTTGGCTGGCTGCCCTGGGCGGTGGCTATCTGCTGCTGGAGAGTGTCCATGGTCCCCTCTCCTCCCTGCTCAGCCTGACGGCCGCCGGAGCGGGGCTGCTTCTGCTCGGTGGCCGTCAGAAAAGCCCGGTCCAGCAGAAACCGCGCAGCACGGCTGCCTGGCTGGAGCGCTGCGAGCAGGTTCTGGCCTCCTTCGATCGCCTCAGCGGTGCACTGGATCAGGCACCCGATCGCTTCAAGCAAGACCAGCAGCTGCGGCATGAGCAGCTCGATCGCCTCCAGCAGCGCTCACTGGATCCCCATCTGAGCTTGGCCTTGGTTGGTACGGACCCGTGGACTGAGGCCGAGCAGGGGGCCCTGTTGGCCCATTGCCCCTCGGTGCGGCCCCTTCGTCTTCATCGCAGCCATCCCCTCCCCGTCGCCACAGATTTGTGGCACTGGCCAGAGGCATTCCGCTACTGCGACCTCGTTGTCTACAAAGTCTCGTTGCCGTTGAAGGCCGTTGATCTCCGCTGGCTGGAGGCGCTGCCGGAGCAACAGGGCCTCTGTCTTCTGGTGGAACGGCCAGAAGTGGTTGATTGGCGATTGAGCCTTGAACAGCTCCAGCAGCAGTTGCCCGAGCGGCTTCGGCAGCACTGCTTGCCCTGGAATCCCGCCCATGCCGAGCAGCTGGCTTCAGATCTGCTGCCGCTGGCGCAAGTGATTGCGGAGCTGGGTCCCCAGGCCAGTGAGCGCAATCAGCAGCGCTGTTTGGAAGACCTGCACGCGTCTTGGCAGCTGGAGCTGGAGCAGTTGCGGCGCCAGCACTGGCAGATGTTGGTTCAGCGGACGCAATGGAGTGTGGCGGCAGGTGTGGTGGTGGCCCCGCTGCCCAGCCTTGATTTGGTGGTGCTCGCGGCAGCCAACGGCTTGATGCTCCAGGAGATGGCTCGCCTATGGGATTGCCCCTGGTCGCTGGAGCAGCTTCAGGCTGCCGCCGCTCAGCTCGCCAAAGCCGCCTTGAGCCTGGGGGTGATCGAGTGGAGCAGCCAAGCCCTGGGCTCGCTGATCAAGCTGCATGGGGCGACCTGGTTGGTCGGTGGTGCCATGCAGGCGCTGAGCGCGGCATACCTCACCCGTGTGGTGGGCCGGGCCATGGCTGATTACATGGCCCTGGCCGCAGGCGTTCCCGAGCAGGAGCTGGAGGCGTTGCTGCAGCGTCAGGCCCCCCTGCTCGTGGCACGGGCCGCCGAGGAAGAACGACTGGATTGGGCTCAGTTTTTACAGACCGCCCGCTCCTGGCTGCAAGCTCAGAGCGCACTTCAGGCGTAAGTGATCCTGGTTATCCGAACTTCATGAATAAAAACGAAGCTTTGCGACCTTAATTTTTGCTTTCGGGAAACTTTTCGCTGAATTCTTAGCGTTGCGAGGCCACGTGGTGGCATCTGTTCTGATTCGGCTCGCAAGAGCCTTCTTTCATGACCACTGCCCTTCGCAGCGGCCGCTCCAGCGCCTGGTCACAATTTTGTGAGTGGGTCACCAGCACCGACAACCGCATTTATGTGGGTTGGTTTGGCGTGCTGATGATCCCCTGCCTGCTGTCGGCCACCATCTGTTTCATCGTTGCCTTCATCGCCGCTCCGC
>JBMSIW010000106.1:0-6505 GCA_049418265.1 Vulcanococcus sp.
GAGACTTCAGCGCAGGATCGACTCAGTCGTCGTAGACCAGGCACTCAGGGGCGTCGGGGTTGAGGTCGCAGAACACCTCAAGCGGGGTGGGGTCGTGCTTCTCGTTGGGGTGGTGAGCCTTGTACTCCTCGAGGTCCTTCACTTCCTCTTCGAGGTGACGAACCTTGCCCTGATCGCCGGCCGCCTTGGCCGCTTCGATCTCGGATTTGTCCTTTGCGATGTGCTCGTCGATCGTGTTCATAGAGGGGACCGGAGGGGCTCGGGTCGCTCACGTCTGGGACACCATAAGGGGCTTCGCGCCACCTGCAGACGATTGTTGTGGGCTTCGCATTTCGGCACCTGCCGGATGCCCGCGCCGTTGCTAGCAGAGGGCAGAGCTGCAGGTCGCCATGGCACGGATTCGGCATCGCCGTGATCGCCACTTCATGGATGACGCGGGTCGTCTCTATTGGATCAATGGCCCTGAACAGCACTGCTACCTCTCGGAGCAGCGGCAGTGGCGCTCAGGCCTGAGCTTCGAAGAGACCCTCGAGTGGAAACAGTGCTCCCCCACGGGCATGGTCAGTCAGCGCTTTGCCTCCTTGCAGGCGGCCTGCGAAGCCTTTGAGCACAACCAGGTGACCTGGAGCCTGGATCTCTATCTGCGTCACATGGGCGATGAAATGGCCCTGCAGCGCGGGCTGGATGACTACAAACCCACCGCCATCAAGGAAGAGGAGAGTCGCGTCGGCCGTCCCCGTCGTCAACCCTGGGCCGGGCAGCAGATGAGTTCGCCCCAATGTGAGCTCAGGGCCCATGCCCCAGCGCCTGGACCTCTTGAGTGCTCCCACCCCCAGCGCCGGCGGCGCAGCAGTGCGGCTAGCCGGGCATCTCACTGAGTTCGAGCCAGCGCTCTTCTCCCCGTTCAATGCGCTCCAGCAGTGCTGAGAGCTCACCGCTGAGCGCCTCGAGGGCGGCGTAGTCGCTTCCGCCTTTGGCGAGCAGGTCCTCCAGCTCCTCTTTGCGGACCTCCCAGGCCGGCAGGTTGGCGTCCAGCTCTGAGAGCTCGCGGTTTTCCTTGAAGCTCCGTCGCCGCTGCTTGGCCTGGGGCGCCGGTTTGACCTCGGCGCTGGTCCGGCTGCTGGGTTCAGGGGTGTTTGGACCAGGTCGTTCCGCCTGCCGCTCCAGGTAGGCGCTGTAATTGCCCTCAAAGCGCTGCAGTTGGCTGTCCTCGAAGCTGAACAGGCGATCGACCGTGCGATCGAGGAAGTAGCGGTCATGGGAGACGACCACGACACAACCGCGGAAGTCCTCCAAGAAGTCCTCCAGCACGGTGAGCGTCTGCACGTCCAGGTCGTTGGTGGGTTCGTCCAGCAACAACACGTTCGGCGCCTCAATCAGCAGCCGGCAAAGGTGTAAGCGCCGGCGTTCGCCGCCAGAGAGCTTGCTGACGGGTTGGTGTTGTTGGGCGGGCGGGAAGAGGAAGCGCTCCAGCAGCTGCGAGGCGCTGAGGGTGGAACCCTCGAGTTCCACGCTGCTGGCGGCTTCCTTGACGATGTCGATCACCTTGCGTTCGCGCCCCGCGGCATCCGTGCTCTCGAGCGCGGTGTGGCTGTGCTGATCGAAGTAGGCCAGCTTCACCGTGCTGCCCAGCTCCAGGCGACCGCCATGGGGGGTGCGGCGGCCAGCGATCAGATCCAGCAGGGTGGATTTGCCGGAGCCATTGGGCCCGATGATCCCGATCCGATCCTCGGGACTGAAGTCGTAGCTGAAGTCCCGCAGAAGTGGTGCGGAGCCCGCCTCCTTGGCTTGATCGGTGGCCCAGACCTGCAGCTGTTCAGCTTCGATCGCCCGCTTCCCGAGCCGTCGTTGGTTGCTGCTCAAGCTGAGCTCTCCTTTGCTCTGTCGCTTGGGCGCCTCCTGCATCGCCTCAATGCGCTGGATCCGGGCCTTCTGCTTGGTGCTGCGTGCCTTCGGGCCGCGTTTGAGCCATTCCAGTTCCCGCCGCAGCACCCCTTTGAATTTCGCTTCTGTCGCGGCGGCAGAGGCCTCCTCTTCGGCCTTGCGGGCCAGGTAATAGGCGTAGTTGCCGCTGTAGCTGCGGGCCTCTCCCCGATCCACCTCCACGATCCGATCGGTCACCTGATCGAGCACATAGCGGTCGTGCGTGATCAGAACCAGGGCCCCTTGAAAGCGCTGCAGATAACCCTGCAGCCACTGGATGCAGTCGGCGTCCAGATGGTTGGTGGGTTCATCCAGGAGCAACACATCCGGCTCGGCCACCAGGGCGGCTGCCAGGGCCAGGCGCTTGCGGTAACCGCCAGAGAGATCACCAACGCGCCGGTGCGTATCGCTGATGCCAAGGCGCTGCAGCACCTCGCGGATCTGCTGCTCCAGGCCCCAGGCCTGGCTCTGATCCATGCGGGCGTTGAGCACACCGAGTTCCGCCAGCAGATTGCTCTGATCGCTCCCTTCCCCGTGGGCGTGGGCCAGGGCGTCTGTGAGCTCCGTGTAGCGCCGCAGCAGCTGCATCTTTTCGCCGCTGTCCGCAAACACCTGCTCGAGCACGGTGCGTTCCGGATCCATCTGTGGGTCCTGGCTCACCAGGACGATCCGGGCCTGGGGCAGGACTCGGCGCTCCCCGGATCCACTGGGCTCGAGTCCGGCCAGGACCCGCATCAAGGTGGATTTTCCGGCGCCGTTGGGACCGATCAGCCCCAGCCGTTCTCGCTCCCCGATGTGAAGGGTGAGCCCGTCAAACAGGGTGCGGATGCCGAAGTCCTTGCGGACATCCACCAGGCTGATCAGGCTCACGAATTGGGGGCTTGCCGCTGTGTCTCCAGATAAGCAAACACGCTCTTATCCCCCACATCCGCTGCCGCCTCCATGGGGAATTTCCGCAGGGTCAACACCAGCAGCAATGCGGCCTCGAGTCCCAGCAGAGCGGCACTGACATCGCCTGGCAGCAGGCCGCTCAGATGGCCCAGTAGCGCGGCAGGCAGCAGCAGGGTGACCCCGATGGCCTCCGGCCTGCGGAAGCAGAAAAACTCCTTGAAGCCAATCCCGGCCAGGGCTGCAAAGAAGGGGCCGATGGCCCAGATCCAGCGACCGTCCATGGCGATGGCATTCGCCATGCCCGCCGGGCCAACGCGCAGGAGCAGCAGGCCAAAGCCCAGGGACCCCGCCAGCCAGAACAGCTGCAGGGCCCGGTGCAGGGGTTTGAGATAGATGTGAATCCAGCGCAGGGCAAGCCCGACGCCCACCACGAGCGGCAGTAGCCAGGGCCAGAGGTGGCGGCCCCCCAGCTGCGACCACTGCACCAGCAGAGCGGCCTGGGCGATGGCGGCCCCAAACAGGGCCAGGCGGTACCCCAGCACCTCCCGTCTGTCCTCTGCAGTGATCGTGTAGGTGCCATAGACACCCTCAAAGACCGGATCGGCAGAGCTGGTCATGGCTGCAGCTGGGCTTGAACCAGTGTGGCCAGGCCCGGCCCGGCGGGCACGATCCCCGAGGGATGTAACGGGAAGAGGGCTCCGAAGTAGTCCTCTCTCCAGGCCTGGTCACAGCAGCTGTCCTGAACCCCAGGCAGCGCGAAGAAACGCTGACGCCAGCGCCACAGCGCTGGCAGCTGCCAGAGGGGGCGCCGGCTCACCCCAAACAGCGGGGCATAGACCAACTCCAGACGGATCAGGGTGGGGAAGAGCTGCACATCCGCCAGGGTGAGGTTGTCTCCGCACAGCCAAGGCCCGGCTCCCTGCGGGCTGAGGCTCGCTTCCAGCTCCGCGAGGGTCTCAAACAGCTCTGCTTCAGCGCGGTCATAGGCCGCCTGGTTGCGGGCAAAGCCGCAGCGGTAGACCCCATCGTTGACGGCCCCTTGCAGCCGTTCGCGCCAGTGCTGAATCTGCTCCTGCAGCGGCGCCGGGGCGAGATCTGGGCTGCCGGCTGGGGCCGGCCATTCATTGAGCAGTTCCATCAAGCGGGCGCTCTCACCGACGACCACGCGCCCTGAACTGCGCTCGACCAACACCGGGACCGTGGCTCTCAAGCTGGCAGGGGCACCCGATCGCCGGTAGAGCTCCTGCAGGGTGCTGCAGCCCAGAAAGGGTTCCGCAAAGCGCCAGCGACCTGCGGCTGGATCGGGCTCCACCACGAGAAGCTCCACGCTGCTTTGGAGCTGCCGCAGCTGCCAGACCAGCCAGGCACGGTGAGCCCAGGGGCAGCTGCGCCCCACGATCAGCACGTGGCTCCGGGCTTCACCGGCGTTCCCCGGCAGGGGCGGCTTCTGGGTGAAGCGTCCTGCGGGACGGGTGTAGTTGCCAGCCTCATCAGCGGGTCCAAGGCCTCCCATGAGCTGGAGCCATTGCCAATGCCAGCCCATTCGGGCGGCCGAGACCACGACCGGTGGGATCGCCATGGGCGTTGATCAAGAGCTCCTGCCAGGCTGACGCAAGTGGACGCGCTGGCACAGGGCATGGCACAGGGCATGGCCAATGGGCAGGTGTTGGTGGTTGCAGGTACCCACGGCAATGAGCGCAATGCCCCCTGGTTGCTCGAACAGTGGCGCCGGCATCCCGATCTGCTCGCGAGCGCTGGTGTTCCGGTGCAACTGGAGATCGGTAATCCCGAGGCCCTCCAGGCAAACCGGCGTTACCTCGATCGCGATCTGAACCGCTGTTTTGCCCCTGAGTTGCTGGCAGATGCCGCCTTGCAACAGCGCGAGCTGCAACGGGCCAGGCGCTTGCTGGAGCTCTATGGCTCTGCGGGGCAGAGGCCCTGCCGGGTGGCTCTCGATCTGCACAGCACCACCAGTGGGATGGGCAACTCCCTGGTGGTCTACGGCCGCCGGCCGTCGGATTTGGCTCTGGCAGCCGGCATTCAGGCCCGGCTTGGCCTGCCTGTTTATCTGCACGAAGCCGATGCGGCGCAGACCGGGTTCCTGGTGGAGCGCTGGCCCTGTGGTCTCGTGATCGAGGTGGGGCCTGTGGCTCAGGGTTTACTGAGCGCCACCATCGCCAGGCAGACCCAATTGGCGCTGGAGGCGGCGCTGCTGACCCTGGCCGAGGCCAGCGCTGGCCGGCTGCGGCTCCCCGCGGTGTTGCAGGTGCACTGCCACCGCAGAAGCGTCGATCTGCCCAGGGATTCAGCGGGTGAAGCCCTGGCCAGCGTTCATCCACGGCTGCAGAACCGGGATTGGCGGCCGCTGGAGCCAGGGCTGCCCCTGTTTTGGTCTGGGAAATCTGAGCCTGTCCCAAGCGCCGATGCGCTGCTCCAGGAGGACCGGGAGGCCCGCTGGCCCGTCTTTATTAATGAGGCCGCTTACGGGGAGAAGGGCATCGCCTTCAGCCTCTGCAGGCGAGAGCGGTGGGATGTGGAGGCCTCCTGGGCAGAGGCCCTGCAGTCCTTGATGGCCCCTTAGCCGCAGGCCCAGGTGCCCTGCTCCTTGGTGCAGGGCAGATCGCTGGTGCTGCCATCTGCCCAATAGATGCGAAGCCGGTCGTCGGCGGTGCCCATGCGGAAGGTCAGGGACTTCACAGGCCCTGCGGGCGCTTTGCCCGAAGGATCCCGTGCATCGGAGCCCGCCTGCTTGGCCTGGCGCTCCTCGAGTTGCTGAATCCGCAGCTCCAAGCGTTTGAGCGCCTCCTCGCTGTCGCCCGTGCGCTGGGCGCCCTGACAACCAGCCAGCAGCAGAGCGGTCATCAAGAGCGTGATGCGGCGCATGGACTGGGATCTCTGATGGGCGACTCCTAGCAGCCCTGAGGGGCCTTGGCTACCGCAGTCCGTCCCTCGGCACTGGTGCAGCCGCGCTCTTCAGCAACCGCTTTACAAAGCGCGCAAACTTCCTTTACATTCCGAGAGCGCCCCGATTGGGACGCATTACCTATCTGCCCCGTGCCTTCGGGCCTGCGGCTCATCCCGTACTCATGACGACCACCATCCAGCAGCGCCAAGGCGCTTCTGCGTGGAACCAGTTCTGCGAGTGGGTCACCAGCACCGACAACCGCCTCTATGTGGGTTGGTTCGGCGTTCTGATGATTCCTTGCCTGCTGGCCGCCACCATCTGCTTCATCGTTGCCTTTATCGCCGCTCCCCCGGTTGATATCGACGGCATCCGTGAGCCCGTTGCCGGCTCCCTGCTGTACGGCAACAACATCATCTCTGGCGCTGTGATCCCCAGCAGCAACGCCATTGGTCTGCACTTCTATCCCATCTGGGAAGCCGCCAGCCTCGACGAGTGGCTGTACAACGGCGGTCCTTTCCAGCTGGTGGTTTTCCACTTCCTCATCGGCATCTACGCCTACATGGGTCGTGAGTGGGAACTCTCCTACCGCCTGGGCATGCGTCCCTGGATCTGCGTTGCTTACAGCGCACCCGTGGCTGCAGCCTCTGCTGTGTTCCTTGTGTATCCCTTCGGTCAGGGCTCCTTCTCGGACGCCATGCCCCTGGGTATCAGCGGCACCTTCAACTACATGTTGGTGTTCCAGGCTGAGCACAACATCCTGATGCACCCCTTCCACATGCTGGGTGT
>JBMSIW010000107.1:0-6449 GCA_049418265.1 Vulcanococcus sp.
GCAAGGCTGTGGGCTGGGATGTCTCCTTGCCGCGGTTGTTGTTGCGCCAGGGGGGCGGAGAGTTGCGCCTGGCCGGTGAGCTGCTGCCCCGGTTGGAGCTGCGCAGTCAATCGCTGCGGCTTGGACCTCGGCAACGGGAGACCTGGGGACCGTTGCTCGGTCCTGAGCCGCAGGTGGCGGCTGTTTTGCGTCAGGTGGGCGGTTGGAGCAAGCCCCAGCTGCGCCTTGATCTGCAGCAATCAGCCAATCCCCTGCTGGGAGCGCTGCGCGCTCAGCTGAGCTGGCGCCCTGGTCAGATCAGGCTTGAGCGCTTCAGCTCCGCCACGCTTCAGGCCCAAGGGCTCCTGCGTCTGGAGCGCCGGCTTGCCAATCCGTTGCAGCTGTCGCTGGACCTCCAGGACTTCCCCTTGGCCCGGTTGAGCCCTCTGCTGGGTACCCGCCTGCAGGGTCAGCTCGATGCGCGCGGGCAGCTCCGTGGTCGCCTGGAGCAGCTCAGTCCGGATCTGGCGTTGCGGGTTGAGCGTCCGGGTGTGGGCCCCCTGGCGTTCTCAGAGACCTGGCAGGGTCATCTGGCGGGCACCCACTTGCAGCTGACCGCCGAGCAGTCCCCCTTGGCCGGGCGCTTGAGGGCGCAACTGGATCGACGCTGGCTGCCAACAGAGGTGCGCCTGGAGCGCGGTGCCGGTCTCCTGCAGTTCTCGGGATCACCGCGGCGCTACAGCTGGACGGCCCATGCCTTCCCCTTGCGGGGCCTGAGTTTGGCGCTTTGGCCGCAGGCGGCGCATCAACCTCTCGCGGGCTTGCTCTTTGGCAAGGGTCTGCTGGATCTCCAGCCCCTCTGGATTCGCGCTGATGTGGCCGTTCAGCAACCCCAGCTGCTCGGTCTGTTCGGCCGGCAGCTGCAGGCCAAGGCTGAGTTCAGGCAGCGCCGCTTTGAGCTCACGGGCCGATGGTCGGCTTTTGATGCAGGCTCGATCGGGACCCGCTTGAAAGGAGAGCAGGGAGGACCGCTCTGGTTGCGACTCGAGGGCCGCAGCCTCAGTTCTCGGACCCTGCAGGAACTGATTGCGGCTGCTCCCCAGTGGCAGGGTCAGCCGTTCTCGCCCGGTGGACAGGCTTCCGATCTGCGCAGCCTGGCGATCAACGCTCAGGGCTGGACGATTGCCGAGCAACTGCAGGCCTTGGCTCTTGCTCAGCAGCAGCGTCAGCATCGCCAGATCAGGGCAGCGGAGGGGGGAGCCCGGGCCTCCTTGGAGGATCTGCAGGGACTGGTTGATGCCGATCTCACCTTGGTGGGGACGCGGCCAGAGCGTCTGTTCATCGATCTGGCCGGACGGGGGCATCTCTGGCTGCGGGGAGTGGACAGGGATCAGGCCCTGACGGACCGTCCCCTTCAGGTGCGTTTGAAGGGTCCTCTCAATGAGGGCGGAACCTTTGATGTCCAGCAGGTGCCCCTGGCTCTGTTGGCCCTGTTTGCGCCAGTGCCGGATGGGTTAGCTGGCGCAGCCTCAGCCCAGGGTCGCTACCGCCTGGCCCGCGCCGGGCGCCGCCCCGAGCTCGAGTTGGACCTCAGCCTGGAGGGTGCATCTCTGGCCTCTCAGCCCCTGCAGCTCGAGCGCGGGGAGGTCCGGCTCCAAGGCGATCTGCTCAAGCTGGATTGGCAGCTGCGTAGTGGTGGCTCCGCCGAAGTGGTCGACCTCAAAGGCCAGGTCCCGCTGGTGGCTTCTCAGCAGGGGCTGGAGTTGCGGATGGGCAGTCGTGGCGATGGGTTGCGCTTTCTCTCCGCTCTGGCTGGTCCTGGCCTGCAGTGGCGCCAGGGCAGCGCGGATCTGCAGTTGCTGGTGCGGGGGTCCTTGCTGCAACCGGTGGCCAACGGCTTCCTGCGTTTCAGCGATGGAGATCTGGAGTTGGCGGGTCAGCGGATTCAGGACCTCGACGCCATCTTCCTGTTTGATTTCTCCGCGCTCGAGCTGCAAAGCCTCACGGCTCGCGTGGGGCAGAAGGGCCGTCTCAGTGCCAGCGGAACCCTGCCGTTGTTCAGACCTTCGAGTGATCTGCAGCGCAGGGTGCGCTTGTCGTTGGTGCAGACCCCCTTCCGCGTGGCACGGATGGCGGCTCAAGCCGATGGAGACATCTTGATCGGCGGGACGCTGTTGCGACCTGTGCTCAGTGGAGAGGTGGCCCTGAGTAACGGCGCCATCAATGTGCAGCCCGGTCAGTTGGCCACCGAAGAGGCACCGACCCAACCGGTGTCGATGCCCGCCCTGTTGGAGTCGAACTGGGACTTCAGCCAGCCGCTGCTGGTGATGGGTCAGCAGCTGGAGAGCACCACCAGCCAGGATTTGCGTGCTGCTGTCCCCAGCCTCCGCTTCCTGAGTTTCAACGGACTGCGGTTGCGTTTCGGCAACGATCTGCGCGTCGAGGTTCCGAACGTTCTGAACTTCCGCACAGCCGGTCTGCTGACGCTCAATGGACCGATGGATCCCTCGATTCGGATCAGCGGCGTGGTGCGTCTGCTCAGCGGTCGCCTGGGACTGTTCACAACGACCTTCAGCCTGGATCCCGACTCCCCCAACGTGGCGGTGTTCACCTCAGGCCTTGGCCTGATTCCCTATCTCGATGTGGTGCTGCGCACGCGCGTGTCGGATTCCCTGCCGGTGGCCACGGGCACCAACCGCTCGAGCATCTACGACTGGAACCTCAATGGATCCTTCAGCAGCTTTGATCAGTTGCGTCTGGTGCGGGTTCGCGTTGAGATCGCCGGCCCCGCCGATCGCCTGGCCCAGAGCATTCGCCTGAGCAGCACGCCTCCGCTTCCCGAGGATCGTCTGCTGGCCCTGGTGGGTGGTAATTCCCTGGTGGGATTGGTGGGGGGTAACGCCGGTGCAGCCCTGGCGACGGTGGTGGGACAGTCCCTCCTCTCGCCCGTGGTGGGAAGCCTGACGGAACTGCTGGGGCAACGGCTCACCTTTGCCCTCTATCCCACCTATGTCCTGCCGGTGAACTTCGATGCGGAGTCAAACCGCTCCGGTCAGGTTCCTTCTCAACTGGTGCTGGCCTCGGACATCGGTCTGGACATCACGGAGCGATTCAACGCCTCGGTGCTGGCGGCACCCAATCGCAGTGACATCGCGCCGCAGATGACCCTGCGTTATCAGGCTCAACCCTGGCTCGGCATTCAGACCTCGATCGATACGGAATCCCGGTGGCAGACGCAGATGCAGCTGTTCTTCCGCTTCTAGGTTGAGGCGATGAGCCAGCTCATTGGAGTGGATCTCGGCGGAACAGCGATCAAGCTGGGCCGCTTCAGCCTTGAGGGCCAGCTCCTCGATGCGCTGGAAGTGCCGACCCCACAGCCCGCGATGCCAGGAGCTGTGGTGATGGCGTTGGTCGAGGCGATTGAAACCTTGGATCCCGAGCGCCTGGCCCCCTGGGTCGGCATCGCGTTGCCCGGCCCCATGGATGCCTCAGGCCGCGTGGCCCGCGTCTGCATCAACCTGCCCGGCTGGGAGCAGGTGCCGTTGGCGGACTGGCTTGAGCCCCAGCTTCAGCGCCAGGTCACCTTGGCCAACGATGGGAACAGCGCCTTGATGGGTGAGGTTTGGCAAGGGGCTGCAGCGGGTTACAGCGATGTCCTGCTCTTGACCCTGGGGACCGGGGTGGGTGGCGGTGTCTTGCTGGACGGTCAGCTGCTGACCGGCCACGGCGGTGCGGCCTCGGAGCCTGGCTTGATCTGCGTCAATCCCGAGGGCCCGCCCTGCAACAGCGGCAATCGCGGATCCCTGGAGCAGTACTGCAGCATCTCTGGTCTGCGCCGCCTCCGGGATCTCGATCCCCGGGAGCTCTGCCAGCGTGCCGATCAAGGTGATCCAGATGCTCTGCAGGTCTGGGAGACCTACGGCCGATGGCTGGGACTGGGCCTGAGTTCGTTGATCTATGTACTGACACCCCAATTGGTGCTGGTGGGGGGCGGCTTGAGTGCAGCCAGCCGCCACTTTTTGCCGGCCGCCCTGCGGGAGCTGGAGGAGCGGGTCCAGGCGGAGAGTCGCCAGGGCCTGGAGCTCCGCGGTTGTGCCCTGGGGAATGGTGCGGGTCGTCTGGGTGCCGCGCGCTTGGCGCTCGAGCGCTTCGGCCAGGACCGACTGGGATGATGCAGCTCTGAGTCCTGCCCCCTTGTGAGCGTCCCTGACCCGTCGCCTGAACTGCTGCAGCGCGCCGCTGGCGTGCGAACGGCGGCGATGGCCCTGGGCCGCTGCAGCGACGAGCAACGGCGTCAGGCGGTCTTGGCGATGGCTGACGCCTTAGAGCGCCATGCCGCCCAGATCGTTGCGGCCAATCAGGAGGATCTTCAGGCCGCGGCGGCGGATGGACTTGCGGTGGCCCTGGTGGCCCGCTTGAAGTTGGATGCCAGCAAGTTGGCCGCGGCCATTACTGGGGTGCGCCAGGTGGCTGACCTGCCGGATCCCCTCGGCGTACGCCAGCTGCATCGGGAGCTGGATCAGGGTCTGGTGTTGGAGCGATTCAGTGTTCCGCTCGGGGTTCTCGGGGTGATCTTTGAGGCCCGCCCCGATGCGGTCATGCAGATTGCCTCGCTGGCCATTCGCTCCGGAAACGGGGCGATCTTGAAGGGTGGTCGTGAAGCCAGTCGCAGCTGCGTGGCGATCTTGGCGGCCCTGCAACAGGGCCTTGCGGCCTCGGCTGTTTCGCCCGATGCCCTGGCTCTGTTGACCTCGCGCGAGGAGAGCTTGGCTCTGCTCAAGCTCGATGGGCTCGTGGATCTGATCATTCCCCGGGGCTCGAACGCCTTGGTGCGTTTCATTCAGGACAACACCCGTATCCCCGTGCTGGGCCATGCCGATGGGGTGTGTCATCTCTATGTGGATCGAGACGTCAACCTGGAGCAGGCCCTGCGCATCGCCCTGGATGCCAAGACCCAGTACCCGGCTGCCTGCAATGCGATCGAGACACTGTTGCTCCATCAGGATGCAGCGGCGGCCTTTTTGACGTTGGCCCTTCCGGCTTTCGAGCGCGCTGGAGTCACCCTGCGTGGTGATGCGGCCAGTCAGGCCCTCGGCGTCCTGGAGGCGGCCGATGACGAGGACTGGCGCACGGAGTTCTCAGATCTGTTGCTCTCGGTTCGAGTGGTCCCTGATCTGCAGGAGGCCCTGGAGCACATCCGCCGCTACGGCTCCCGCCACACCGACGCGATCTGCACCACCAACGACTCCACGGCAGAGACGTTCCTCAGAAGCGTCGACAGTGCCGGTGTGTATCGGAACTGTTCGACGCGCTTTGCCGACGGATTCCGCTATGGCTTTGGCGCTGAGGTTGGCATCAGCACGCAGACCCTTCCTCCCCGTGGGCCGGTGGGCCTTGAGGGGCTGGTGACCTACCGCTATCAACTCTGTGGTGATGGGCACATCGCTGCCGACTACGCCAGTGGCCTTCGCAGCTTCACCCATCGGGATCTGCCGTTGTGAGCGCTGATCAGATCGTCGTCCGTGGTCTCCGGCTCTGGGCCCATGTGGGTGTTCTGGAGCACGAACGACAGCTGGGTCAGTGGTTTGAGCTCGATCTCAGCCTCGGCTGGTCCCTGGCAGCTGCCGGTGCCAGCGATGACCTCAGCTTGAGCCTGGATTACAGCCGGGCGATTCAGGCGCTGCAGCTCCAGGCCAGGGAGATCCGGTGCCTCACCTTGGAGCATTGGAGTGAGCGCATCCTCGATCTGCTGGAGGAGCTCTACGGCCCTGTGCCGATGCGGTTGGAACTGCGCAAGTGCCATGCCCCGGTCCCCGGATTTGGGGGCATCGTGGGTGTGCAACGAAGCCGGCACTGATCGCCCGCATGGCTCAACGCCCACTGGTGCTGGTGCATGGCTTGTGGGACACGCCGCGGTTGTTTCGTCGTTTGGAAGAGGAACTGCTCAGCCGTTGCCCTGAGCTGACCCTCTATGCCCCCCATTTGCCCCATCGGCTCGGTTCAACACCGATCCGCACCTTGGCGGCCCGGTTGGGTTGCCTGATCGACGAGCGCTTTGGTCCTTCCCAAGAGATTGATCTCTTTGGTTTCTCCATGGGAGGTGTGATCGCTCGCACCTGGCTGCAGGACCATCAGGGCTATGCCCGCACCCGTCGGTTTGTCTGTCTGGGGAGTCCTCAGCAGGGCACGTTGACGGCCCAGTGGATTCCCAGCTGTTGGCTGGCGGGAATCGCCGACATGAAGCTGGGTAGTCCCCTGCTGCGGGATCTGCAACGCAGCTCCGATCGGCTCACTGATGTGAGCTGCCTGAGCCTCTACACCCCAACAGACATCACGGTTTTCCCGGGTTGGCGTGCTGTTTTGCCGGAAGGCCAAAGCGCTGCTGTCCCCGTCTTGACCCATCGTCAGCTGATCCTGAATCCAGTTGCCCTGAAGCAAGTGGCGGACGCGTTGTTGGCGGACTAAGGCTG
>JBMSIW010000108.1:0-6422 GCA_049418265.1 Vulcanococcus sp.
ACTCCTCCATCTGCTTTTTGACGTTGAACTCGATCTGGTCCATCGGCACGTGGCCGGGGCCCTCCACCATCACCTGCACGTCGTGCTTCCAGGCGCGGCGGGTGAGTTCACCCAGGGTCTTCAGTTCAGCCAGTTGGGCCTCATCGGAGGCGTCATGCAGACAACCGGGACGCAACGAATCACCCAGGGAGAAGGTGCAGTCGTAGCGCTTGAAGATCTCGCAGATGTCGTCGAAGCGGGTGTAGAGCGGGTTCTGCTTGTGGTGATAGAGCATCCACTGGGCCAGGATGCCGCCGCCACGGCTGACGATGCCGGTGAGGCGACCCTTCACCTTGGGCAGGTGCTCGATCAGCAGACCGGCGTGGATGGTTTGGTAGTCGACGCCCTGCTGGCAGTGCTTCTCGATGATGTGCAGGAAGTCGTCTTCTGAGAGCTTCTCGATCGAGCCGTGCACGCTCTCAAGCGCCTGATACACAGGCACCGTGCCGATGGGCACAGGCGAAGCGTTGATGATCGCCGTGCGCACCTCATCAAGGTTGACGCCACCGGTGGAGAGATCCATCACGGTGTCGGCGCCATACTTCACCGCCAGCTCGAGCTTCTTCAGCTCTTCGCTCACATCGCTGGCATTGGGGGAAGCGCCGATGTTGGCGTTCACCTTGCACTTGGAGGCGATGCCGATCGCCATCGGCTCCAAATTCGGGTGATTGATGTTGGCCGGGATGATCAGGCGACCCCGGGCCACCTCCTCCATCACGAGCGACTCGGGCAGGTTCTCCCGTTTCGCCACATGGGCCATCTCTTCGGTCACAACGCCTTGGCGGGCGTAGTGCATCTGAGACACGTTGGCTTGACCTTTGCGCTTTTCGATCCAGGCGCTACGCATAACGGCTACGGCGTTGGGCGGGGGCGCAGCCTGAGTGTCTCTTCTCACTTCCCTGCGCCGGCATGACCCGGATCAGGTTCGGAGGGTGTGATCTCAGCCCCCGCGTGGGAGGCACCCCTAGTGACTTGCGAAACCTAGCAAGGCCGAACCGGCGAACTCAGCTCTGAAGGCCGTTCAGAGCAGCCGCCACCACCCGGTGATCCGTGTCCTGCTGAAGCACCACCAGAGCAGAACGGGCAGCCGCAACGAGTTCCGAGCCAGCCTCAGCCTCCCGTGCCACCCGCGCCAGGATTTCTGCGCCGCCCACGCGGACGGTGCCATCGGCATCGGCGATGGCCAACTGAGCAAGCGCAAACAAGCGCTCACCGGTGATGTCCGGGTGTTCGGCCACCGCCGAGAGCACACTGCAGCGCAGTAACCAGGCCTCGTCCTGCTCAAAAGCTTCCAGGAGCAAGGGCCAGGCCCGCTCCAGGCCATGGCTCACCAGAGCATTGGCCGCCTCGGCGCGCACCCCCACCTCTTCATCGTGCTGCAAGGCATGAACCAGGGGAGCCCAGCCAGCGGGGGTTGGTTTATGGCCAAGCCCAGAGCAACTGAGCTGACGCATCAGCAGATCACTCTGCTGCAGGCCTAACAGCAGCAGCGGTTCCGCCTGCTCAGCCGGGACATCCACCAGGCGGGCCAGGGCCGGGCGCGCTCGCCCGGGATCACCAGAGGCAATCGCCTCGCGTAACTCGTCAAGGTTCATCGCTGCACTCTGAGGCAGCGCCGCGACCACCGGGCTCCCGCAACGCCAGAAGAATGGCCCGGCGGCGGCGGCGCCAGCTCCAGGCGCTCTGCAGCAAAAGCGCCAGGCCGATCAACAGGGCAGGCAGCGCCTGCAGGCGATCAGGGCCCTGGCGCAGCAGAACCCCTGCCAGGCCCAGCAGGACCAACAGCAAGGTGGAGCAAGCCAGTAGATCGCGATGCAGGCGCTTCATCGGTTGCGACGGGGATCCGCCTGGTCCAGCCAGCGCAGCAGGCTCCCACTCAACACCTGAACACCCACCGCCAGGGAGTCTTCGTCAGCATCAAAGCTATTGCTGTGCAAGGGCGTGCAGCCCTGGGGACCGGCGACCCCCAGCCGGAACATCGTGGCGCGGGTGCCCTGCTGCAGCTCCGCGAAATCCTCGGCCCCCAGCGAGGGCTGCTCGAGCCAATGCACCTGCTGACGGCCCAGCAGGTCCGTGGCGACGTCCGCCACCAACTGCGTGAGCTCTGGATCGTTATGAACGGGCGGAGAAATGCAGCGGTAGCGCACCCGGGCTTCGCCCCCATAGCCCTTGCAGATCGCATGCACGGTCTCCTCAATCCAAAGCGGAAGCTGGGCATGCAGCTCGAGATCCAGGCAACGCACCGTGCCCAGCAAGCGCACGTGATCGGCGATCACGTTGAAGGCCTTACCTCCCTCGATGCGGCCAAAGCTGACCACCACCGGATGCAGGGCGTCCAGGCGGCGACTGATGGCCTCCTGCAGGCCGCTCACCACCCGCGCCGCGATCCAGATCGCGTCCGTGCTCTGGTGAGGTCTGGCCCCATGGCCGCCCTCCCCCAGCACTTCCACCTCCAGCTCACCCGCCGCGGCCGTCAGGCTGCCGCTGCGCACGCCAATGGTTCCCGCCGCAAGGCTGGGAAAGACATGCACCCCGAAGAGAGCATCCACTCCGTCCATGGCGCCATCGGCCCGCATCCAGGCCGCCCCCTGAGCCGTCTCCTCCGCAGGCTGAAACAACAAGCGCACCCTGCCGGGCAGCTGCGGTGCCAGGGGGGCCAAGATCCGCGCCACCCCCAATCCCACGGAGGTATGGATGTCATGGCCGCAGGCATGCATCAGTCCTTGGTGGACCGAAGCAAAGGGGAGACCTGTGCGCTCCTCCACCGGCAGGGCATCCATATCAACCCGCAAGGCCACCAAGGGGCCCGCGGCGGAGCCCAGCTCCGCCAGGACACCCGTACGACCAACCCCCTCCTGGACGCGCCATCCCAGCTTGCGGAGCTCTCCAGCCACCAACGCCGCCGTTTGGTGCTCGTTCCCACTCAGCTCAGGGTGGGCATGGAGATGGCGCCGAATGGCCACCAGGTCCTGGCGCTGGGCCAAGGCGGCAGCCCGGATCTGTTCGCTGGAGAGCAAGGCAGACATCAACTGCTCAAGGCCAGAAAGTCAGACAGGGCCTGGGTCGGAACCGGCGGCCAGCGCCGAATATCCAGGAGCCATTCTGGCTGGCGGTAGCGAGGATCCAGCCCCGCCGCCGAAGCCCAATGGCTCTCGGCTTCTCCCGAGGCACCGCGCCGCCAGAGCAACGCCGTCAGTCCGGCACGGGCATCGGCAAAGAGCGGGTAACGGCGAATGATGCGGCGGAGCTCCGTTTCCGCGGCCTCGAGCTCCCCGAGCTGGAAAGCGGCGAGAGCCGCACTGGATCGAGCCATGGCAAAGCCAGGCCGGGCCTCTGCCGCCGCCTGAAAGCTGCCACGGGCCTGCTGCCAATCACCCCGCGAACCCTGCACGTTGCCCAGGTTGTAGAGGGCCGAGGCATCGAGGGAGCGCTCCAGAATCCAGCGGTAGTCAGCTTCAGCTGCATCCCACTGGCGCAGGGCCTCTTCAGCGGTGCCGCGGTTGAGGTGGGGATCGGCGTTGGCTGGATCCAGCTCCATTGCCCTGGTCTGATCGGCGATCGCCGCCTCAGGGTTTCCCAGGGCCAGCTGCACATTGCCGCGGTTGCTCCAAGCCGCGGCATCCTCGGGAGCCAGCTCCAACACCTGATTCCACAGGGGTAAAGCGCCCGCAAAATCGCCGCCTCGGCTGGCCGAAAGAGCCTGATCAAACAGCTGCGGCAGGCTGAGCTGCACCGTCAGCAACAGCGCCAGTAGGGCACTCATGCAGCGTGCTCCTGAAGATGGGCAATGCCCGCGTCGGTGATGATCCGGCCCCGGGGTGTGCGCTGCAGCAAGCCCTGCTGCAACAGGAACGGCTCAACCACGGCTTCCAGGGTCACGGGATCTTCACCCAGACCAGCAGCCAGGGTGTCGAGCCCCACGGGACCGCCGCCATAGCCGCTGTGGAGCAGCTCCAGCAGACGACGATCACTGGCATCCAAGCCGCGGCCATCGACGCGATGGAGGCTCAAGGCCTCCTGCACCAGATCGGCGTTGACCTGGGCATGTCCCCCCACAGCCGCCACATCCCGAACGCGGCGCAGCAAGCGATTCGCGATTCGGGGGGTTCCCCTGCAGCGACGCGCCACCTCCAGGGCGGCCTCGTCGTGCAGATCCAACTGCAGCAGACCTGCAGCGCGCCGAACGATCGCCTGCAGATCCTCCAACCCGTAGAACTCCAGACGCTGAATCAAGCCAAAGCGATCCCGCAGCGGTGAGCTCAAGGACCCAGCCCTCGTGGTTGCCCCCACCAGGGTGAAGGGAGCCAGCGGCAGGGTGCGGGTGCGGGCCGTGGTGCCCTTGCCCACGGTCAGGTCCAGGCGAAAGTCCTCCATCGCCGGGTACAGCAGCTCCTCGGCGACCCGCGTGAGGCGATGGATCTCATCGATGAACAGGAGCTCCCGAGGCTGCAGATTCACCAGCAAGCCAACGATGTCGCGCGGACGCTCCAGGGCCGGCGCACTCGTGATGCGGCAACGCACCCCCAGCTCCTCAGCCAGCACCAGCGCCATGGTGGTCTTGCCCAGACCGGGTGGCCCATAGAGCAGGACATGGTCGAGGGCCTCCTCGCGGCTGCGGGTGGCCTCGATGGCGATCCCCAGGACCTGTTTGAGCTCGCTCTGACCGATGTAATCGGCCAACTTGCGCGGCCTCAGGGAATCCTCCCGTTGCAGCGGCCGCTCCTGCTCGGTCTCAACCGGATCCACCAACCTCGGCGCCGGCTCAGGGCGTGATCCGCGTGGAGCTTTGGAGCCCGAGGAAACGATGGCCATCGCCCGAGGGTATCGGGAGCGAGCAGCAGCCGGCCAGCGGATCAATCCCTAGGGTCGGTGGACCGAGATCGCACGGCCATGGCCAAGGGCGGAGGCAAAAAAAGCGCCAAGGCCCTCCGGGATGCCGCCAACAAGCTGCTGGCCGACAACCGTTTCGCGCGGCATCAGTACGAAATTCTGGAAACCCTGGAATGCGGCATTGAGCTCACCGGCACCGAGGTGAAGTCCATCCGCGCCGGCCAGGTGAACCTGCGGGATGGCTTCTGTCTGATTCGCCAGGGCGAGCTGCAACTCCACAACGTGCACATCTCGCCCCACACCCATGCCGGGGCCTACTTCAACCACGAGCCCCTGCGCACCCGCAAGCTGCTGGCCCACCGCCGTGAGATCGACAGGCTCCGCATCGCCGTCGATCAAAAAGGTCTGACCCTGGTGCCTCTGAACCTGCACCTCAAGGGCTCTTGGATCAAGGCAACCATCGGCCTGGGGAAAGGCCGCAAGCTGCACGACAAGCGTCAGGAAGAGCGCCGTAAACAGGACATCAAGGACGCCAAGGCCGCGGTCGCCCGCTTCTAGGGGTTAGCGATCCGCCCGCAGCGACAGGGTGAGCATGGCCATCGAGAGCCCCTCGTTGGTCACCAGCACCTGCACCGGGGAGCCGGACACGCTCCCCAGGCTGACCACGCGCAGGGGACCGCGGTCTTCGAGCACCTGGCCCTGAGCATCAAAGACACTCATCTGCATCAAGGGTGAACCGTTCACCCCAAGCACCAAACGACTGCCCTCAGGGAGCTTCAGGGGAAACACCCGTGCACCGCCCGCCGCCACGGCCGAGGACACCGTGATGGTCTTGCCGGGTTTGGCCTCCAGCCACTCGATCTGGACCCCACTCAGCGCCTGCTCCGCAGCCGCGTACCAAAGCTGACGGAAAGGCTCCGGCGGCATCTCGGCCCCCAAGCGCTCACTCAGCAGGGTGAACGCGCTGCCGCTCACCAGCTGCTCCACCACGGTTGGACTCAAGCCCCGTTTCACCAGCGCATCCTGCCGGCGGCGCCAGTCCCCATGGGTCAAGCTGCCCAGACGAACGCGCAGATCGAGGGGGAGTTGCTCCACCCGACTCAACCAGTCCTCCGCAATCTCGTTCCAGACCTTGCGCAGCGGCGCATCCTCGAGGCCATCGCCCGGCAGGCGTCCGCCCTGATCCATGAGGCTCGCGTCGACCAGCTTGAGGAACCAGCGGCGATCAATCTGCAGCGCCCGTAAGCGATTCAGCAGCTGCTCGCGCTGATCCACCTCGGCGGCGGGCAAGCGCGAGGGCAGCGAAAGGCTGGGTGTGGCAGTCGGACTGGCCACCTTTCCGCGACTCAGAAGCAACCAGCCCAAACCCGTGCTGACCACAGCGGCCACCACCAACGCGACCACCACCGGGCCGATCCGCCCCTCGACGTCCTGCTCCTTGCGCTGCTGCCGGCGGCGCGGAACCGCTCGGGGAACCGCAGGCAGAGAAGCCTCTGAGGTTGGCGTTGACGTTGAGGTGGGCGCAGGCGCAGGTGTTGCCTGTGCCGTCGGCA
>JBMSIW010000109.1:0-6406 GCA_049418265.1 Vulcanococcus sp.
CCGTTGGCGGCCCCGGCATGCGCGAGATGCTCAGCCCCACCGCGGCAATCGTGGGGCAGGGCCTGCTGGATTCCGTGGCGCTGATCACCGATGGCCGCTTCTCTGGAGGCTCCTTCGGCCTGGTGGTGGGTCATGTGGCACCGGAGGCCGCCGTCGGCGGCACCATCGGCCTGGTGCACGAGGGCGACAGCATCACGGTCGATGCCAACCAACTGCTGATCCAGCTCAACGTGGACGAAGCCGAGTTGGCCAAGCGTCGCGCCGCCTGGACCAAGCCGGAACCCCGCTACCGCACCGGTGTGCTCGGCAAGTACGCCCGCCTGGTGAGCTCCAGCAGCAAGGGCGCCGTCACCGATCAGGCTGATCTTTGATCGTTAGTCCCCTGAGATCAGGGCTCTGATGCGCCGGCAGAGGGCCTCCAAGGGGGCTCCATCGGCCGGCCTCTCGCAGCGTTCACCACTGGCGGGCTGCATCCAGACGGGGTGCGCTCCGTGCCAGAGCATCGGCGCCTCGTCGTCGGCAAGGCGGGAGAGCATCAAGTTGAGATCAGCTCCGCTGCGGTAGATCTCGAGTTCCAGATCGCGATCCTGGTGGCGTTCTCCGCCGGCATCACGGGCCTCGATCAGCAGGGAGCAGTCGCTGCAATCACCGATGCTGCTCGGCGGCTCGCCGCTGAAACGCAGGGCGTGACGATAGGGCTTCAGGCAGAGGTCCGCTGCCTTGGCCACATCCACCAGAAGGGTGTCGAAGTCCATCAGGGAACAGCTCGAATCGCGCGAATCAAGAGGCTGAGTTCCCCGGGCCGGAAGCCGGGATTGCGGGCGCCACGGTCCCCGAATTTTGAGTGGAGAATCTGGACACGCGTGATCTTGGACGGATCAAAGCGAAGGGGCAGTCCCACGGGAGTGGCACGCACGCTGGGGGTGAGGCGATTAAACGGGATCGTCACCAGCGAGGAGCCGTGGTTGCGGCTGGAGAACTCCGCAACCCAGCGCAGGCCGCCCGGGATCAACTCGGTCAGGCCCGCTACGCCATCACGGCAGGCAATGGCGAGTTTGTAGCGACGTCCATCGCCATCAAGCTGCAGCTCAAGGGCGCCATAGCTCGAGAGATCCAGGGGTGGATCAAACACCGGTGAACGGCAGCTGATGAAGCCGCCACCCTCCGGTTCGACATAGCCCTCAAACAGCAAACCCTCAGGGGTGCTCAGGCAACTGCCACGGCTGCGGCCGCCCATGATCGTGTCGTTCAGGGGCTCCCAACCGGCAAACCCTGGGCCGCTGGCCAGATCAAACGGGAGCATCAGGCAACGCCGCCTGCGGCGTCGGAATCAGCAAGCACCAGGACAGTTGATCGAGGCTGCACCAGTTTGGCGGGGGTGCGCTCAGGCGATTCGCTTGGATCCAGGAGCCGCTGCAGAGCTTCCCGCTTAGCAGTGCCGCTAACCAGGAAGATCACCTGACGGGCCGCGCTCAGCACCGGAGCCGTCAGCGTGATGCGCTCAAGTCCCTTACCGCGACCCACCGTTGCGGAGCGGTCACGAACCGCCGGAGCCTCGGTTCCCGGAAACAGTGAAGCGGTGTGACCGTCATCGCCCAGGCCCAGCACCATCAGATCAAAGATCGGAGGATCACCGCTGCAGATCCGCTCGACGATCGCGGCGAAGGCCTCGGCACTGGCATCCGGGCTGGGCAGGCTCACCGTGGGGACCGCATGGAACGCAGCCCGGGCGCCGGGGCCGCTTTGCATCAAGGTCTCCCGCAGCATGCGCGCATTACTGGAGGCATCCGCTGGATCCACCCAGCGCTCATCGCCGAGGAACACATCCACGCGCTCCCAGGGCAGGTGCTCCTGGCCCAGCAGCGCATAGGCGCGCGCTGGAGTGGTGCCGCCGGAGAGGGCCAGCTGGGCCCGATCACGCTGATCCAGGGCCAGATCGAGATGGGAAGCAATGGTCTGGGCGGCGATGCGGGCCAGATCCTCCGGCGAGGCAGCCGTCTCGAGGCGGTAGCTGGTCATGGCCGCAACCTCAGCTCAGCCACTCGGTGTGGAAGGCGCCCTCTTGATCGACCCGCTCATAGGTGTGGGAGCCGAAGCAATCGCGCATGGCCTGCACCAGGTTCTGGGGAAGGCGGGCACTGCGGTAGCTGTTGATGTAATCGAGGGTGCTGCTCAAGCAAGGCACAGGGATTCCGGCCTCAGCCGCGCCGGCCACCACTGAGGCCAAGCCAGCCAGACGACGGTTCACCTGCTCGGCAAACCAGGGGTCGATCAACAGGTTCACCAACTGAGGATTGGCCTTGAAGGCGTCCTGGATGCGCTTCAGCAGACGGGCACGGATGATGCAGCCGCCCTTCCAGATCTGCGCGATGGAGGGCATGTCGAGGTTGTAGTTGTGCTCCGCAGAGGCGATGCGAAGCAGCTCCATGCCCTGGGCGTAGCTCGCCATGCAGGCCAGGACCACGGCGTCCATCAAGGGGCCCATGCCATCGCTGGGGCTGCCGAGATCGAAGGACTTCACAGCCGGGCCGCGCAAGATTCCATCGGCCTTGACCCGCTGGTCCTTCATGGAACTGAGCACCCGGGCGTTGAGGGCGGCATAGATGGTGGGCACCGGGGCGCCCATCTCCAGGGCACTGACCACGGTCCACAGACCCGTTCCCTTCTGACCGGCCTTGTCGACGATCTTCTCGACCAGATCACTGCCGTCGGCGGGGTCCTTCGTGCGCAGGCAGACCTCGGTGATCTCCACCAGATAGGAGGCCAGCTCTTCGGTGCTGTTCCAATGGCCAAAGACATCGGCCATCTGGGTTCCATTCAGCCCACCGACCCGCTTCATCAGGTCGTAGGCCTCCGCCAGGATCTGCTCGATGCCGTATTCGATGCCGTTGTGGACGGTCTTGACGAAATGACCTGAGCCACCGGGGCCGATGTAGGTCACGCAGGGGCCATCTTCGACCTGGGCGGCCATCTTGCAGACCAGGCTTTCAATGGCGTCGTAGGAAGCCTTGGTGCCACCGGGCATCATGCTCGGCCCCTCGAGGGCGCCCTTGGCGCCACCGGAGACACCCATGCCGATGAAGCCGAAGCTCTTGCTCTCGAGTTCGGCCACACGACGCTCGGTGTCGTGGTATTCCGAGTTGCCGCCATCAATCAAGAGATCACCCGCTTCCAGGTAGGGGGAGATCTCTTGAATCACCGCATCAACGGCCGCGCCGGCCTTGACCATCATCAAGATCCGGCGCGGGTGCTGCAGCTTGCTGACGAAGTCCTCGATGCTGGTGGAGCCGACAATGTTCTTGCCGGCGCCACGATCAGCCAGGAACTCCTCCGTTTTGGCGTAGGTCCGGTTGTAGACAACGCTGGAGAAGCCATTTCGCTCGGCGTTCAAGACGAGGTTCTCGCCCATCACACCCAGGCCGATCAAGCCGAAATGGGCCTTTTCCATGAACCGTGCGCTCTCTCACTGCAGCCAGTGTGGCGGGGTGATGCCGCTTCGCACAGGCAGATGCGGAAACAGTGAAACAGTGAGTCAAGAGGGCGCGAAGCCCTCTAGATCACCGTGCCGTCGGCGATGGTGGCGTTCTTGACAACCACAACGATGCCGTTGCGGATGTAGAAGCCCAGCTCAGGGCGATCGGCCTCCTCGACGTGATCCTTGTTCACGATCGTCACGTTGCGTCCGATCCGCGCGTTCTTGTCGAGGATGGCCCGCTTGACGGTGGTGCCACGGCCGACGCCGACGGGGGTACCGCCGCGCTCCCTGAGCACCGCGCGCTCATCGCTGGATTCAAAGAAGTCGTTGCCCATCACCAGGGTGTCCTGGAGAACGCACTCGTCCTCAACACGGGATCGCACGCCAAGAACGCAGTGGTGAATGCTGCAGGCCTTGATGATCGAGCCCTCACCCACGATGGACTGGGTCACCTGGGCATCCAGCAGCTTGCTGGGGGGCAGGTAGCGAGGACGGGTGTAGATCGGGAACGACTCGTCGTAGAAGGAGAAGGCGGGGTTGGGCTGATCGGTCAGGGCCAGGTTCGCCTCGTAGAAGGCACCGATCGTTCCGATGTCCTCCCAGTAGTCATCGAAGAGGTAGCTCTGCAGATGATCACCGCGGTTCAGGGCCGCCGGGATCAATTCCTTACCGAAGTCCGTCGCGGTGGGGTTCTGCGCGAGCAGATCAAACAAGGTCTCGCGGCTGAAGACATAGATGCCCATGGACGCGAGATAGGGGCGCTTCTGGGCCTCCTCCGGGGACAGGCCCAGGCGAGAGGTATCCACCCACATCTGCTTGAGCGCATCGCCCTTGGGCTTCTCGCGGAATTCCTGGATGCGGCCCTGCTCGTTGGTGTGCATCAGGCCAAAGGCCTCGGCCTGGGCGGCATCCACAGGCAGGGCGCCGATGCTGATCTGAGCACCGGTGTCGATGTGGTGCTTCACGAAGGCGCTGTAGTCCATCCGGTAGAGCTGGTCGCCGGAGAGGATCAGGTAGTGGTCCACATCCCACTCCTGGAAGAGCCACTGATATTTGCGGACCGCATCAGCGGTGCCTTCAAACCAGCTCGGGCTATCGGGGGTTTGCTGGGCCGCAAGGACCTCTACAAAACCCTGGCCAAATCCAGACGAAAGGTTATAGCTCTGTGTGAGATGTCGATTCAGTGATGCACTGTTGAACTGGGTCAACACGTACATCTTGTTGATTTCCGAGTTGATGCAATTACTGATCGGAATATCAATCAATCGGTACTTGCCAGCCAGGGGCACGGCTGGCTTCGCACGCATCTTCGTCAGGGGGTACAGACGGGTGCCAGCTCCCCCGCCGAGAATGATGGCCAGAACGCGCTTCATGGCTGTCTCCCTGATCTCAAAAGCACGGAGACGTTAAGCGATGAACCGTGCTCGCGAACGGCTTTTGCTGCAGATTGGCGGGAAAACATAGGGCTGCAGCAGCAACACCCCGAACTAGCCGTTGGGCTCCTCGAGCTCAAACAGCTCCTGCAGCACCTTCATGGCGATGTGACGCTGTTGGCGGGGCTGGGGAGCCCGCAGTTTGGTGACAGGCGTGTGAAGAATCTTGTTGATGATTCCCTTCGTCAGGGCCTCCACCACCTTGCGCTCGCGGGCGGAAAGGTCAGGGCCCATGCGACTGAGGGCCTTCTGCAGTTCCTGCTCACGAATCTCCTCGAGTTGCGTACGCAGGCGATTGGCCACGGGAACGGCCTCCAGACCATCCCACCACTCCAGGAACTGTTGACCCTCCTGCTGCAACAGGCCCTCGGCTTCCGCCGCGATTTCGCGGCGAGCCTCCTGATTGCGGGCCACGACCTCCTGGAGGTCATCGACGTCAAACGCGTCAACGCCGCTGAGATCCGCCACATCGGCCGAGATGTTGCGGGGCACACCGATGTCGACGAGCATCAAGGAGGAACGGCGGTTCAGCTTCCCGAGCCGTTCTGCCGTGATGATCGGGTCGTCAGCGCCCGTGCTGGTGAAGACCAACGAGCAGGTGCTCAGGCAGTGATCCAGATCGCTCAGGGGGCGGCACTGCACCGGTAGCCCGGGAAAATCGCTCGCCATCTCCTCAGCCCGGGAGACCGTGCGATTCAACAAAACCACCCCGCGGGCACCCTTGGCCTGAAGGTGCTGCAGGAGCAGGCGGGCCATCCGGCCAGCTCCCACCACGGCGATCTGCTCTTGATCAAGGGGGACAAGATCATCCACGCCCTTGGCCTGACCCACCTTCAACTGGGCCAGCTCCACGGCCGCCGAGCTGATGGAGACAGCACCAGTACCGAGGTTGGTCTCGGAGCGAACCCGCTTACCGGTGCTGACGGCCTGGTTGAGCAGGCGGTTCAGGATCGGGCCAATGGAGCGATGCTCCTGGCCCAGTCGATACATCTTTTTGACCTGGGACAGGATCTGCCCCTCACCCAGGACCAGGGAATCCAGTCCAGCCGCCACACGCATCAGGTGGCCGACGGCTTCCTCGTGGTGGTACGCAAACAGGTGGGGAGTCAGTTCATCGACCGCAAGGCCGGAGTGCTCACTGAGAAAACTCCCCACCGCTGAAACGCCCTGGTCGGGGTGGCGCAGCAGCGTGTAGATCTCAAGGCGGTTGCAGGTGCTCAGGATTGAGGCCTCCAGCACCTGCTCATCGGCACGAAGGCGCTGGAGGGAATCCTCCATGCTCTGCTCAGCGATGCTGAGCCGTTCCCGGATCTCGACCGGGGCCGTTCGGTGACTGAGTCCGACGACGGCAATGTGCATGGACGAGGACCCTGACGTGCTCAATGAAACGGGAAACAAGAAGGCCGGATGCCCTCGGAGGAGCACCCGGCCTTGGTGACGCAGGGATCAGCGCAGAGCGATGCTCTGGGCGCCGTCCTTGATGTGCACGGTGGTGGTG